>JBDRCS010000029.1:0-17470 GCA_043821615.1 Patescibacteria group bacterium
GTCGCCAATAATGTCCCAGGAGGCAGAGCTGGTTAATTCAGAGGGAAAGTCCTGCGGATCAGTATTGCCATCCCACCAGGGAGCTTCCAGGCTGTAGCCGGCTGCTTCCATTTTTTCTCTCATGCCGCCGTCAACATAAACTTCTCCGGTAGAGTGGTGAATAAAGAAAGCTTGTTTATTAGCACCGGGTTTGGCCGCATCCACAGAAACAGCGCCAAAAATAAAAAACAAGCAAACAATTAAACTCCCTGCAAATAATCTTCTCATGTTTTTATTATTAATAATATTTTATTCGTCGACTTCTGAATAAGTGGAAATACTGGTAATGGGAACATGGTTGAAGTCTATGCTCACAGACCTTTCAACTTCCTTGGCAATTTGTTTGGAATAATTATTCAGTTCCTTAACTGTTAATTCTTTTTCGCCAAAAACCTGACCGTCTATATGATATGAATATTTACCCTTGGTAACTTTTATATCACCCACTTGCTTGTCCGGATAATTATCCTGGAATAATTCATAGGCGACATTTTGAACTTTGTTTAAACTAATGGCGTTGTAGGTGAGGTAAATCAAGGGGATGCAAATTATTAGAAAAGCTACAAAAGTGGAGATGAGAGCCCGGTTTTTATTTTCTTCGCCGGATTTTGTTTTTGGCCCGGAAAATTTAGCCAGGGCAAAAACCGTCATTGAAGATATTAATATGGCTACCAAATTGGTAAGAAATAAAAGCAAGGCGCCACCAATCAGATCTATTTTGCCGGCAGAAAGAAGCACGCCCAGGGCACACAAGGGAGGAACCAGGGCTACGGCAATGGCCACTCCAAAAATTGTCGCAGAACGGCGGGCATAGACGCTGGCAAAAGCAGCGCCAAAACCGGCGGCCAGGGCAATTATCAAATTAAACAAGGTGGGGCCGGTGCGGCTGAGAATTTCTTCCGATATTTCGTAAAGCGGGGAAACTAGTCCGATTAAAAAAGAAAAGATTAATATCAGAGCAATAGTTTTTAAAAGAGTGAAAATAGATTCCTGAAGCATACGTTTGCGGCCGTGAATTACGCCCACGGAAAGTTCCAGCAAGGGCCAGATAACAGGGGCAATAATCATGCCGCCAATAACCACGGCCGGACTGTTTATAATGAGGCCGATGGTGATGATGATAACGGAAATAATTACCAAAATATAGTAACCGGCCGTATCTCTGGCATAATCTTTAATATTGGTATCAATTGAGGATTGTTCGTCCAAAGAAGCCGGATCAAAAATTCTTCTTTGAAGCCTTTTTAAGGGATTAAAGATTTGGCCGTTTTTATGATTTTTTTTTGCTGATTTTTTACCTCCCATATGGATAGAATCATAACATAAATAAAGAAATAAAAAAACCCCGCCCTAAAGACGGGGTTTTAAAAAGATTGAAATTTATTTTTTAACAGATTCCACAATTTTTTTGAAAATTTCGGGATTTTTTTCAGCAATGTCTGCTAAAATTTTTCTGTCTAAATCAATATTATTTTTCTTTAAGAGATCAATAAATTTTGAATAGTTTAAATCATATTCCCGAACAGCGGCGCTTAACTTGGTTTGCCATAATCTGCGTTTATCGCCTTTTCTTTTTTTTCTACCGGCATAAGCTTTAACTCCGGCTTTTTTTCCGGCAGTGGTGGCCAGCTTGATTCTATTTTTTCTTCCCCATTTATAACCTTTGGTTTTTTTGAGGATTCTTCTCCTTTTTTTTAAGTGGGTTGTACCTCGTTTTACTCTTGGCATATTTGTTGAGACCCAGCCATGGCAGGGTCTTTACTTAATTATTTGATTATTGCTCTTTTCACATTTCTGGCAATAGTTTTTGAAACGTTTCCGTCCCTTCTTTTATTGCGAGTTTTTTTACCAGATTCTCTAGCATTGAAATGATCTTGGCCAGCTTTTCTGGTTTTCAGTTTTCCATTTTTGGTAACTTTTACCCGTTTGGAAATAGTTTTTCTTGTCTTTAATTTTGGCATATGTATAATTATTTGATTCCGATAATGGCGCTAAATTTGCCGCCTTGTCTTTTTATTTTTTGATCGTAATATATCTTTTTATCTTCACCGAGGTTTTCCTGTAATTTTGTGAAATATTTTTCTATCATTTCTTCGGCTAATTCAGGATGAGCTTTTTGACGGCCGCGTAAAAGCAATTCCGCTTTTACTTTGTTGCCTTTTTCCAGAAATTTTGTGGCTTGCTTTACCCGGGTGTCTAAATCATGCTCGCCAATATGGACGGAAAGGCGAATTCCTTTCATCTCAACTTTTTTATGATTGGCTTTTTCCTTGCGCTCCTTTTTTTCCTGCTCGTATTTCATTTTGCCGAAATCGACAAGTTTGCATACAGGCGGATCAGCCTTGGGAGAAACTTCAACCAAATCCAGTCCCAAGTCCTGGGCTTTGAATAAGGCTTCTTTTGTGGAAAGCACGCCGATTTTTTCTCCTTGTTCACCGATTAAACGAACTTCTGGAACGCGAATTTCTTCGTTTTTTCGGTACTCTTGTTTTGAAATTTTATTTTTTATTAATGCTTAATTGTGGAGATGGAGGGTATCACACCCACGTCTGAAACTTTCTCCTACCCTTGTTTACTTAGTATAGAATGTTTTGAATCTCGGAATTAACCTGAAAAACATACAAAAAAGTTAAAACCCAAGCTGCTATAAATGTTTCCAATCTTAGCAACATCGAAAGGATAAGCCTCAAAAAATGGCACCCGCGTTCATTCCTAGAGGCGTCAGAAGGGCGGATGGCTGTCGCAAAATTAAGCAACAGCTGGTGCAAAGGCAAAGCTTTGTGCAAATTGCTTTACACTGGCTTTAGCGTTTGCTACTAAGTTTTTTGCACTTAGAATTCTATAGTGTTTTGAAAAGCCATTATAGACGCTTTACTAAGAAAAAAGTAAGATGTAAAGGTTCCATCGATTATAGTCATCCCCTAAATTAGGACGCTTTATTGCGCAAAGCCCGGCTGATTTTACGGTCAACTTCACGTTTTTTAATAAGTTCGCGTTTGTCCTTTGACTTTTTACCGCGAGCTAATCCTATTTGGACCTTGATTAGTCCGCTCTTAGTATATAAGGAAATAGGCAGTATTGTCAAGCCTTGTTGTTTTGATTTTCCCATTAATGAATCAATCTGTTTTCGATGCATTAATATTTTTCGAGGACGATTTGGTTCGTAATTAGGTTGATTTTTTTGCTGATAAGCAGGTATATGGGCGTTTTTTAGCCAAAGATTATCTTTTTCATAGGCAATATAAGAACCTTTTAAATTAGCTAATCCTTTTTTTGTGGCTTTTACTTCTCCTCCAAACAATATTAAGCCAGCCTCGTCTTTATCCAGGATTTCATAGTTATACAAACCTTCCTTATTTTTTGCTAATGTTGGCATGGGCTAAGTATATAGGAAACTTTGATTTTTTCAAGATTTCTTGTATAATTTAAAAATCTTTATGAATAATAAGCAATTAGAAAATCAGATCGTCCAATTATATAAGGATACGGCTTGCGGTATCCCTTTTGATATTGGAGAGGCTTTAATTAAGGCAAGAAACAAAGAAAACAAGGGATCAAGGCCTTATGAGATTTTTTCTGTTATTTTGGAGAATTTAAGATTGGCGCAGGAGAAAGGCAAGCCCATGTGCCAGGATACAGGTACGCCGGTTTTTTATGTTAAGTTTGGAAAAAATAATTATGATAAAAAAGTTATTGACATTATCAACTTGGCTACTGATCGAGCTACAAAACAAGTTCCTTTGAGAGAAAATTCTGTAAGAATATCTGATAATAAAAATATTGGCACAAACATCCCAGAAATTCATATTGATTTTTGGGATAAACCTGATACGGAAATTAATTTAATGCTTAAAGGCGGCGGTTCAGAAAATGTCTCCCAAATAATTAAAATGACCGGACCAGACAGAAACGAAAACGGCATTATAAAGGCAGCCTTGCAAACTGTGTTCGAGGCTCAGGGCAAAGGTTGTTCACCGGGAATCTTGGGAATCGCGGTTAGCGGGACAATGGCAGGCGCAATAGAGAATTCTAAAATCCAACTTTTAAGAAAAGTTGGAGAGAGATCAAAAAATAAGCAGACAGCAAGTTTAGAAAAGAAAATATTGGAGAGGTGCAATGAATTAGAGATTGGACCTTTGGGATTAGGGGGCAAGACTACTATTCTTGATGTGTTTATTTCTGATTTATCAAAGAGTTTTAGACATCCGGCCAGCTTCTATGTGGCTGTTTGCTATATGTGCTATGCCGACCGTCGCCGAAAACTGGGTGAGAAAGTAGCAAAAGTTAAATTTCCTGAATATAAACCAGACTATTCTAAATATAAAAAAGTAAATGCACCGATAAGGAAGAATTATAATTTAAAAGCAGGCGACAGGATTTTACTTGATGGCATGATTACTACGGCCAGAGATAGAGCGCATGAATATTTACTTAAAGAAAAAAAGAAAATAGATATTAGTAATGTGATATATCATTGCGGAATTTTGGCGGGAAATTGCCAGGATTGTTTGGTATCAGCCGGACCAACCACGAGTTTAAGAATGGATGATTATCAGGCTCAAGTTGTAAAAAAATATAATATCAAAGCCATAATCGGAAAAGGCGGCATGAATAATATCGGCAAAGGCGCTGTGTACCTGGAAGGCTTGGGCGGGGTGGGCGTGATTCCGGCCAGATTAATGAAAATAAAGAACGGATATAAAAAAGATTTTGGTATCCCGGAAGCGATTTGGAATTTAAAAGTGGGAGAGCCGGGCATGCCTTTATGGGTAACCATTGATGCTCAGGGAAATAATTTATATGAACAGGTCGAAAATAAATCAGAAAAAATATATAATCGGTTAATAAAGGAATTAAATTAATGAAAGAATTAGTTAAAAAGAAAGTAGAAAATGCCGTCAATCATTTAATCAAACGCAAAGATTTTTTTCTTTTTGGCGTTCCTGAATTTCAAGTGGAGTATCCAGACCAGGAAAAATTTGGTGATTATTCCACAAACATTGCCATGGTTTTGGCTTCTAAATTGAAGCGTAATCCCATGGAGATTGCAGAAATGATAGTAAAGCATCTGGAAGGGCCGGCGTTTACAAAAGTGGATGTGGCACCGCCTGGTTTTATTAATTTTTTTATTGGCACAAATTATTTGCACCGGGAACTGGCAAAAATATTGGATGAGAAAAATAATTATGGAAAAAAGGATTTAGGGAAAAATAAAAAGATCCAGCTGGAATTTATTTCCGGCAACCCCACCGGACCCTTACATATGGGAAATGGCCGGGGCGGGTTTACCGGCGATGTGCTGACTAACGTTTTGAGAAAAGAGGGCTATAAACCTTATAAAGAATATTACATTAATGATTTTGGCAAGCAGATTGAGACCTTAGGCGAATCCGTGATACGCCGTTATTTTCAAAGCCAGGGCGTAAAAGTTGATTTTCCGGAAGAGCTTTATCAGGGCGAATATATAAAGGATTTAGCGGAAGAAATTAAAATTGATGATTTTAATATTTCGGATAAGAAAAAATTTGCGCGCGTAAAAGACAAGGTAAAAAAAGAGGCCCTGGAGAAAATGATAAAGAACACCCAGGATGTATTGCAGAAAAAATGCGGTATAAAATATAATCAGTGGTTCCGGGAATCATTTTTATATGAAGACAATGCTCAGGAAAAAGCTTTGGATAAATTGAAGAAAAAAGATTTAATTTATGTGAAAGAAGGCGCAGTCTGGTTTAAGAGTATGCAATTTGGTGATGATAAAGATAGGGTGGTTATAAAAAAGGACGGTAACCCAACTTACTTTTTTTCTGATATTCTTTACATGGAAAATAGGTTAATGAAAAGAAAATATAGTAAAGTAATAATGATTTTAGGAGCTGATCATCATGGAGATATTGCCAGGTTAAAAGCAGCGGCCGAGATTCTGGATAAGAAGGATGCTTTGGATGTAATTATTTACCAGAATGTGAGATTGATATTTAAAGGCAAAGAGCTGAAGATGTCCAAGCGCAAAGGCGTGTTTGTGACCTTGGATGAATTGGTAGATGAGGTAGGAATAGATGCGATGCGGTTTTTCTTTTTAATGAACTCCCTGGATAAGCATATGGATTTTGATATTTCTTTGGCTAAAGAAAAGTCTGATAAAAATCCGGTATATTATGTGCAGTATGCGCACGCCAGAATTTACAGTATTTTAGAAAAGATTAAAAAAGCGGAACCAGCCAAAAAAATTGAATTGCGAGAGGCTTCAGAAAAAGCATTACTAAATGAGATAATAAAATTTCCTGATATTCTGGAAGAAGTGGCGACGACTTACGAGGTTCATAAATTGCCATTTTATTCTATTGAGATAGCCAGAAAGTTTCACAATTTTTATAACCAATGCCGGGTGATAGAAGACGAAAAAGTTAATGCTTCCAGAGTGGAATTAATTAAGGCCACTAAAGAAGTTTTAGAAAATGTTTTGGCTTTAATGGGAGTGAGCGCACCTAAAAAGATGTAATTTTTAATCCTGAGTAATGTGCCCTCGCCAGAAGGCTCGGGCTATTTGATATAGACCAAATAGGGTGAGCCTTCTGGCGAACCCGAATCAAATAAATGTATATGAAAATAGGAATAGACTGCCGTACAATTTTATCACCAGAAATGGGAGAGCGGGCCGGAGTGGGCCATTATACTTATTTTTTAGTCAAGAATTTGATTGAGCTTGATAAAAAAAATGAGTATGTACTCTTTTTTGATTTAAAATATCCCGAAGCCAGGGAATTTAAAAAGAAAAACACAAAATTAGTTTTTTTCCCGCTGACAAAATATAAGAAGTTTTTGCCTTATGGATATTCTCATTTGATTATCTCGTCCCTTATTAATAGAGAGGGCCTGGACGTGTATCATGGCACTGCCAATTCCGTGCCTTTGTCGCTGAAGGTTCCTTGCGTGGTGACAATTCATGATTTAGCAATTTATAAACACCCTTCTTGGTTTCCGCCGAATCAGGGTTTTTCCATTAAAGTGCTGGTGCCTAAATCAATCGAAAAGGCGGAAAAAGTAATAGCGGTGAGCGAATCTACAAAGAAGGATATTAAATCTATATTTAAAACTTCTAATAATAAGATAGAGATTGTTTATGAAGGTTTTGAAAAAGCCTCTCGACTGGCTCGAGGTAAAATAGAAAAGATATTAAAAAAGTTTGATATTAAAGGGGGCTATATTTTTTATGTAGGAACAATAGAGCCCCGGAAAAATTTGGATATTTTGGTGAAAGCGTTTGATAATGTGATGATGGAGAATTTTAATAAGTTCAAGGATTATAAGCTTTTTATTGCTGGGGGCAGGGGCTGGAAATTTGATAAGTTTTTTGAAGCTGTGAAAAAGTCTAAATGTGGGCGGATTCGATATTTGAATTATGTTTCCCATGAGGAAAAGATTGCCCTGATGAGCGCGGCTAAATGTTTTGCTTTCCCTTCTTTATGGGAAGGTTTTGGCTTGCCGGTGCTGGAGGCCATGAATTTGGGAACGCCAGTGTTGACTAGTAATGTGTCTTCTTTGCCGGAAGTGGCAGGCAAGGCCGCAGTTTTGGTAAATCCAAAAAGTGTTAAAGCTGTAGAAAAAGGTTTAACACAAATCTTGAAATCTGATGCAAAACAGAAAAGTATGGTAAAATTAGGAACAGAACAAGCGAAGAAATTTTCCTGGAAAAATTGTGCGCGTGAAACGTTAAAAATATATAAAGAAGTTAATAATAAATAAATATGAAAAAAGCACTTTTAATTATTTTAGTAATTATATTAGTATTGGGAATTTTGGGAGGGGTTGGTTATTATTTATTTACCTTTGATATTGTTAAAAATCCCTTTGCTCAAGAGCCTGTGGTTATTGAGGAAGAAGTAATGGAGGAAGTGATTGAAGTAAATGAGAATTTGAATGCGGAAGAGGATTTGCTTTTAGAAAACGATAATCAAAATGTGAACGATGTAGAAAATTCATTAATAGACGATAGAGATGTGAATTTTAATTTGAATACCAATGAGAATGTTAACAATGGCGGAGGACGGGTAAGCGTGGTGGAATATGCTTCTTGTTTTTTCTTGGTAGAGAATTCCTTAAATTGCGATATTAAAAGTTTATATTATTTCAATACGACGCCGGGCGTAGCCAAAGAAGTGCTGGACACAGACGGAGATAAAATTCGGGATTCTTATGAAATATTAATCAGCACCGATCCAAATAAGGCAGATACTGACGGCGACGGTTATTCTGATTATGATGAAATAATGGCCGGCTACTCGCCTTATGGGGAAGGGCCAATAAAGTATAAGTATAAAACAGTGGAAGAATGGGTGGCAGATTATCAGGATGAGATTACAGTTTATGAAGAGGCAACTTATGAGATGGAATAAAGGAAATGAGTAATATATTTATAATTCATGGCGTAGGCGGGGATCCTCAGGAAAATTGGTTTCCCTGGCTTAAAGCTGAGCTGGAAAAAGAAGGTAATAATGTTTTCATTCCTCATTTTCCTACACAAGAAAGCGGGATGCTGGAAGCATGGTGGAAGGTTTTCAATGAATACAAAGATCAGATTGATGAAAATACAATATTTATTGGGCACAGTTTAGGAGCGCCGTTTATATTGAATGTTTTAGAGAAATATCCAGCCAAAGCAGCATATTTAGTAGCTGGTTTTGTTGGTCCACAAGATAATCAATTTTATAAATATACCAAAGAGATTGCTGATAGGGATTTTGACTGGAACAAGATAAATGATAATTGCAGTAATTTTTATATTTTTCAGTCAGATAATGATCCATATATTCCCATGGAGAAAGCGGAAGAATTAAAAGAAAAATTAGATACAGAATATATTTTAATAAAAAATGCCGGGCACTTTAATGAAAAAGCCGGCCACAAGGAATTTCCAGAATTATGTACGCATATCAAAAGCCAGAAGGCTTAGTCCTCAATATAAAAGTTATTACCAAAGCCATGAAATCCGAGGTGATTGGTGAGAGTGGGAATTTTTTGAAAGTGAAATTAAATGCTATACCAGAAAAAGGGAAAGCCAATGCGGAATTGATAAAATTGTTATCAATAGATTTTGATATATCTCAAGGAAAAATTGAAATTCTGAGAGGATTAACAAGTAATAAAAAGGTGGTTTTATTACGGGGCTATAGACTTGAAAAATAATAAGAAACGTGTAGTATGGAACTTAGAAAGGAGGGCGCGATGTCGTTCTTTTTTTTGGCCATGGTGGCCATTCCGTGCATGTTCGTGTTGTGCGTCATGGCTGCTCTCCTGCGAAGGCACTTGATAATGTCGCTGTTCCTCATGATGATGGCAGCGATGAACGGAATTGTTTTGCCGGCCATCTGTTGGTGGTGGGCGAGAGAAAAGGGGAGGTGACTCATGGGTCTGACACTGGTGTTTCTGGCGGTGCTCATCGGCGGGATGTTCTGCTCGTTTGCAGGCATCTTCTGCGATCACTGGACCGGATTCCGAAGGCTGCTCACCGGAGTCGGCTTCTGCTGCGGCCTGATCTCTATGGGCATCCTGTACAAGGTGGATTTGCTCTTCGTCCACTTCACGGGCTTCCCGCCCTGGTGTGACCTGAGCTACGTGAGCGTCGCGATGATGATCGTGTTCCCGCTCGACATCATCATCACCCGACGTCGGTACTGATTCTGTTTTGTTCCTTTGGGAATCAGCATCGGGTTGGTTTCCAGAGTAGGCAGAGAGATAGAGGAGGCATACATGCTGGAATCCATGTACGTGCCGTTCATTGCCGCCTGCGCGGTCATGTCGGCCTATCTGATGTGGGGAGCCTACACATCCAAGCCGGACCGCGAGGTCCTGGGGTGGATCTCCCTGATCCTGGCCGGGCTTCCGCTCGGCATGTTCATTCCGGACCTGATCTTCTTCACGGAGATTTGGGACAAGTTGGCTTGGATCAAGCTGTTCGTCTGTATCGTGGGCCTGCTGGAGATGATTCTTATACCGGCGCTCGGCCTTCTCAAGGTCAAGCAAACCGACAAATTCGACGTGCCCACAGACATTTCGTCCGGCTAACAACGCTGGCAACGGAACGGATGACTAGTCGCACCTGTTGAGACTTCCGCTCCGTTCTGTTCCATTGCATAATATTGAGATATTATTCAGCGGAACAGACCCTTGCAAAAAATGTAATATTTATTTATAATATTTAGGTAATTTCAAACATGTTTAAGTCCGGCGATCACCGGATAAGCCCGAGGCCATTCGGCACGGGCATGTGGCCTGAAGAAAATCCCAAGGATGCGGGAGAAGTAGACCAGGACGGTTGGCGCCGTAAAGCCCAAAATGAAGTGATAAATAGAGGTGGTACCTCCCTATGTGGGACCTCTAAAGTGTCACTTTTTTTATTACTGAAAACAGGAACGCGAATGACGCGAATTTAACGAATATAATAAATATTTAAAATAATATATGTCAAAGAAAAATCGATACGTCGAAAAAGAAGAAGAGACTCTCAAGTTTTGGGAGGATAATAAAATTTTTGAAAAGTCCGTGGATAAGGAAGCGCCGAATGGAGATTATGTTTTTTATGATGGGCCGCCGTTTGCTACTGGCACGCCGCATTACGGCCATATTGTGGCTTCATTAATGAAAGACGCGGTGCCGAGATTCTGGACCATGAACGGCTATCGAGTGGAAAGAAAATGGGGCTGGGACTGCCATGGTTTGCCCATTGAAAATATTGTGGAACAGGAAATGGATATTCATAGCAAGAAAGACATTGAAGAAAAGATCGGCATTGAAAAATTCAACGACTCCTGCCATTCCAAAGTATTGATGTATGCGGATGAATGGAAAAAATTTATTCCTAGAATGGGGCGCTGGGTTGATATGGAACAGGCTTACTTAACCATGGAGCCAAATTATATGGAATCCATCTGGTGGGTGTTTAAACAACTTTGGGAGAAAGATCTGATTTATGAAGGTTATAAGTCTATGCACATTTGCCCGCGCTGTGAGACTACGCTTTCTCAGTCTGAAGTTACTCAGGGCTATAAAGACATAAAAGATTTATCCGTGGTTGTAACTTTACCTTTATTAGATGCACCGGATACGGCAATTTTGGCCTGGACCACAACTCCCTGGACATTGCCCGGCAATTTGGCTTTGGCCTTGGGAGCTGATGTAGATTATATAAAAGTAAAGATCAATAAATTTGATAAAAATAAAGATCTGGAAGGCAAGATGGTAATTTTGGCCAAAGATCCAGCGGAAAAAGTTTTAGAAGATATTGAATATGAAGTTATTGAGGAATTAAAGGGAAAAGATTTAAAAGGCAAGGCCTATGAGCCTCTATTTCCATATTTCGCTACAGATGAAAATAAGGAAAAAGGTTTTCATGTTTACAATGCTGATTTTGTGGACACGGAAGAGGGAACCGGCGTGGTCCATATTGCCCCGGCTTTTGGTGAAGATGATTTGAAATTCGGCAAAGAGCATGATTTGCCCTGGGTACAGCATGTAGATATGTCCGGCCACTTTATTCCGGAAGTAAAAGATTTTGCCGGCCAATCTGTAAAACCTAAAGACGATGTACAAACTACCGATGTGGAAATTATTAAATGGCTAGCGAAAAACGGAAGATTATTTACCAAAGAAAAATATAATCATAGTTATCCGCATTGCTGGCGCTGTGATTCTCCTTTGCTAAATTTTTCCACTTCTTCCTGGTTTGTGGCAGTTACAAAAATTAAACCGGAAATGATAAAGCTGGTGAAAGAGATAAACTGGGTGCCGGAGCATATTAAAGAGGGGCGATTTGGAAAATGGCTGGAAGGTGCCCAGGACTGGTCAATTTCCAGACAAAGATTTTGGGGTTCGGTCATGCCGATTTGGAAATGTGATGAATGTGATGAAATGAAAGTGTTTGGTTCGCGCGAAGAGCTGGAAAAAGCGAGCGGTGCCAAAGTGGAGGATCTGCACAAGCAGAACATGGATAAAATTGAGTTTAAGTGCGATAAGTGCCAAGGCACAATGAAGAGAATCCCTGATGTCTTGGATTGCTGGTTTGAATCCGGTTCCATGCCATACGCGCAAATGCACTATCCTTTTGAAAATAAAGAAAAATTTGAGGAAAATTTTCCGGCTGAGTTTATTGCTGAAGGCGTAGATCAGACTCGAGCCTGGTTTTATTATTTATTAGTTTTATCCGTCGGCATTATGGACAAGATCTGTTTTAAAAATGTGATTGCCAATGGAATTGTGCTGGCAGAAGACGGCCAGAAAATGAGCAAGAAGCTGAAAAATTATCCGGATCCTTATGAGGTGATAAATAAATACGGCGCTGATGCCATGCGCTATTATTTATTGACTTCACCGGTAATGAAAGCGGAAACTTTGCAGTTTTCCGAGAAAGGCGTGGACGAGATTTTCAAAAAGTTGATTATGATACTGGGTAATGTGATGTCTTTTTATAAGATGTATGCCGATAATAAAGTGAAACCATCGAATAAATCTAAAAATGTTCTGGATAAGTGGATTCTGGCTAAATTGGAAGCCATGAATAAGGAAATTACTGATCAGATGAAAGCCTATGACTTGGTGGCAGCATCCAGACCATTAATTGAATTTGTGGATGATCTTTCAACTTGGTATTTAAGGCGATCCAGAGACAGATTTAAATCAGGGGACAAGGCAGAGGCTTTAACTACAATGAAGTATGTTTTTCAAAAATTATGCCGGCTAATGGCACCATTTACTCCATTTATGGCTGAGTCTATTTATAAAGAAGTGGACGGAGCCAATGAGTCTGTTCATTTAGAGGAATGGCCAGAGACGCAAGAAAAATTGATAGACGAAGAAGTAATTAATTATATGGCTAAAGTGAGGGAGTTTGTAGAGAAGGGCCTGGCTTTAAGAGAACAGGAAGGCATTAAAGTGAGACAGCCATTAAATGAATTAGTAGTAGAGGGAAAAGAGTTGCCTGCTGAATTTACTGACCTTATTAAGGCCGAGGTTAACGTTAAAGACGTGGAGTTTGGCGAAAAATTTGAGCTGAATACTGAGATTACGCCTGAACTTAAGGAAGAGGGCTTAGTTCGCGAAGTTATTAGAGGAACTAATTCTTTGAGGAAGAAGCAGGGCCTTACTATTAATGATCAAGTCTCTGTAGAATATTCAACAGATGATGAAGACATTAAAAAAGCCATAGAAAATAATAAGGATGAACTAGGAAGAAGTACGGTTTCTACAAATTGGAAAGAAGGCGCAGGTGAAAATGAAGTTAAAATTGATAAAAGTGTTTTGAAGTTGAGTTTAGTTAAATAAAATTAAATGAAGGCGGAAAATCGATTTTCCGCCTTCATAATTAATATAGATAGTTATGTCCCAATCAATAAAATCAAGAGGCATTGTCTTGAAAACAAAAGACGCCAAAGGGGCAGACCGGTTTTATATTATTTACACCAAAGATTTTGGAAAGGTATTTGTAAAAGCGGCAGGTGTTAAAAAGCCGGTGTCGAAATTATCTGGACACCTGGAGCCTTTTTGTTTGTCGGAATTTTTTATTGCTCGTGGAAAAAAAATTAATCGTTTGGCAGGTGCAAAGCAAGTGGAATGTTTTTATAATTTAAAAAAAGATTATGAAAAAATATCCGTGGCCAGCTATTTATGTGAAATTTATGACGAGTTAATTAAAGACGAATCTCCGGACAGGGATTTGTATGAAATTTTAGAATTTAATTTAAAATATTTAAACGAGAATGACATTAATTGGATTGTAATTAAAGCCAGCATTTTAAAAATTTTGAGTAAAATGGGCTATGAGCCGATTTTAGAAGAAAAAAGCGATATTAATAAAATAATAAAGTTTTTTATTTATGAAGATTTTGAAAATATAACAAAATTAAGGCTTTCAGATGAACTGTGGAAAGAAATTTCCAAAAAAATTGATTTTATGCTAAAAAAGCAATTGGAGGAAAATTTACAAACAGAAAAATTTTTGTTATAATTCGCTTATGCCTAGAAAAAAAACTTCGAATAAAAAAACCACTTGTTCCAAAATAACAGTGGGAAAACAGATTAACCATAAAAAATCCAAGGAAAAGATTGAACAAGGATTACGAGGAATTTACCAGAATGAAAAAGGTGAAAAAGTTGATATGACCAAAATAGACAGGACTAAAGTAAAGAAAAAAGGCTGGTATGCCTGGGCAATTATTGGAATTTTATTGATTTTATCCGCCATTGCAGTTACAGGATATTTTGTAGTCGGAGAAAAGCTGGGAAAAAAAGGCAGTGATAAGGCGGAAATTGAAATATTAGTGCCTGATAAAGTTTCTTCCGGAGACGTGGTGGAAGTGGAAATTAAATATAATAATAAGGAAACCGTATCAATCGGAAAAGGCAGGATTTCCATTCATTATCCGGACGGTTTTTATTTTCGGGAATCAAGTGTAGATCCGGTAGAGGGCATGGAAAATGCCTGGGATCTGGAAAATATTCCGGCCGGAGAAGAAGGTAGCATAAAAGTTAAGGGGCAAATTGTCGGTGAAGAAGGAGATACCAAATCCTTTAGCGCCTTATTTGTTTACACGCCTTCAAATTTTCAATCAGAATTTCAGTCTTCAGCTTCAGCTAATACGATTATTACTGATTCTGTTATTTCCGTTGAGGTAGATGTGCCTCAGCAAGTCAGAACCGGCGAACAATTTGAATATAAAGTTAAATTTAAGAATACTTCGGAATATGTTCTGCCCAATGCCAAGGTAGTGGTTAATTATCCTGATAATTTTACGGTAAATTCCGCCGAACCAAGCGCTACTTCAAATAACAATATTTGGCTTTTTGATGAAATTGGTGAAGAGTCGGAAGAAGAAATCATTATCAAGGGAGTGCTGAATTCAAAAGCAGGAACCAGTGAAGAATTTAAATTTCAATTCGGACTGGTTGAGCCAAACGGAGAATTCAATCCTCAAGTGGAGAAAATAAACTACGTCTTGGTTACTAATCCTTCAGTTTCACTGGAATTATTAGCGCCGGAAGCGGCTACACCTGGCCAGGAAATTGCCTATAAGATAAAAGTAAAAAATACCTCGGATGTCGATATTGAAGACCTTGAGATAGAGCTGGAATTTTCCGGCAAAGCCACCAAGGAAGCTTCGGCGACATTGGAAAAAATAGATTTGAGAGCCGGTGAAGAAGAAACTTTAGAATATGAAAATACTGTTAAGAAAACTTTGGACGAGAATACCAAGGAGATAATTGCCACGGCCATGGTAGCTTCAGCTAAAGTGGCCGGAAAAGTAGCTGATTTGGATATAAAAACTGAAGCCAAGACCACAATTTCCGGAGGCATGCAGTTTGAAGCCGAGGGCAGATATTTCAAAGACGATCTTACAAAAATCGGTTCTGGCTCATTGCCTCCCAAAGTAGGCAAAAAGACAACCTATGTTATTTTTTGGTATTTACAGGCAGATGGCGTTGATTTTGATAATGTAAAAATTACAGCCAGCCTGCCGGATGATGTAAAATTTGAAGGGGAAGAATCTTCGGGAATTTCATATAATTCATCAAATCATCGCGTATCCTATGATGCAGATAAAGTTTTTGCCGACGACGGCCAAATGAAGCTCCAGTTTTCCGTATCTGTTACCCCCACTGAAAACGATATAAATAAATTATTAATCCTGCAAGATAAAGGAATTTTAGAAGCCATTGATTCAAATACCGGCCAAACCATTACCTTAGAGTCAGATAATATTACTACTGATCTGGAAAATGATAAAGGCGCTAAAGGCAAAGGCGTGGTGGAAGCTTAACCGCGAATTTTTTTCAGGCGCGAATTTATCAATGATAAATTCCTGATTTTTTTATTAAAATTTTATTTTAATTAGGCAATTTTTATAAACTTAAATAGGATTGACAAAGTAGCATTTTCACGCTATTATTTTTGATTCTTAGCTTGCTTTGAATTTTTATTGTTATATAAAGGTTCAAAGAAGGCTGGGAATGGTTCCCGGTCTGGAAACAGCGAATGTCTGTTGACGCATAGGGCGCTGGCGGGCAGGAGCTTTGATAAAGGAGGATTGTCATGGGATATGTTCTCAGTGGCGATCAGCTTCGTGAGTTCACGAGAAAGCTCGGAGAGATCCAGCGTCAACTGGGTCAGGACGAGTATCCCCACAACCCGGACAAGCTCAAGGCGGCGCTCCAAGCGATCACCGAGGGCCGGTTCGAGGCTGTTGGCGGGCTCTTCCCGAGCGAGATCCACGCCGCCGACCTGATTCCCAGGAAGTGGAAGGTGGTCGAGGACGTGGCGTCGGCCGAGTTCCGGGTCGAGGACCTGGAGTTCATCTCCTTCCTCGAGGCGGACGAGGATTCGGTCCCGGGCACGGTCATGCGTAAGCGGGCCGTCCGGCTGGAGCCCAGCTTCGGCCTCTCGGACGCGCCTAAGCTGCTGGCCGAACAGGACAAGATCCCGGCCAGTATGCGAGGCAAGTACATTGTCCTCGCTGGCACTCTCCTGCGCGACCCCGACGGCCACCTGTACGTCCCGTACCTCTACTGGCGTGACGGGCAGTGGCTCCTGGTCTTCCGCTGGCTCGACGATGCCTGGCGCGGGCTCGCTCGTCTGCCCTGCCGCAAGCCCGCCCGCAACGCCTGAGCGTAGCAATGGCGGGCGGGTAGCTCTTGGATCCTTGGTCCCTCAGTCCTTGAGGAGCCTTGGTCCCTTGGCCGCTTGGTGTTTCAACTCTCGCATAGGTTCTATTCCTGTGCGAGAGTTTTCATTTTATGATAAGATAGAATTGGATAGTAAACGAAACAGTCTGCGGTTACGCCTGCCTGCCGGCAGGCAGGGCTTTGGGCGGTTATTTCCTGACTTGGTAATTATTAGGATTAATAATTTGACTGAAAAGATTTAAAAAGGCAAAACCGATGCCGATCCAGAGAACCCACTCGGCAGGCACGACTGACCAGCCGAATTTAAGCGAGAAAGCCAATATGACAACCCCTAAAATTTGAATAGGGGTTTTTATTTTTCCAATCCAATTAGCGCCATAATCTTTTACTTTTATTTTTACAATCAACATTACCAGACCAAAAATCAGGCTGGCAATAACAAGGGAGAGCTCGGAAACCAGCATAAAAAATATAATCGTAAATGAAATATTGCCCCAGGCAATAAAAAGAAAAATTAAGAAGTAGACAGCTTTGTCAGCTATGGGATCGGCCAGTTTTCCAAAGTTAGAAATTTGTTTGCGAGAACGGGCCAGGGTGCCGTCTACCATATCTGTAAAAAAGGCAAACAAAGCCAGGAAGATTGCCCAAATAAAAAATTTTTCCATTAAAAGCCAAACCAAAGGAATAATCAGAATAAGCCTAAAAAAGGTAATATAGTTCGGCTTAACCCATTTGGGAATCCAATTTACCAGTTTTAATATAA
>JBDRCS010000030.1:0-2600 GCA_043821615.1 Patescibacteria group bacterium
GTGATAGAAGGATTCATCAATATATTTATAGATATCATTGATATGCAAGGAAGAGCTGATTTTTCCGCTTAAATCAGCCACTAATTCCGGGAAATGGTAAAGCGAGGAAAAAAAGTATTTATTGGCTAATTTTAAATAGAAATTTTTTATCGCCGGATAAATCGAGATTGAGGTAAGTACCAGCAAGGTGTCCAGCCAAAAACCGGTATAAGGGGAAAGATTAAAACTTAAATATCTGATACCGACCAGATAAGCTAGGATGGTTCCGACCGAGGCCAGTAAAACCGTGGATTTTTTCAATACCAGTTTGATATCCATCTGATGGTGTTTGACGATTGAGTAGGCGATTAAAAGCGCGAAAAAAGCGAATAGGACGTTTGTTGCGGGAATAACCGGTATATCATACCAAAGGGGGAAATTGCTGCAGGCGCTGAAATAGGCAAAGAATGAAGCCAGTAGTAAATATCTTATTTTTAATTTTTCCATGCCTTGCGATTTGCGGTATTGGCTGATCAGCAGATAGGTGGAATAAACGGCCATTATAAAAATATTAATAAGATAGTATGGATAAATTACTCCGGGCTGGGGCCAAAAAGTAAAAACATCGCGGAAAGGCTTGACGCTGCTGACCATCAATGGCGAGAAAGAAAAAGCCAGAAAAAACAGGCCTTGGGCATATAAATACCAAATTAGGTACTTACTTTTTTTAACCCGATTTAAACAAACAGCCACCCAGTGTAAATGAAAAATGGGCATAAAAATAGACCCAGCCGTTAAAGCCCGCGCCCAAAAAAGAGCCGTGTCTCGATCAGTAAATTGCATCATCCAAAAAAAATAACTGATGGCCCAGACAGAAATAGAAATTGCAAACAAAAAATACAACTGATTAGCAAGTTTTTTGCTATCTTTTGCTAAAACCAAAATACCTAAAAACAAACTTATGGCAGTATTGGTTAATCCCGAAATTGCGAGAAATGTTTGCATATATTTATCTGCTATTTTCCTATCGGCAATTTAATGATAACTTTCGTGCCGATACCTTCCCGGCTCTCAAGAACCATCTCGCCCTGATGCATTTTAATTATGCTTTGGGCGATAAACAGCCCCAGGCCGGAGCCGTCCGGGTGGGCACCGATGGCGTTTGAAGCCCTGAAGAATTTAGAAAATATTTTTTTCTTTTCCGCTTCAGGGATGCCAATGCCGTTATCGGCCAGGCTGATGACCAGCCAGCCGCCTTCGGCGACTGCGCTGATTTTTATTTTCCCGCCCTCGGGAGTATAATTGGCGGCATTGCTTAAAACATTTTCTACGACCATTGATATTTTTTCCTTATCGATCATAAGCGCGGGCAGATTGGCCGCTAATTCATATTGCACCTTAATGTGTTTGTGCTTGATAATACTATCTATATTGATTTCCATTTTAACCAATATTTTTTTGATATCACAGCTGCTTAAATTCAATTTAAAGTTTCTTTCCTCAATCTTCGAAATATTCAACAGGTCATTGACGATTATAATCAATCTTTCATTGCTGATATGCCCCATTTTCAGATAATGCCGCTGCTCCGGCCGAATTTTTCCGGCTTCATTTCTAAGCAACAATTCAAAGACCCATTTGATAGCCGACAAAGGAGTTCTTAATTGGTGAGCCGCTATGGAAATGAAATCTGATTTTGCTTTATCCAATTCTTTTTCCTTGGTCAAGTCATAGAATATTTTTAAAGTGCCGATAAATTCCTTCTTGTCGTTCAGCACTTCAGCGCTTAGGGCTTTAAAATATTTTTGCTGGCCGTTTTGTTCAACGAAGATTTCTTGCTGCTTGCTTATTGCTTGGCTTTGGCTGGCGGCGGTGATGATCGCTTTCAGCTCGTTGGTTTTAAAAACCAGGCGTTCGATGTTTTTCCCGAGATCGCTCTTTTTCAGGCCGAAAACATTTTGCGCGGCCGGATTAAAAATCCGCAGATATTTATTTTTATCGATGAAGATTACCGGATCGATAAAGTTGGCCAGAATAGCCGAGATTTTATTCTTTTCCATATTTAAATTATCCGAGTAAACCAGCGAATCTTCATGCAAAAGCGCGTTCTTAATGGAGATGGCGATTTGCGCCGAAACCACATTAAATACTTTCGTATCTTCGTCATTGTATATCTCTTCGGATTCTTTATCGCCCAAGACCGCCAGGCCCATAATTTCTCCTTCGAAATAGAGCGGCAGCAAAAGAGAAATATGCATTTTTTTTAACTCTTTAACAGTTGCTTTTATTTTATTATCGGCTGCTAAAGCCAGATCGTCGATAAATATTATTTTTTGCTGGCCGATCGCTCCGGCCAGGCGATTGATGTTTTTTTGCAGCTCCTGCCGGTTATTTACATCCAGACCGGAGCTGTATTTAAGGAAGAATTTTTTGTCGCTTCTTTTGCCTAGAAGCAGAGCGAAATTCTTAGGATAAAAAGCGTGATAGAAGGATTCATCAATATATTTATAGATATCATTGATATGCAAGGAAGAGCTGATTTTTCCGCTTAAATCAGCCACTAATTCCGGGAAATGGTAAAGCGAGGAAAAAAAGTATTTATTGGCTAATTTTAAATAGAA
>JBDRCS010000031.1:0-3895 GCA_043821615.1 Patescibacteria group bacterium
AAAACCTGGAAAAAAATGAATGCATGTTATTTGTTTTTAAGGAGTCTAAAAGCCGGACCTTCTGGATGAAAAACATGAATTTTCCCCTGGACATAATTTTTATTAATAACAATGAAATCGTGGAAATTAAGGAAAACATTCAGGCCCCGGATAGCGCGGATATTCCTCAATATTCCTCCAAATATCCGGCTGACACGGTTTTAGAATTGCCAGCCGGCCTTGTAGCAGATAACAACATAATCACGGGCGATAAAGTTGACAGAAAATAAAAATTAACCTAAAATAGCTAAAGTATAAATAACATAAAAATTATGATAGCAGTAATCAAAACTGGCGGAAAACAGTATAAAGTTTCCGAAAAAGACAAGATTAAAGTAGAAAAGTTAATTGCCTCCGAAGGCAAGGATTTTACGTTTGAAGAAGTCTTAATGATTTCCGATGATAAAGGCGACAATGTAAAAGTTGGCACTCCCACAGTATCAGGCGCCAAAGTAAAAGCCAAAGTCCTAAGACAGGCCAGGGCCAGAAAAGTGGAAGTTGTAAAATATAAGAATAAAACCCGCTATACAAGACATGCGGGCCACAGACAGCGCTTCACTGAATTGGAAATTTTGGAGATTAAATAATTTCCCGGCGTTCCTTCAGCGCGTCCGTCAAAGTCATTTCATCAGCATATTCAAGGTCTGCCCCGGAAGGCAGGCCTCTTGCTAATCTGGTAATTTTTATTTCCAAGGGTCTTAGCTGTTTAACGAGGTATAAGCTTGTGGTTTCGCCGGCCATATCCGGATCAAGCGCCAAAATAATTTCACTAATCCCGTCATTCTTCACTCTTTCTATGAGCTCGGTTATTTTCAGGTTTTCCGGACCCACGCCTTCAATCTGGTTTATGGTTCCCCCTAAAACATGATAAATTCCCTTGAACTCGTTGGTCTTTTCCAGCGCCTGTAAATCCGCGCTTTCAGAGACTATGCAGACAATCCCTTTATCCCTGGAAGATGAGCCGCAGATATCACAAGGGGATTGTGATGAGAAATTAAAGCACTTTTCACAAATTGTAATCTCCTTTTTTAAATCATCCAAAGCCCTGGTAAATTTATCAATTTCTTCTTGAGGTTGATTCAATAAAAAATAAACAAACTTCTCACTGGTTTTATGGCCAATGCCCGGGAGTTTATTAAACTCATGTATTAGGTTTTGAATTGTATCCGGAAGCTGGAACATATATTTACATCAGGCCGCTCATGTCCGGCATTTGAATTTCGCCGGAACGCATTTTAGTCATCAGCATTTGTTTTACTTTTGTCTGCGCTCTTTCTATTACCTCTATAATATCTTTTTCCAGCCTTTCTTTGTTTTCTGCATTTAATAATTCCGGATCAATATCAAGCGATACGATTTTTTGATTGCCATCCATGACAATGTTAACTTTTCCATTCACATCAGCATGCACTGTTTCTTCTGCCAAGGTGTTTTCCATATTCTTGGCCTGGCTGCGCATGTCTTTAACTTGTTTTAATTTTGAGAACATAATATATTTTTTAATTTTCTTATTAAAATGGCGTGGCCTCAGGCGGAGGCATTTCTCCGGCCGGGTCAAGATGTTTTTCAATACTTTGAAAAGAGGCTTTTTCCATATCAAAGAACAGTTCAATTTGGCCGGTGGGACCGTTTCTATGCTTGGCAATAATAATATCAGCTATGCCTTTTTTCTCCGTCTCCCTGTCATAATAGTCCTCTCTGTATATAAACATTACCACATCCGCATCCTGCTCAATGGAGCCTGATTCTCTCAAATGGGAAAGTTTCGGAATGGGTACATTCTGGGCTTCCACGGCACGGGAAAGCTGGGACAGCGCTAAAACCGGAATATTCAGCTCTCTGGCAATGCCTTTTAAAGCGCGGGAAATTTCGGCAATCTCCTGCACGCGGTTGTCTATTCCGGAGCGTCCTTCCATTAGTTGCAAGTAATCAATTACCAAAAGGCCGAGGCCGTGCTCCATTTGCAGGCGCCTGGCTTTGGTTCGAATTTCCATCACACCCAAATTGGCAGTATCGTCTATAAACAGGGGAGCCTCGGAAAGCACGCCCATGGCCTGGCCAATTCTGGGAAAGTCGTCTTGCTCCGGGCTGTCGGAAAGTTTGCCGGTTCTCATTTTCCAAAGGTCCACATTGGCCTGGGCGCAAAGCAATCTGTCCACCAGCTGGTCTTTGCTCATTTCCAGGGAAAATATTCCCACGGGTATCTTTTCTTCCACAGCTACGCGCCTGGCAATATCCAGTGCTAAACTGGTTTTTCCCAGTGAAGGCCGGGCCGCCAGAATAAGCAGGTCGGATTTTTGCATGCCGCCCAGTTTATTGTCCAGGGCGGCAAAACCAGTTGGCACGCCCCTTAGCTTGCCGGCCTCTTTGTGAATTTCATCAATCCTGTCAAAAGCTTCCGTTAAAACCGTATTCAGGGGCACAAAATTATTTGTGAGATATTTTTGGGAAACTTTAAATAATTGTTGCTCGGCATTATCGAGCAGGGTATCCACTTCGTCGGTCTCTTCATAGCCATAGGCCAGGATTTGCTGAGCCGCCTGAATCAATCTTCTGAGCGTGGCCTTTTTTTGGACAATGTTGGCATAGTTTACAATATTGGAGGCGGTTGGCACCACATTTGTAAGAGATATTAAAAATGAACGGCCGCCAATCTGATCGAGCTTTTCCTTGGCGTCAAGAACATTAGCCAGGGAGATCACGTCAATTGGCTCTCTTTTTTTATAAACTTCCTGAATGGCGTCATATACATATTTATGTTTGTCTGAATAAAAATCATCCGGCGTCAGCATGTCCGCAATCTTAATAATGGCGTCTTTATCAATCAGTAAAGACCCCAAAGTGGCCTGCTCTGCTTCCAGGTTGTGAGGCGGGATCTTGCTAAGCTCGTTAGTTGTCACTGAAGTAGTGTTTTTTCGTGTATCCATAATATTTGTTAGGGTATTAATTTTACCCCAAAAAAACCCGTTTGCCAATGCAATCTGAAGTTAATTTTCCACCTCTTTTTCCCCATAACTGGGGATTACACAAGGTTATTGACGTATTTGCAAGTTATTGCTATTATATTCTCATTGTGCCACGAAATATAGGCCAAAAACGGGCTGTTAGCTCAGCTGGTAGAGCAGCTCCCTTTTAAGGAGAAGGTCAGAGGTTCAAATCCTCTACAGCCCACCCATTAATCTTCCTATGCTAAAAATAAACGAACCAAGAAATGTAGAAACCGGCCCGGCTAGGCCGGTTGAAAAAGTAGCACAAGAATTTGACGACCTGCATTATTCTATTTTTTCTGATCTGAGTAGTTATGAGAAGATTGGACCCGGGACAAGTATAAATCCGGAAGGTGAAGACCAGGACCTTGTAAAAATTGAGGAAAAATTTAGAAAGTTAAAAAAGTTGTATCTTGAACTTCGGGCATATCCCGAGGCTCAGGCAGAGCGCCGCGACCATTATTTGGACGCCTTGTCCACGGCGCGCAAGACTATATTATTTTTGGATAAGAAAAATTTTTTACAAGCCGGAAACCGCGAGCCGAGCAGCCTGCGTAATATGCGCAGCGCCATAAACAGAAAAGCGGCCACAGTTCACAAGGAAGGCATTAGAACGGAAATAGATGGCATGATCAGTCCCCAAGCCAGCGAAGAAGATCGCTTTATTGCCATGGAAGCAGTTGAGCTGGAAAAGTGTGATGTTCCGGAAATAGAAGAGGCTGAATATGACATTGTCCCGGAGGATGCCCCAGACAGCAGCATTAAGAGGGATGCCCTGGATATTTTTTTTAAGTATCACTTTGGCAAGGCCGGCAAGTTAGCTGCCGAATATAGTTATGATAATGAAGATGATTATAATGACATCATGC
>JBDRCS010000032.1:0-6070 GCA_043821615.1 Patescibacteria group bacterium
CTTCGATTTTCATTTTATTTTTTAATTAAATTTTAATTAAATTTCCATGCCAGGACGAGCCCTGAACCCTTCTCTGTAAAAATGCTTATGCGGCTCCATAATGGTTACCAAATCTGCCATTTCAATCACTTCCGGATGGGCGTATTTGCCTGTTAAAATAACTTCAGTTTGCTGATGTTTATTATCTAAAAATTGAATCACATCATTTACACTTAATAATCCGTGATGCATAGCCGGATTAATTTCATCCAGCACCAGCAAATCAGGCCTTTTATAAACCATTGCTTGGCGGGCATAATCCAGGCCTTGTTCTGCTAGATATTTATCCTGGGTTGAAGGATTATTGAAATCTACCGGCTCAGGCAAAGAAAATTGGACTATTTCCATTTTATTTCCCTTTTCCTGGGCAAACTTATATTCTCCCAAATCTTTCGCCCCTTTTAAAAACTGAATCATTAATACTGTATAGCCTTGTCCCAGAGCCCTCATCATCTGCCCTAAGGCAGCCGTAGTCTTGCCTTTTCCTTCTCCGGTATAAACCTGGATATAGCCCAAATCTTCTTTGGGATTAAATTTTCCTTCTGGAAATTTGTGATATTGCATAAATTTATTATTATTAATGTATTCGTTCATTCGCGATTTCGCGATTAGTTATATTATACCCCGAATTTCACATTTATCAACATAGCCTGCCATAATTTCTTTAAACTCTTCCAATTCCTTCTCTGTATAGCTATCTTCTTTCGCATATTCCGGATCCAGTGTCTTAATCGGTCTAAACCCTTGAATATAATATTGCTTGGCTCCCTTAATCAACTCCCCCATCTTTTTAAAGTCTTCTTTTTTATGTAAGCGTGGCAGCACCGTGGTTCTAAATTCATAATCAGGCGCCTTTTTCATAATAATATCAATGGACTTCTTTATATTATCCTTATTAACTTTAACGCCGGTTGTCTCGTCATATTTATCCAAATAATTTTTAATATCCATAGCCACAAAATCAACTAATTTTTTATCGATCAAATCTTCTAGAAGCTTTGGATTTGTTCCGTTGGAATCTAATTTTATCTTATATCCCATAGCTTTAACTTTTCGAATAAAATTCTCGATATCCGAATAAATTAAAGGCTCTCCGCCTGTAATTACGACTCCATCCAGAACATTTTTTCTTTTTTCCAGATAATCCAGAATTTCCTGCTCTGGCATTTCCGGATAATATTTATCCGGATTCACCAATTCCGGATTATAGCAAAACGGACACTTAAAATTACAGCCGCGGGTGAATACCACGGCTGCAATTTTATCAGGATAGTCGATCAATGTTGTTTTTTGTAATCCGGAAATTATCATACTAACATCCGCAATCTTTATCTAATTGCTTATCATAGGTTTTTCTGTCGATAAATTCTGATTTTTTGCCTTCGTTCCATTGCTGAACCGGCACAATCCATCCGACTACGCGGGAATAGACCTCACATTTGGTTCTTTTTTCTTCGATATTATTTTCCTCCATATAATTTTTATTAATTATTATTTATTTTTACCCGGGCATTTGCTTTTTGCAAATGCACCGGGTTTATTTAAATTTTTAATTTGCCATTCTTTCCGGATGTAAAATTTTCGTTTTTATGATTTTCTTTGAATCCTGCTCTTCCGGCTTGTATCCAATTTCTTCATCACATTTGGGGCAGTAAAAATGCTCGCCTGCCAGATAGCCGTGCTTGGGGCAAATACTGAAAGTGGGGGTAATGGTGTAATAAGGCAGTTTATAATTTTCTGCAATTTTTCTAACCAGCTGTTTTACTGTTTCCGGCTTTTCCATGCGTTCCCCGATAAATCCATGAAGTACGGTTCCGCCTGTGTATTTAGTTTGCAAATCGTCCTGCAAGTCTAAAGCTTCAAAAATATCGTCTGTTGTCCCCACTGGTACATGAGTAGAGTTTGTATAATAAGGATTAGCCCCTTCTTTTTCCACGGCTTCCTGATTCGCAAAAATCATATCAGAATATTTTTCCTTGTCTGCCCGGGCAAACCTGTAAGTCGCCCCTTCTGCCGGCGTGGCCTCCAGATTATAAAGATCATCATCTGCTTCCTGATATTCCACTAATCTGTCCCTCATATGATCCAATATTTTCAGAGCCAATTCTCTGCCTTCTTTGCTGGAAATGTCTTTGTCAAAATAGTTGAGCAATAATTCATTCATGCCATTAAGGCCGATGGTGTTAAAATGATTTTTCCAATACTGGCCAAATCTTTCTTTTACGGATGACAACCAAAATTTAGAATAAGGGTATAAATTTTTATTCGTAAAATCTTCCAAAATTTTTCTCTTGATTTTTAAGCTCTCTCTGGCCAGATCCATTAATTTATCAACTTGTTCAAACAAGGCTTCTTCGCTTCTGCCTTTGCAATTATAGCCGATTCTGGCCATGTTCAAGGTTACCACGCCAATGGAGCCGGTCATGGGATTGGCGCCAAACAGACCGCCGCCTCTTTTTCTGAGCTCTCTGTTATCAAGCCTTAAACGGCAGCACATAGACCTGGCATCGTCCGGATCCATGTCAGAATTAATGAAATTAGAGAAGTATGGCACCCCGTATTTGGCGGTCATTTCCCATACTTTTTCTAAAGCTGGGTTATCCCAGTCAAAATCCTTGGAAATATTATAAGTGGGAATCGGGAAGGCAAACATTCTGCCGTCAGCATCGCCCTGGAGCATGGCCTCGGCAAAAGCCTGATTAATCATGTTCATTTCTTCCTGAAAATCCTTGTATTTTTCTTCTTTTATTTCCCCGCCAATAACTACATTTTCCTCGGCCATGGAACCGGTTGGCTTTACATCCATGGTAATATTTGTGAAAGGGGTTTGAAAGCCCACTCTGGTTGGCACATTCAAATTGAATAAAAACTCCTGAATGCCCTGTTTTACCTCTTTATAAGATAAATTATCATATCTGATAAATGGGGCCAGTAGGGTGTCAAAATTAGCTACTGCCTGGGCTCCGGCTGCCTCGCCTTGCAAGGTATAGAGAAAATTCACTAATTGTCCTAAGGCTGTCCTAAAATGCTTGGGAGGGGCTGAGCATACCTTATTGGCAGCGCCACCAAAACCTTTGGCTAATAAATCTTTTAGATCCCAGCCGCAGCAATAAACTGCTAAAAGGCCAAGATCATGCAAATGAAGATCGCCGTCTATATGAGCTTCTCTTATTTCATGAGGGTACATTTTATTAAGCCAATAACGAGCTGTTATGGCAGAGGAGACATAATTATTCAAGCCCTGCACGGAATAGCTCATGTTTCCATTTTCGTTTACCCGCCAGTCCATTCGGCCGATATAATCTTCCATCAAGGCTTCGCCATCCACCATTTGGATGTCCCGAATCTGTTTTCGTTGCTCTCTATAGAGAATGTAGGCTCTGGCAGTTTTATCGTGTCCTTCTTTAATCAGGGTTTGCTCCACTAAATCCTGAATTTGCTCAACCGTGGGCACAGTATGTGTGCCATATCTTTCCTCCATTATAGCAGTTACGATTTTTGATACTGTCAAAGCTTTTTCCCAGTCTTCTCCGCCGACTGCTTTGGCAGCATTAAAAATAGCGGCTGTTATTTTATCTTGCTCAAATGGAACAGTCTTTCCATCTCTTTTTTTGATCTTGATGATCACGTTTTTGGGTGTTTCCTCCATATTTTTAAATAAATATTAATTCTTTTTTTTCTTGCTGATCAATTTATCAACTTCTTCTGAAAATGTTTCAATGTCTTCAAAATCTCTATACACAGATGCAAATCTTATATAAGCTACCTTATCTACTCTTTTTAAATGCTTCATTACAATTTCACCGATTTTCTCGCTGGTAATCTCGTCGTTTTTGGCCTTGATCTGAATATCCTGCTCAATGGCCTGCACTACTCTCTTTAACTTTTCCGGCGTAGTCGGCCTTTTTTCCAGAGCTTTCTGCAAACTCAGGGTTAATTTTTCCTTGTCATAAGGAACTTCCCGGCCGTCTCTTTTCACCACTTTCAGGTTAAGGATCTCGGTTTCTTCCATGGTTGAGAACCTGAACCCGCATTTTTCACATTCCCTCCTTCTTCTAATAGCAATGTCATCTTCCATAATCCTGGAATCTACAACCTTGGTATCTAAATTATGACATGAGGGACATTTCATTTTGCTAATCTTAGCCAAATTTTATTGATTTTCGATGTGAAAACACTATATATAGTAGTGGTATCTAATATTATATCACAACATCTTGTGGTCGTAAAACCCCTATAAAATCAGCTTTTCTTAATAACGTGTGGATAAAGTGTAAGGACAACTCTAGAGTTGTCCCGACATTAAATCCATGGCTAATCCCAGCCAAAATTCAATCTCACCCTCTTGATTTTTTCCAAATTTCATGTATAATGTTTAATCCTTAAATGGGCAAACCGTGCCTGTTTTGAGGCGAGAGTAATAGTTCTTTATCAATTTAGCTTTTAGGGAAATAATCTCTTGGCTTTACTCGTGAATTGGTTAGCGTATTCCTATTATATACGCTCCCCTATTCACGAGTAGGCTAGAGTTTCAAGATTAATGGAGGATGCCATGAGCATCAACACGAGCACCCTGTTCGCGGTCGCCTTCACGGCAATCATTACCATCAACCTCAGCAGCTGCAAGGACAGCCCCAAGACCTGCCCGGTCGTCACGCCTGAACAGCTCGGCTACAGCGACCACCTGGCCTGGGACGACCCCCTGCCCGAGCCCGAGCCGATCCGCCCGCCGGCCGCCTTCGACGAGAACGGCCACTACATCCCGGAGAATTGCCAGCGCGAGTACGTCAAGTGGGAGGAGCCGGAGCACGAGATCTCCGACGACCCCGCCGAGCTCACGCGTCTGCGCACCGAGACCATGTCGTACCTCACCGAGATCGACCCCGCCAAGCTCCTGGATCCGCAGAAGGTGAACGAGTACAACCCGTACTGGTGCAACGGTGCCGAGTACGAGGTCGCTCAGCTGATCGCCATCTGCAAGAAGCAGGGCGACCAGGACTGCGTCAAGCTGTGGTCGCGTCAGCTCGCCCACGTCTACGAGCACAAGCTCGACTTCTGCGAGGACGTCTACACCGAGCGCTTCGACGACGCCTACCAGCTCTACCAGGACGCCGGCCGGACCAAGGACGCCCAGCGGATCGCCGACACTCAGTACAAGATGCTGCGTAGTCAGTTCATCTGGGGCGGCCATTACGTCAGCCAGGAGGACATCAACGGCCGCTATCTCGGCGAGTGTCCCTCCCCGCGCCCGCGGCAGGAGTGGCTGATCCCCCAGATCCGCACCTGGTACACCAACGCCAGCCATACCGAGGAGCAGGTCGAGACCATGATCGTCGACCTGCGCGCCGAGGCCAAGGCCAAGCCGGTGGAACCGTTCGGCGAGCACTGCTGTTGGTAGCTCATCCCCCCTAAAAGCAACAGAGACCCTCACCCACTCGCAACTCACCAGAGGGTCTCTATGCTTCCTGTGTTTATCAATCTAATTGGTGAATAGAGGATAATTAATAACCCCGGAGCACTGAATCCGGGGTTATTAAATTAATTTTTATTTGACAAATATTTAATATTAAAATAAGATATCGATATCAAAAACGCCCATTTAATTTTTGGCGTTTTTTATTATGGAAAATAATGAATTATTTTTGGAAAAATATCGGATTGATTCGATTCGATTAAAAAATTGGGATTATGCCTCGCCTGGGTATTATTTTGTGACGATTTGCATTGATAACCGTGAACATTTTTTTGGGAATGTTAAAAACGGTATTATGTATTTGTCCAAAATCGGACAAATTGTTTTAAACAATTGGTATAAAATTCCAGATCATTTTAAATATTCAATTTTGCATGAATTCATGATTATGCCCAACCATTTGCACGGCATTGTGCAAATATTATGGAATGATAATCCGTTATACGGGAACGGTGATGGTTTGTGTAATGATGGTGATGGTTTGTGTAATGATGGTGATGGTTTGTGTAATGATGGTGATGGTTTGTGTAATGATGGTGATGGTTTGTGTAATGATGG
>JBDRCS010000033.1:0-2276 GCA_043821615.1 Patescibacteria group bacterium
GGTAACAAGAATTATTCCGTGAGGCAGTTTGATCATAGTATTAAGTAGCGCTAGCCCTTGATTATCTAGCCCTAACTCCTCTAGAGAGAAAAAAATTTGTTTACGGGCTAAAATTCGAATTTCGATACTCTCGCCATACGCTGTGGGTAAAATTGAAATTCTTAAGTCAAAATCCTCCCCTTTTATTCTAACCTGAATCCGTCCATCCTGAGGTAATCTTTTTTCGGCGATATCTAAATCCGCCATGATTTTCAATCGGATAATTATCGCCGATTGAAAGTGATGAATTGTTGTGGGAACAGGAATATCATAAAGCAATCCGTCAATCCGGCAGCGCACCCGCAAATTATTTTCATAAGGCTCAATATGAATGTCCGTAGCCCGGTCTTGAATTGCTTGTTGAATGATCTGGTCAATAAATTTAATTACCGAAGGATCCTCAGCCCCGTCAGCCTTTTCTACTTGTCCGTCCAGTTTTTGAGTTCTAATTTCTATGGCTGGGGATTCATCCGCCATTTGAGATATAGTTTTTGCGCCAACCCCATAATATTTATTTATGGCTTCAGTTATTTCATAAGAAGTTGCTAAAGAAATGTTGATTTCTTTTTTGAGCATAAGCTTTATTTCATCAATTTTATATAAATCCAAAGGATCACTTATCGCAATATGTAAAACATTTTCTTTTTCCTCTAAAGGCATAAAATTAAAGTGAGTGACAACGCGAGAAGAAATCCTCGTAATTAAATCCGGATCTATGGACATTGTTTTAATTTTAATAAAAGGTAAGTTTATCGCCTGCGCCAGAGTAATCAGGATTTTTTCCTCGCTGACCAATCCACTGCGAATCAATTCTTCTCCGATTCTAAGATTAGATTTTTTTTGACGCCCCAAAGCAATATCTAATTGGTCTTGAGTAATTACTTTGTTTGTAACTAATAATTCGCCTAACTGAGAATATTCTGCCATAGCTATCTCCCAAACTTTTTTTTAGAATTAAAAAAAAGTAACTTTATTTATTGACTGAACATACCGGGAAAGTTGTTTTAACCGTTGCTTTTTACTTTTATATGACTGCAAAATCTTAATAATTGCACTGCCAATGATTACTCCATCAGCCTGCTTCAGGACATCTTTTACTTGTTTTATGCGGAAAATACCAAACCCCACAAAAATTTTATGATCAGTTATTTTTTTTAAAATTTTTAATTTGCCGCTTAATCCAGACGCGAGACTTTTTCTCATCCCCGTAACACCAGTCAAGGATACATAATAAACAAAACCTCGCGTGCTTTTTGCTATTTTCTGCATCCGCTCAGCTGGGGTAACCGGGCTGATTAAAAAAATTTGATCAATGCCTTTTAATTTTAAATTTCGATTTAAATCCGTGGACTCCTCCGGGGGCAGATCCGGAATAATTACCCCGTCTAATCCCGCATCTTTGGCATCTTTAGCAAAATTTTTTATTCCATAATTAAAAATTGGATTATAGTAAGACATTATGATTAAAGGGATTTGTGTCTGAGAGCGTAAAATTTTTACTAAATTTAAAAATTTTTTTAAATTCATACCCTGTTTAAGCGCTACGCCGGAAGCTTTTTGAATTGTAGCTCCATCCGCGATCGGATCAGAAAAAGGCATGCCTAATTCCACAATATCAACGCCGTCTTTCTCCAATTGTTTGACGATATCCAGAGTATCATTTGGCTTGGGGAAGCCGGCCGTAATATATGCGAGAAAAGCTTTTTTTCTTTTGTTTTTTAATTCTAAAATTTTTTCTGCGATTCGACTCATAAAAAATCCTTTAATCCTGAAAGCATATTCATATCTTTATCGCCACGTCCGGATAAGCATAATAATATTAGTTTATTTTTTTTAGTTTTTGCGGACTTAATTAAATAGGCTAAAGCATGCGCACTCTCTAACGCGGGAATAATCCCCTCCAGTCTTGAAAATAATTTAATTGCGGCTAATGCTTCTTTGTCCGTTACCGAGACATAGTTAGCCCGTTTAGTTTTTTTATAGAATGCATGTTCTGGCCCTACCCCGGGATAATCTAGGCCGGCCGATATTGAGTGGGCTGGTTTTATCTGCCCATCATGGTTTTGCAAAAGATAACTTTTACTTCCATGTAATACGCCCACAGTTCCTTGGGATAGGCTGGCCGCATGTTTACCGGAGTGAATCCCTAACCCGGCTGCTTCTACCCCCACAAAAGCAACTTTTCGATCATTGTAAAAATTATGAAAAATTCCTATCGCATTACTTCCCCCGCCGAC
>JBDRCS010000034.1:0-2212 GCA_043821615.1 Patescibacteria group bacterium
ACCCGGAACCGTGGCAATTAAGGTTCAGCAAGAAATTATTGTTTTGGAGAATGATCATAAAAAAACCGCCTTACTTGAATTGCTGAATCAAACGCAGGATGCAGTTTTGGTTTTTACACGGACAAAACATGGCGCTAAAAAGCTTACTCAATGGCTGAGAGGAGAGAATCAAAGAGCTGAAGAACTGCACGGCAACCTTTCATTAGCTCAGCGCAAAAAAGCTGTTAATGCCGTTCAAACCAAAAAGTCTCGAATTTTAGTCGCGACAGACGTGGCCGCCAGAGGAATTGATATTGCCCATTTAAGACTGGTAATCAATTATGACTTGCCAGAGAATGCAGAAGATTATGTGCATAGAATCGGCCGAACCGGCCGAGCCGGAATAAATGGCAGGGCTGTGTCATTTGTATCAACGGATCAGAAAAATGAACTGGGTGATATTCAGCATTTAATTAATTCTACTATTAAGCAAACCCATTTAAAAACCGTACCAACAGCTGAATTAACCAATGCCCGCAGAAAGCTGCCAAGACGCGGTGGCCGTTCAAATTCTTTTAATAAGAGAGGCAATGGCTATTATTCCAGAAGCAGAAGCAAACCAAGCAATAAACCTCGCAGAAAATATCAAAGAAAAAGGGGTTAAAAATCTGGATGCCCTTTTTTAAATTCAGCAAAAGGCATTGCAGATTTGCCTTCAGGCTGGATTTTATCGATTACTAATTTTTCGTTATCTAAATGAATTTTGTTTAATTTGAAGCGCTTACCTTGATGAATAGTATAAATTCCCGGCCAAGGATTAAAAGCCCGGAATTTATTGAAGATCAATTGAGGATCATCTTTTTCCAGATTTACTTCACCGTCCTCCCGTTTAATTAATTTACAGATCGTAGATTTATCATCATCCTGAGGTTGGGGTATGATTTTTCCATGCAAATAATTATCTAGAACCGTGTCTAGCAATTCCGCGCCTTTTTGAGCGCAGATATTACTCAATGAAAGCGCATTGTCGTCTTCATTGATTTTTATTTTTTCCTGAGCCAGGATCGGGCCGGAATCCATGCCTTCGTCCAATTGCATCACGCTAACCCCGGTTTCCTGGTACCCCCTTAACAAGGCGGTCTGGATCGGTGAAGGTCCGCGCAGATCAGGTAATAATGACGGGTGTAAATTTATAAAACCAAATTTTGGTATTTTTAGAATTTCTTTAGGTATTAATTTTCCATAAGCAACTACAACACAGATGGTGGGATCAAAAGGTTCAATTACTGCCGGGTCTAATTTTTCCGGCTGAAATAGGTTGATTTTTTTTGCTTGGGCAAATTTTGCCACAGCAGGAGTCTCTAATTCTTGTTTTCGCCCGACCGGACGGGATGGCTGGGTAATGACGGAAATCAAAAAATCATCTCTGTTTAGGAGTTTTTTAAGAGAAGGGATAGCAAATTCCGGCGTTCCCAGGAATAATATATTATGGGTTTGTTTTCTGACGTTCCACCTTAATTTCATTCCTTTATTCTATCAATAAATAGGATTCCTTCCAAGTGGTCGATTTCATGCTGTAAAACACGGGCAAATAAACCCTTGGCTTTAAGGGTGATTTTTTCACCATTCTTATCAACCCCTTTAAGTCGGATTTTGGCCGGCCTTTCCACATCAGCTTCAACACCCGGTAAAGATAAACACCCCTCTTCAGCAAGAGTGGTTTTTTTTGAATAATAAGTTATTTTTGGATTAATGAGAATCAGGTCTTTACCGTTGGGGACGGCTGATTTTCCAATTACGCATAATTGGATTGATTGGCCGATCTGAGGGGCAGCCAGGCCGATGCCGTCATCTTCATACATCTTAGCAATCATCGCTTCAAATAATCCGGCTTCATCGAACTTTTTAATTTCCTCAATAGGAATATCAGCTGATTTTTTTCTCAGAATTTTATTATCTTTGCCGGTTTGGATTTTTAAGTTTTCCATAATATAAGAGATTACAATAAAAATTACATTCTGTCAATAATATAGGAATCAATATTTTTAACATTACTTAACTGATTTTGATTTTTTATTATTTCTTCGGTTTTTGATTTTTTATTTATTAATTTAATCAAGTCGCCATAAGGCGGATATTTTAACAATTTTCTGGCTGAGCTCTCCTGCTTATAAAAATCATTAAATTTTAAGTTGGCAGCAAAATTTATAGCAGGGTTGGCAGGAGAATGGGT
>JBDRCS010000035.1:0-4448 GCA_043821615.1 Patescibacteria group bacterium
TGGAAGAAGAACAAGAAAGAATAAGAAATAATTGGGAATTTATCTGGCATTATAAAACTGTCGGTTTTTACTCAAAGCAAGTGGAAGCTTATTTAAAGAACTTCAAAGATGTAAAGGTAGTCCTACTTAATGAACTAGAGAACAATCCTAAAACAATAATCCAAGATATATACGATTTTCTCAATGTGGATCCTTTATTCACCCCAAAGATGGATATAAAACATAACATTTCTGGCCTGCCTAAAAACAAAATTATTTATCTTTTAACAACCCAGCCCAACAGGCTTAAATCAGCTATTAGGCCCATAGTCCAAAGGTTGACTCCACCCGGCACAAGAAACCGGGTAGTAAAAAGAATTAAATTAAAAAATATCAAAAAAGTGCCGATTAATTCTGCAACCAGGCAATACTTGATAAATCAATATCACGATGACATTTTACGCCTCCAAAAACTAATTAACAAAGATTTATCAAGCTGGCTTAAATAAATGAGCAGCGGCAAAACAATCGTCAAAAACACCCTCTGGCTGACAACTGGTGAAGTAGCGTCGCGGCTAATGATGTTTTTTTTAACTATTCTGATTGCCCGAAGATTAGGCGATGTTATTTTTGGCCAGTACTCTTATATTTTAGCCTATGTGACTCTGTTCTCTTTTATACCTGATTTTGGCATTTATAATCTAGTGTGCCGTGAACTGGCTCGACAAAAGGAAAAAACTGCGGAGTATCTCAGTAAAATCATACCACTAAAAGTCATTCTCGGCCTGGGAACGATCGGAGTAATTGCTGCCACCATCACTTTATTTGGGAATGACCCTGAAATAAACCGCCTGATTATATTGGCCACTCTTTTTACTATTCTTTTTTCTTTTTCCGAACTGTTCTGGGCTGTTTACCGCGCTTTTGAAAAAATGAAATACGAGGCAATTGCCTATATTTTAGAAAGAGTATTTATTATTGGATTTTCTTTATACGCTATTTTCGGACCAGTCGCCAATAAGCTGGGAGGAATCATTCTGGCCTATGTTTTGGCTAACATCATTCTATTCTTGCTGAACTTTACTTTTATTCAAAAACGCTTTGCCAGGTTTAGATTAAAGATAGACCCGAGATTCTGGTCAAAGATTCTTTCCGAAAGCTGGCCTTTCGCCTTAAGCACGGTATTTATTACTATTTATTTCAGTCTGGACTCGGTAATGCTGGGCAAGCTTAAGGGAGACGAAGTTGTGGGCTGGTATAATGCCGCTTATCGGATTATTTTCTTTTTACTAATTTTTATAAATACTGTGGCTAAAGCAGTTTATCCGGTTATTTCCCGTCTTTACACCGAAAACCAGGACCGGCTATCAAATTTCGTAGATAAATATGCCAAGTTGATGACCATTATCGCCCTGCCATTGGGATTTGGCGGCACTTTATTGGGCAGTAAAATAATTATCTTGATTTTTGGCCAGGAATATACAAACGGCATCCTTGCTTTTCAAATCCTGATCTGGTCAGTGGTAATTATGACTATTAGAGTGGTCTGCGGCCGCTGTCTGCAGGCCTGCAATCAGGCAAAAATGCATTTAGCGTCAGTAGGCATCGGAGCCGGAGCCAATATTCTCTTGAATATCATTCTAATTCCCCGTTTCAGCCTTAACGGAGCAGCCGTTGCTACTGTCGCTTCTGAACTGGTTGTCTTTCTAGTCATGTATTGGCGCGTGCAAAAATTCCTAAAAATAAGATTTTTCAGGTACACCGCTAAATCATTAATCGCTTCCTTGGTTATGGTTTTGGGACTAAGCTTTATAATTCAGCTCAATCTGTTTATTTTGATCATCCTGGGCACAATAGTCTATTTCGCAGCAATGCTGTTAATCAAAGGAATAGACAAAAACGACCTGGCCGCGATCAAAGAAGTAATTGGCTCTAGAAATTAAAGTCTTTTTTTAAAATTGTTGATTTTAACTCTAATTTTCAGTAAAATAGCGTAATGAATAAAAAAATTGTAATTATTGGAGCCGGCCCAACCGGACTGGGCGCGGCCTGGCGGCTTTCTGAACTTAAGCACCAAAACTGGCATCTTTATGAAAGACATGCTTATCCTGGAGGATTAGCATCTAGTTTTGCGGACAAGAACGGATTTACCTGGGACATTGGCGGCCATGTTCTGTTTTCCCATTACAAGTACTTTGACCGGTTAATGGATAAGCTTCTTGGCAAAAGCTGGTATTATCATGTCCGGGAATCCTGGATCTGGATTTTTGATCGTTTTGTGCCTTATCCGTTCCAGTACAATATTAAGCACTTGCCTCCCGATGAACTCTGGAAATGCATTAAGGGCCTGATTGACCGGCAAAATTCCCCGCCACAAAAAAGGCCGAAAAACTTTGCCGAATGGATTTACCAGGGATTCGGGCAGGGGCTGGCCGAGATATTCATGATTCCATATAACTTTAAAGTCTGGGCTCACCATCCCCGTTTAATGCACTACAAGTGGATCGGAGAAAGAGTAGCTACTATTGACCTTGATCGCTTAATAAAAAATATTACTGATGACTTAGACGATATTTCATGGGGACCGAATAGCACTTTCCGCTTTCCTAAGAACAACGGCACTGGCCAGATTTTTTCAAGCCTGGCCAGGCGCCTTAATCAAGAAAAGATTTCTTATCAAAAAGACGTCGGAAAGATTGACGTCAAAAAAAAAGACCGTCTATTTTACAGACAACACCAGCGCTGATTATGACGCCTTGATCACAACCATCCCCCTGGATCAATTAATCGCAAAAAGCAATCTGACTTCGGTCAAAAAACTCAAAGAAGAATTCAAGCACTCTTCGGTGCATGTTGTCGGCGCTGGTATTTTAGGCCAAAAACCTTCCCATTTAAAAACAAAATGCTGGACATATTTTCCCGAAGACAACTGCCCCTTTTACCGCGCTACGGTGTTCTCAAATTATTCAAAAAATAACGTTGCTAATCCCGAGAAACACTGGTCTTTGATGACGGAAACATCACAGTCTAATTACAAGCCCGTTGACTACAAAAAAATTGCCACTCAATCAGTTCAGGGGCTTAAAAACACAAAATTCATCGGGAAAACTGATAAAATAGTTGATCGCTTTCACCATTTTGAAGAATACGCCTATCCGACTCCGTTTTTAAAACGGGATCAGATTATTAAAAACGTTCTGCCGGCCTATCAAAAGCACGATATTTATTCCCGCGGCCGGTTTGGCGCCTGGAAATACGAGGTCGGCAACATGGACCATTCTTTAATGCAAGGCGTGGAGATCGCCAATTATCTGGTTAAAAAGGAAAAAGAAACGACCTTGTTTCATCCGGAAACAGTTAATAAGTAGAACATGGAAACGTCAAAAGAATATCCTTTAGTTTCAGCTGTAATTTTTTGCTGGAACCGCAAAGACGATCTTAGGATTACTTTGGAAAAGGTCCAGGACAATCCTTATCCTAACTTGGAAATTATTGTAGTTGACAACGGCTCAACTGACGGCACGGCGCAAATGGTCAAAGAACAGTTCCCCAAAGCAAGACTGACCTGTTTGCCGGAAAATATCGGGATTGCTGCCGGAAACGTAGGTTTTAAGCAGGCCAAAGGCAAATACATCCTGGTATTGGACGATGATTCTTATCCGGCCAGCAAAGCAATTTTCCGATCCATCGAAGAAATGGAAAAGGACAGAAAACTGGGCATTGTGACTTTTAATATCTATGATCCCACCACTAATCAGCCGATTCCCCGCAGCCACCGCCCGCCGTCTGCTGTTCCCGTAGAAACATTCAGCTTTACTGGCTGCGGCGTAATACTAAGGAAAGATGTTTTCAGCCAAGTTGGCTTTTATCCGGAAGAGAACTTTCTTTATCAAAACGAGCTTCAGCCTTCGGTGAGAATTCTGGACATGGGGTATAAAATCAAATTTTATCCTGAAATTATTGCCTATCACAAATTTTCCCCTAAACACCGGGCCAACAAAAGAGATATTTTGTACGGGACCAGAAACAATCTTCTGTTCATTTGGAAACATTTGCCTTTTATTAGAGCCATAATTACCAGCAACGGGGTGTTATTTATTTACGGGGCAAGAGCTCTAAAATCTTTTTTGATTATTGATTACCTAAAAGCCGTAATTGGCTTTTTCGCAAAGCTTCCCTTGGTAATTAGAGAAAGAAAGGTTATTCGGCCAAAAGTGGTCAAAATGCTAACCCCATATTATCGGGAAAATTCAATAATTGACTTTATAGCCCGTCACGGGAAAAGAAATGAATAGTCCCCAAAACATTCGAGTGGTAATGCTTATACCCTTTATTCATTACCAGACCGGGGGCATGGAAAGACAGTCTTGGCAGCTGGCTGGCCTTTTAAAATCCAAGAATGTTGATGTTTTTTTTATCAGCTGCGTCAGGTTCTGGGAACTGTTTACGAAAAAAATAAAATTGATTGA
>JBDRCS010000036.1:0-2386 GCA_043821615.1 Patescibacteria group bacterium
TTCAATATTATGAAGGAGTTGGAAAATTTAAAAGACAAAAAAAAAGGCCTGATTGTTCATCATTGGGACACAGATGGTCTGGCTTCAGCCGCTTTAATTTTAAATTATTTGCGCCAGTTAAATCCTCAGCTTGATGTAAATTTGGAAATTCCCACGATTGGAAATTATTTTCTTACTGGTGCTGAGATCCAAAGGATAAAAGATGGCCAATATGATTTTGTTGTCACGGCTGATATAAATTTCCCTCCTTCCACTGTAGAAAAAATAAAAGAGGTGTGTCCTGAAGTTCTTATTTTTGACCACCATCATCAGGAGCCGATCGAGGGTGTCTTTTACTACAATAAAAAATATCCTGGCTGCAGCTATCTGATCGATGAATATCTTGGCCAGGCCCCGACGCTTTTAGGAGTTTTAGGAATGGTTGGTGATAAAGAAGAGTCTATCAAAGAAGACACAGAATTTTTTTCTCACATAGAAAAAGTTATTGAAAATGAGGAAATAACTTTTGAAGACATGCTCATGATGCGGCGTTATCTGGACTCGCTTTATATTGTGGAAGATTACGAAGGCATCGAGACAATTACTAAGTTATTAGCTGACGACCCCAAAGAAATAATCCGGGATGTAAATTTAGAATCCAATGTTCAGAGAATTGACCAGGAAGTTACTCATTATTTGGAAGCTGATCCCAAGGATTTGGGCGATAATATTTATGAATACCAGCTGGATTCTGAATATAATATTATTTCTCACACTACCAGAGGATTGTCCCGCAAATTTGACGATAAAATTGTGGTTGTTTTTCAGCCCAAAAAAGACATCGTTAATGTATATGTGAGAAGAACCGATCTTGATGTTGATTTGGAGAAAATTGTGGATTTTGCCAGAGAGAAAAATTATTCCTCCGGCGGAAAGCATGAAGTTACCGGCATCATCGTGCCTAGAAATGACTGGGAAGCTTTTCATGAAGAATTAATTAATAAACTTAAGGAAATCCAAAATGCCTAAGCTAGTAGTCATAGGACTGGATTGCGCAACCCCTGAATTTTTATTTAAGGACTTTAAAGCTGACATGCCCAATGTGAGCAAGATTTTGGATAATGGCATTTACGGCAACCTCCGCTCAACCACGCCGGCCATTACCGTGCCTGCCTGGATGAGCATGATGACTTCAAAGGATCCGGGACAGCTCGGAGTTTTTGGTTTTAGAAATAGAAAACCAGGTTCAGGTTACGATGATATGTGGATTGCCACGGCCGCCGTCATAAAGGAGAAAAAAATATGGCAGTATTTAAATGAAAATGGATATTCAACCGGCATGCTTGGCGTGCCCCAGACATTTCCTGTGGAAGAGGTGAACGGATTCATGGTTTCTTCATTTTTAACCCCCAGCCTGGAATCTGAATACACTTATCCGCATGAACTTCGGGATGAAATAGAAAAACAAGTAGGGGAATATATATTTGATTTTGCCAACCGTTCCACGGAACCGCCTGCCACAATCCTCAAAGCCATTTATCTCATGACAGAGAAAAGATTTAACTTGTTTAAACACTTTATAGAAACAAAAAATAACGATTTTATGATGATGGTGGAAATGGGCGTAGATCGCATCCATCATTATATGTGGTCATATGTTGATCCTAAGCATCCCAAATTCCAGGGTGAGGATAATAAATTCAAGGACTGCATTAAAAACTATTATATTTATCTAGACGAAAAAATTGGCGAAATAATAAAAACTCTGCCAGAAGACTGCAAAATTATGCTGGTTTCCGATCATGGCGCCAAAGCCATGCAAGGCATGTTCCTGCTGAACGAATGGCTGATCCAGGAGGGCTATCTTGTGCTTAAGGAATATCCGGATGAAGTCACCAAGCTGCACAAGTGCGAAATAGACTGGAGCAAATCCAAAGCCTGGGCCTGGGGCGGTTTTTATTCACGCATCTTCTTTAATGTTAAAGGCCGTGAACCCGAGGGAATTATTGAGCCGGAAAAATTTGAACAAGAAAAGCATGAATTAATAAAAAAACTGGAAGCTGTTAAAGACGACGAAGGCAATCTGATGGGCAATAAAATTTACCGCCCTGAAGATCTTTATGAAGAAATAAATGGCGATCCGCCTGACCTCCTTGGATTTTTCGGCGACCTTTCCTGGCGTCCCGGAGGAACCGTGGGCCACAACAAGCTCTACATTCATGAAAATGACACTGGTCCGGACGATGGCGTGCATGACTGGAACGGCATCTATGCTATTTACGATCCCAAAAACCCGCAACCTAAAAAACAAGACCAATCCATCTACGACATTGCCCCGACAGTTTTAAACATATTTAATATTGATGTTCCTAAAGATATGAAAGGTAAGATAATTAACTAATTTACG
>JBDRCS010000037.1:0-18598 GCA_043821615.1 Patescibacteria group bacterium
GGCATTCCGCAGACAGCCAGGGGTTATTATTACGGAGGTGTATTGCCGGATAAGATTACTATTTTTCAGAACTCTATTGAAAAAGTGTGCAAAAAAGATGAAGAGGTGAAGAAGATGGTTAGCGAAACAGTTTGGCACGAAATTGCCCACCATTTGGGCATGGATGAAAAAGAGGTCCGCCAGGCAGAAGAAAAACGCCGTATATGATATAATATTATCATGAAAAATTTAATTACTTATATAATAGGGGCATTTTTTATTATGGTTCCAACGGTTGTTTTTGGCGCCAGCTGGCCCGGAGATAGCGGTATTGAAATCGGAGGAAATTTAGGTGCCGGATATGAACCAAGCGGGGCAGTATGGCATGAAGAAAGAGGCACGCTTTTTATAGTGGGAGACGACGGCGATAATACGGAAATGGATTCAGATGGAACGATTGTAAATTCTTTGAGTCCGGGCGGAGATTATGAGGGCGTGACTGTGGCTGATAGCGAAAGTGATTATATTTATATCGGCGTGGAAAATCCAGACACGATTCTGGAAGTGGATATTTCCGGCGACCCCTGGGTTTTATCCGGAAAATCATGGGATCTGACTTCGTGGATGTCTTCAACTGATCCAAACCAAGGTTTAGAGGCCCTAACTTATATCAATGATCATTTTTATGCGGGCCTGCAGGAAGACGGCAAGATTTATGTGTTTGATATAAATAGAGAGGTAAGCGGAGACGTTTCTTTTGTTGAGACCATTACCCTGCAATCAGGACTGACAGATATTTCCGGCCTGGACTATCAAAGCGATACCGAAACTTTGTACGCAATTTTTGACGGGGCGAATAAATTATTTGAAGCTGATAAAGACGGAAATGTTTCCGCTGAATATGATTTGCCGGGCAATGATCAGGAAGGAGTGGCTTTAAATCCGGGTTGCCCCGATGAAACAACTGATATTTATATTGCTGAAGACCTGGGGCCTGAACTTTGGAAATACGGAAGCTTTCCAATAGATGCTGAAAGCTGTTCTTCGCCGACCCCACCAACGCCTCCTACGCCGACAGATGTTTACACGGCTAATGTTAAAGGCAAATATTTAAAAGTCTATAAAAATGATGAATTATTGAAAAAGAAAAAAGTTTTCAAGAAAAAACAAGACAAGACCCGGGTTAAAATTTATGATTATTATAACGACGATAGATATGAAATAATTGTAACTAGTTTATTGGGAAGAAAAGGTAAAATTAAAACTTATAGATTAACTGTGGCAGGGAAGATAAATTTTCGACAGTTAAATAAATTAAAATTCAAAAAGAAGAAGAAAAATCTAAGCATAAGCTTGCGGCCAAATAAAAATCAATTTATTACCAAATTCGGAAAAAAGGAGTATTTTTGGAAGATGAAAAGAAAGGGAAAATTTAAATGAAAAGATTAAACGGACTATATATTTTTACAATTATTATCACATTAATTGGTATTTTGTTTTATTTTTTTCCTCCAGAATCAATTTCTTATCCAGACAAGAAGATGATAGGGTTATCGATTTTTTGTGCAGGCATAGTCAATTTATTTTTTGTATATTTTTTTAGTAATTCAAAATCAATTTCTATTTATTCTCAAAGATATGTAAAATTTCTGGATACATTATTAATTATTGCATTTTTTTTCTGCATTATTGGTTTTATGGGCCTTTTTAAACAAATTAATTGGTATGACACCTGGACTCATTTTTTAGTTCCTTTTTTGGGAGCGTTTTTTGTATATATGATATTTTTCGGAATTAAATTAGAAAAGCAATTTTCTTTTTCAGTAATTTTATTTTTTTCTTTGGGCATGATCGGATTGATTTTTTTCTGGGAATTTATAGAAGTGGCAGTGGAACATTTTACAGGATATTCTCTTTGGTTAACAAATGGTGATCCAAAAGATTTTCGTGATGATGTTTTAGCCGGTTTTTTAGGAATTGCAGCCGGCACAGTGGCATCGGTCTATATGGTAAAACCTTTACTGGTTAAATTAAAAAAATAATTTAAGATTATCGAGTCAATATTTTCACTTAATTCAACCCAGGATTTAATGATGCACAGCGGCTATCTGATTGCTTTTTTATTAATATTCATAGAAGGTCCGATTATAACGGTGATTGCCGGTTTTTTGTCGTCGATTGATTATTTTAAGTTTGCTTTAATTCTTTTGATTGCCATTTCAGCGGATTTTTTAGCGGATGTGATGTATTATTGTATTGGCCGCTGGGGAGGAAGAACGGCTTTAAAAAAAATAGAGAAGTGGACCAAGTTCAAAGACGAGCAAGTGGAAAGGCTGGAAAGTGCTTTTAAAAATCATGCCGGCAAGACATTTGTAATCGGGAAATTTACTAATTTTATCGGCGCCGGCATATTGGTAATTGCCGGTATTGCCCGAGTATCATTTTATAAATTTTTCTTTTTTAATCTTACGACGACTATTTTCAAATCATTTCTCCTGCTTTGCCTGGGCTATTTTTTCGGAGCAGCCTACGAAAGTATAAATTCTATTTTTGGTTACATTGCTTTCATTACCATGGCTGCATTTTTTATTGTCATTGCCGTTTATTGGAAAAAAATTATTAAATATTTCTATGAAAATTCTAATCGCCCATGATACTTTTTATCCAAATGTGGACGGGGCTTCATATTTTACGCAACGGTTGGCAAAGGGCCTGGTTAAAAGGGGGCATGAGGTTTTGGTGATTGCGCCGGGACAAAAATTTAAAAGCCATTATGGAAATTTGGATGATTTAAAAGTATATTGGGTGTTTTCGATTCCGGTGATGGTGGCTAATTACCGGTTCAGCCTGCCTTATTTGCATGAAACCACCATCGAAAAGGCAGTGGCGGAATTTGATCCGGAGGTGGTTCATTTGCAGGGGCATTTTCCCATTAATAGCGGCGTTTTAAAAGCAGCGAAAAAATTGGGGAAGCCCACAGTAGGCACGAACCATTTTATGCCGGATAATCTGGCTCATTATTTTTTGGCGGAAAAATATCTGCGCCGTCCATTTGAAAAAATTGCCTGGTCCGGTTTTCGCAAAACCTTTAGCCAGCTGGATGCAGTGACAACGCCAACGCAGACAGCGGCTGACTTATTGGCCAAAATTGGCTTTGACAAGGAAGTGCAACCGGTTTCCTGCGGCATTGATTTGAATAAATTTGCCATTGAAAAATCTACGGCTGGAGTCAAGGAAAAATATAACATTAAAGATAAATTTACCGCTCTTTACGTGGGGCGCCTCGATAAAGATAAAAGTATTGATGTAATAATTAGAGCTTTACCAAAAGTACTTGAAAAAAATGACATGCAATTAATAATAGCGGGCAAAGGAAAGGAAAGTGAAAATTTAAAAAAACTGGCAAAAAAATTAAGGGTGTCAGAGAATGTGGTTTTTCCTGGTTTTGTATCGGATGATGAACTGCCGAATTTTTATAATATTGCTGATTGCGCTATTTCGCCGGGCAATTTTGAATTGCAGAGCATCTCCACCATGGAGGCGATGGCCACGGGACTGCCGATTATAGCGGTGAGGGCAGTGGCTCTGCCGGAACTGGTGCATGAAGGGGAAAACGGGTTTTTATTTGAACCCGGCCACAGCGAAGAAGTAGCCGATTATTTATTGAGATTAATTGAAGATGAGGATCTTAGAAAAAATATGGGCCAGCGAAGTTTAGAGATTATTAAAAATCATGATATAGATAAATCATTAGAAACTTTTGAAGAAATTTATCGGGAGGCTATTGTTAAGCATTAAGTAATTGAGTATAATGTTTTTATGCATCCATTATTAGCCAGCTTAATTGCCACATTATTAGTCAGCCTTGTTGCTTTAGTAGGGATTGTTTTTGTGGGGATAAACGCAAAAAAATTAAAGAAGATTTTAATTCTTCTGGTTGGGTTTTCAGCCGGTGCTTTAATGGGCGGGGCTTTTTTGCACTTGATTCCGGAATCATCCGAAGATTTTGGCCCGGAAACCGTGGGCATTCCAGTGTTAATAGGTTTTTCATTATTTTTTGTGATTGAAAGATTACTGCGATGGCATCATTGTCACGAAGGCCATTGCGATGTTCATGCTTTTGCTTATACCAATTTAGTAGGCGATGGCATTCATAATTTTATTGACGGTGTAATTATAGCGACCAGTTTTGTGGTTAATTTTGAGCTTGGGGTGGTGACAACTTTGGCAGTCCTTTTGCACGAATTACCGCAAGAGATTTCTGATTTTGGAGTTTTATTGTATGCTGGGTTAACCAAAATTAAAGCTTTGCTTTATAATTTCTTAACGGCTTGTTTGGCAATATTAGGAGCCGTGATCGGGTATTTTCTTTCCAGCCAAGCAGAAATATTTTCTAGCTGGTTATTGCCATTTGCAGCGGGTGGGTTTATTTATATTGCGGCTTCGGATCTAATTCCCGAGCTTCATAAAGAGAAAAAACTTTCCAAGTCTTTGTTATCATTTTTAGTATTTGTGCTCGGTGTCTTCTTTATGTGGGCAGTGAAGTTTATTTTTGAATAATCTATATGGAAGTAAAATTCAGGGAAATTAGAAAGGCGGATTTTAAGCGAGTGGAAGAATTAATCAAGGCTTTTTACAGGGAAGATCCAGAAGGCAAGCCGACCAATAAAAATAAGATTAAAGATACTTTTCGGGAATTATTTTCCTCGGAATCCGGCTGTATTATGCTGATGACTATTAACCGAAAAATTATCGGCTATGCCATTCTTATTAATTATTGGAGCAATGAATACAACGGCAATATTTTACACATTGACGAACTTTATATTGCCAAAGGATATCGCGGTCAGGGCATTGGTTCCAAATTGATCAAGCATCTTATAAAGGTAAAATTTTACGAAGCCGTGGCAATTATGCTGGAAGTGACGCCAATCAATAAAAAGGCGGAAAAACTGTACCGCAAGCTGGGCTTTGAACAGGCGAGAAATAAATTTTTAATACAAGAATTATAAAAAATGAAAACCGGATCAAAAGAATTTTTAGCAAAACCAAAAATCGGGGTAGGGAAAATCGGCCTATTATTGACTATAATATTATTTATTATTTTTTGGTTTGTATTTAATAGAATTGCTTCAGCCCAATGTGGCGGTTTGATTGAGAGCTTGCCTTGCGGACTTTTTTTCCTGGTGCTTTATTTTTTAGCTTGTTTGGGAATGGGCATGCTTATTAGCTATTTTTTACTAAGAGTTTTGAAGAAAAACAAGTAGGTATTCAGCCAGTTGGTCGGGATATTGGTACATAAGGCCATGTCCGGCATTATTTATTTCCAATAATGAAGCATTGGGAATTTTATTTAAAATTATTCGGGAGTTTTCAGGCGGGGTCAAAATATCGTCCGTGCCGGTGATTACAAGAGTGTCATTTTGGATTTGGTCTATCTGGTTGCAGATGCCGGGCCAATTGAGCCAGGCCTGAGTTTGGCGGTCTATATTTGCCGGTGAGCTCTGTTCCGTGATTTCCGGGAAATATTGGGAAGGGTCGGGATTTGCTTCCAGCCATTCTGCGGGAAAGAGCAGAGAAAGCAAAATTTCGTCTTGTTCTTCTTGGGTGCCTGAAGTGTTGGTGAGCTTGGCCAAAGTATCTTCATCCGGAAGAATGGCTTCGTCACCGCCGCAATCAGCGCCGTAAAGGATAAGCTTGTTGATTTTGTCGGGATATTTTAAGGAGAGGTTTTGGGCCATGTAGGTGCCCATAGACCAGCCTAAAATATTGGCTTGGTCTATATCCAGCGCCTTCATTAATTCAGCAGTGTCTTCGGTAAAAAGATCTATGCTAAATTCCTTGTCTGAAGCAGTAGAGCGCCCCATGCCCCGGTTATCAAATATTATAACGCGATATTGAGAGGAAAGTTTTTCTATTAGTTCGATGCTCCACATATCCATAGTGCCGGAATAGCCCATAATCATTATAAGGGGATAGCCTTGGCCGTATTCCTGGTATGCAATTTCAATATCGTCCACAACTATGGTTTTTATTTCGGCTTCTTTTTGGTTTTCAGCTTTTTTATTATTTGAATATAAAATAATAATAATTATACAGGCACATAATATTATCCCAATGGATATGAATATACTTAGAGTCTTTAATTTCATGTTTTTATTTTACCATGATGTGGTTGGCATTAAAAGCCATTTTTTGTTATTATTAGAAAGTAAGAAATTTAAATGAAAAATATGAAAAGAACATGGTTTTTAACAACATCAGCAGTGTTGTTTTTATTATTAGGCGTTAATTCGGCCTTGGCCCTGGAAACAGAGACTAAAAAGAATTCCGTGGTCACGAATATGGGTCTTTATGGCGGACAGCCAGAGGACATTGCTGTCGAGTACGGCACAGACAATGTATATATCGCCCTTTTCTCATCCGGAGGGCTTTATTATTCCAATGATGCGGCGGAAAATTGGCACACTATGAAATTTTCTAATAATGACGGCGTAGCCAAATCAGTTGAAGTGGATCAGTCAACCGGAGACGTTTATGCCGTGATTGGCGATGACTTATTAAAAAGTACGGATAATGGCGCCAGCACTACCAAGCTTACAGAGAACGTTCCTACAGCGAATTTTGGCTGGGGCATGACTTATGGATCCGGCCGATTATTAGTTGCTACCAATGACGGCGGAGTTATTGTAAGTACTGATGGCGGTGCCACATTCAGTGCGGCAACTATTGAGAGCGGCAGTAACATTGTTTCCATTGCCGCATCACCGACAAACAATACATTTTATGCAACAGCAGAAGATGATAATGATAATGATAACTTATACGAGAGTACTGACGGAGGATCAACTTGGACAGATATGCAAGTCTATTCCCATGGAGTAACCAACGGCGGCAGATTTTATCGCGTGGGTGTGGATCCTTTGGATTCGAGCCACATTGTAATCACTTCAATTGTGACCGGTAATCCAAATTACCAGACATTCAATGGCGGTACAAGCTGGACAGCTTTGGAAGCAAACGGGCAGGAAGTTTCCAGCGGCTATGTGGATTGGGACGGTCAGGGAAGGATGTTTACCTCGCAATTTTATACGGCTGACGCTTCAGCCACGCCGATTGTTTGGACAGAGCTATCTAGAACCACGCCATTATCTTCTCTTTATTTTGACCAATTAACAGTGGACAGGGGAAACCCACTGGTAATTTATACGAATACCGGTTTAGGACTGGCAAAAAGTATTGATCGGGGAGCGAACTGGACAGATAATGTGGAGGGTATTGAAGCCGTAAAAACCTATGCTATTTCACAGGCTAAAGATAAAGATGTTTTATGGATTGGCGCCAACGGCGGACTGGCCAGAAGTTTGAATTTTAAAGATGCTGAACCAACTTGGGAATATCCGATTCTGCCGGCCGACACCAGCAACTGGAAGGGCGTCTGGGTAAAACCGGCTAATGCCGATTATGTAGTGGCCGCAGCTGGAACCAGCATTTATTATACAGAAAATGGCACAGCTACAACGCCAACCTGGACACAGGCGACAACGCCAACTTTTTCTGGGGGCGGAGTAATGCAGATTGTTTCAAGGCCAGGACACGGTAATACTCTTTACGCGGCGGTTTATAATGACGACCTGGGCGGGACTGATTCTGGAGCAGTCTGGCAAAGTACTGATGCCGGCCAGACCTGGACAAATCTCAGCATTCCCAATGATGTGCCGGCAAAATGTCTTTCCGTGGCGGAAAATGGGGCTGTTTATGTGGGCTTGACCGGAGATGTTTCAAAATTGGGAGTTTATAAATATAGTGCCAAAGGTACCTGGTCAAGACCATCTGCAGATTTAAATGATTATTTTTTAACCAGCATTTTGGTTGACCAGGAAAATAATGATGTAATCTATGCTACAACCGAAAACGGTTTTTATACTTCGGAAGATAAAGGGGCAACCTGGATAAAAACAAATAAAGGTTTGAAAGAGGTAAGTAATTTATCGACATTAACTTTGGATACTTCTACAAATCCGGATACGATATATGTTGCCGGCCAGGATAACAGTTCCTTGAACGGTGCAGTTTATAAAAAGAGCGGCGATGACTGGGATAAATTATATACCGGCTTGAAACAGGAAAGTTTTTACGCTTTGCTTTTTGACGGATTAATAACGGGCAATGACAGGGGATTATTTGAAATAAAATCCCGACCAGTATTAAAGTTAAAATCCAGCAAGACCAAAGTCACTAAAGGCGAAGAATTTACTTTAACTGCCACATTGAAGGATAAGGCAACAAAGAAAAAACTCAAGAAGAAAACTTTAAGGTTCTATAAGAAAAAGGGTGATACTTATAGATTTTGGAAAAAGGCCAAAACCGGCAAGAAAGGAAAAGCCAGGGTAACTGCCAGCTTGCAAAAGAATAAGCGCTTTAAAGTGAGATGGGTGCCAAAGAAAAAATGGGCAGAAGAATATTCCCGGGCAGCAAAGACAACCAGAGTCAGAGTAAAGAATTAGGTGTAAAGTAAACTTGACAAAATGTAAAGGCCGTGTACAATGAATACACGGTCTTTTTTTACCATTAAATTAACAAGATATGACCTTAAAAACTTTAAAAATTATTAGAATGATTTGCGGAGGCTTTGTAGCGATAACCGTTGCTTTGGCCCTGGCGTATGCTAATATTTTTCTGGCATTAGCCGGAGTTATTATTGGAATGTTAGTTATGTGGATAGCAAAATCCCGAACTAAAGAAATAATTGTGGACGAACGGATAATGTCGGCCAGTGAAAAAGCCGGCCGCATGACATATATTATCATAGTTTCGGTATTGGGCTGGACATCGGTGATATTAATGTTTTTAAATCAGGGACATTATTTTCCTTATATGGAATCATTGGCTCTAATTTTTGCTTATACTTGTATTTTTATAATTGTCATTTACAGCATCAGTTATTATTTTTTTCTAAACAGATCAGGGGGCAAGGATGACAAATAAATTAAAAGTCTATCGGGCGATGCATGACATGACCCAGGAGGACCTGGCCAATAAAGTTAAAGTTTCCCGGCAGACGATTAATGCCATTGAAAAAGGGAAATATTTACCCTCTCTACCACTTGCATTCAAATTTGCCAAGATATTTAAAATTAACATTGAAGAAATATTTTATGAAAATTAATAAAAACATTATTATTTATGTTGTTGCCATTGGTGTAGGAGTATTTTTCTTTTTGTTCCTTTCAACCTGCACCCTGATTGGTACTCATGTAAAGCAAAAATGCGAGATTGCCCAGGCAAAATATGAAGGCGACTGCGTGGAGGCTTTGAGCACATTAGTAGACGATGAAAAAAATGATTATGAAACCAGGAATTCGGCAATCTGGGCCTTGGGCCAATTAGGTGATGAAAGAGGCTTAGTCGTATTGAATAAATATTATACCGGCGATATTCCAGACAGGGAACCTTTAGACGAAGGCATAAGCCAGTATGAATTGAAGAAGGCGATTAAATTGGACGAGGGCGGATTTAACGCTACGGCTTTTGTGTGGCGGAGCGAGCTTTAAAATTTGAAATATTTTTGCATTTTTTGCGTATTAGATGGTAATGACGGAGAGATCATTGCCATCTAATTTTTTATTATAATTAATGTTAAAAAAACTGGGAAAAGCAATAAGGAAACATAAAATCACTTTTATTGTCGTTTTGCTAGCTGTTGCTGCCGCTGGCTATTTTGGATTTCAAATGATTACAGAATCTGCGACTCATGAAAATGGCTATCAGGTAGAGGAAGTAGAAAAAGGCGACATTGAAAGCATTGTTTCAACAAGCGGGCAAGTAGGAAGCACTGAAGAGGTGGAAGTTTCTGCTGAAGCTTCTGGCAAGGTAACTTCTGTAAATGTTGAAGTTGGACAAGAAATAAACGAAGGGGAAGTTATTGCTCAGATTGATTCAAGTGAATTAGAAAATAACATTTATCAAGCACAATTAGGCGTTGAATCTGCCCAGTTAAGCCTGGAAAAAATGAAAGAGCCGGCTGATGCGTCAACCATCATTAAGGCAGAAAATGATCTGACTACGGCTATAAATGAGCTGGAGACTTTGGAATTGCAGCAGAAACATGAATTGGAAGCGGCTCAGGAAGAAAAGAAGTCCGCCAAGCAAAAGATGGACGATACGGATAAGGACGATCCGAATTATGATACTTATAAATCTCAATATAACGAAGCTAAAAGAAAGATTGAAGAATATGAAACAAACCATCCTTTTGAAATTCAACAAACCGAAGACAACATTCTTCAAAAGGAGCAGGATCTAGAAGAAGCAAAGGAAGGCACTGATGCTAAAGATATTGAGATACAGGAGATTAGCATCAAAGAAAAGCAAAGCCAATTAAATGAGCTAATAGAACAGCGAGAGGAATATTATATTAAAGCTACGATTAGCGGAGTAATTGCCAGCTTAAATTTAACGGTCGGAGAAAATGTTTCCGGCGGCGGGTCTTCAACTAGCAGTTCTTCTTCTAGCGCTTCAACTACTGAGAGTTCAGGTTCCAGCTCTCCGGTAACTATTATTTCAAATGATAAGAATGCAACCGTGACAGTAAATGAAGTGGATGTGCCTTTTATTGAGATTGATCAAAAAGTATATTTAACCTTTGATGCAATTGAAGATTTGGAGATTGAAGGCAAAGTTGAAGAAATTGACCTAATCAGCACGGTTGATTCCGGAGTAGTTTATAATAATGTAAAAATATCTTTTAATTCTCAAGACGATCGTATAAAAAGTGGCATGACTGTTAATGCAGAAATAATTATTGAATCAGTTGATGATGTTTTAGTTGTTTCCGGTTCGGCAGTGAACTCGCAAGGGGATGAGGATTATGTTGAAGTGGTTGAAGCAAATTCAAAAGGAGGCGTTGTTTATGATGTAACTCCTAAAAAAGTAACAGTGGAAACAGGGGCAACTGATGATTTGGATGTGGAAATAAAATCTGGTTTGGAAGAAGGCGATTTAGTAGTGATTGACGAACTGGATTTATCTTCTGAAGACACTGACAGCGGAGAAGAAGATAGCGGCGGATTTTCCCTATTTGGAGGCGGAGGAATGCCCGGAGGCAACCGAGACGCAGGAGGACAGCCTGACCAAGAATAACATGATAGATTTAAAAAAAATAGTTAAAATTTATAAAGTTGGAGAATCAGAAACAAGAGTATTACACGGAATTGATTTAAAAATAGACAAGGAAGAGTTTGTGGCTATAATGGGACCGTCGGGATCTGGCAAATCTACTCTGATGAATATTATTGGCATGCTGGATACGCCGACTAGCGGGGAATATATATTGAATGAAAAGGATGTTTCCAAATTGTCTGACGATGAATTAGCCGGGATTAAGCTGAATAGCATTGGTTTTGTTTTTCAGAATTTTAATCTTTTAAGCCGAGCAACAGTACTACAAAATGTAATGATGCCTTTTTTATACACGGAAAAAATAATCAGCCATGAAGATAGGATGAAAAAAGCGGAAGAAGCCTTGAATTCAATAGGCCTTGGTGAAAAAGAATTGTGGACCCATTTGTCTAATCAGCTTTCCGGAGGACAAATGCAGAGAGTGGCAATCGCCAGAGCATTGGTCAATGATCCCGATTTACTTTTAGCTGATGAGCCCACTGGAAATTTGGATAGCAAGACAGGAGAAATAGTAATGGAGACTTTTGAACGTCTTCATAAAAAAAACAAGAGAAGCATCATCATGATTACCCATGAAATGGAAGTGGCGGAATTTGCTGATCGGATAATTTTATTGCGTGATGGGAAAATATTAAAAGATTATAAAAATAGGAATAAAAGAACCAGTAAGAACGGTTTAAATTTATAAAATGCATTATAAAGATTTATTTAAAGAAACATTTTTTGCAGTTGCAGCTAATAAAGCCAGATCTGGTTTGACTGTGCTTGGAATTGTGATTGGCATTGGTTCGGTGATTGCGATGATTTCTATTGGCCAGGGTGCTTCTAGTTCTATAACTCAAAGCATTGAGTCAAGTGGCTCCAATCTTCTTACTATCAGCCCAGGGGCAGGCGGGGGATTTGGACCAGTTAGCGAGGGCCAGGGTTCAGCTGAAACTTTGACCATGGAGGATGCAGAAGCAGTTGGTGACCTTTCTTTAATAGAAACAGTTTCGCCAGTCACTTCGGGGCGATATCAAGTTGTAGTAAAAGGCAACAATACCAACACTTCTATTAATGGTGTGACTAATTCTTATCAGGAAGCTAATAACATTAAAATGGAAAAAGGTTCCTTTATTTCTGAAAGCAATGTTGATAAATCATCCAAAGTGGCGGTTTTGGGAAAAACAGCAACCGAAGACCTTTTTGGAGAGGGGGTTGACCCGACTGGTGAAACTATCAGGATAGACAGCTTGAGTTTCAAAGTGTTGGGCGTGATGAAAGAAACCGGCAGCGGATTTAATTCCAGCGACGATGCCATATTGATTCCTATTTCCGTGGCACAGAAATATTTGACTGGTAATGAAAGCGTGTCTTCCATATCAGTAAAAATAGCGGAGCAAGACCAGATGGATGTGGCTGAAGAAGATATTTTTGCCTTACTTTTAAAGCGGCATGGATTTACTTCAGAAGATGATGCAGATTTTCAGGTGATGAATATGGCAGACATGGTGGAGATGGCCTCGAGCATTACCGGAACATTAACTATTTTATTGGGAGCGATTGCCAGCATATCTTTAGTAGTAGGCGGAATCGGCATTATGAACATGATGCTTACTTCCGTCACTGAAAGAACCAGAGAGATCGGCCTGCGAAAGGCAATCGGTGCTAGGAGCAAAGATGTATCCAATCAATTTTTGGCTGAATCAGTAATGCTTACTTTCAGCGGCGGATTTATCGGCGTAGTTTTGGGATATGCGACTTCATTTTTAGTAAATTTATTTTTGAATACAGGAATGGCCATTTCATTATTTTCAACGAGCTTGGGTTTCGGGGTTTCAGTAATTATTGGAATAATTTTCGGTTATTATCCGGCGCGTCGGGCAGCCAAGCTGAATCCGATTGACGCTTTAAGATATGAATAATCCTTCGATACGATCCCGCCATGGCGGGATCACTCAGGAGTAATAATTAATATTAATTAAACAATATGGAAGAACAAAAAAATGAGAAGAGAAAAAAGGAGGAAAAGAAACCAATAAATAAAACTCTGTTGGCAGTCAATGGAGTTGCCTTGATAATTATTTTGGGAGTAGCCGGTTATTTTTTGTATGACCACTATTTCCAAAAAGGTCCGGGTGGCCTTAGTGGTGGACCAGCTTTTGCAATGGAAGATGCGGATATAGAAGAGATCTGCGCCAATTGGGAAAACATGGGAGAAAGAGAGGGAGACAGACAGCCTCCTCAAAATGGTGAAATGCCGGAAAGACAGCAGGGAAACGGCTCTGGATTTGATCAGGAAAAGATGAAAGAACGCAGTACTCTAATGGAGCAAATCTGTGAAGACGGCGAGGTTAGTGAAGACGAAAAGGAGCAGTGGGAAAATCTTGAGCTTTAAACGAAATTATCGAAATCGTCTTCGTCCTCTTCTTCATTGCCATTATAAATTTTCTGGACCCGGCCAACCTGGCCGTCTTCTAACCGGACTTTGATGCCCCGATGGTGCTGGCTTGAACTAGTTAAAATATCTTTAACCTTCCCATGGGTAAGCTTGCCTGTGGGTTGGTCTTTTTTTAGGACAATATCCACCTCAAGCCCGGGGTAGATGTCTTCTCTGTTTGTGCCATCATTCATGCTTTTACTTTAACATAAATAATTTAATTATCCCAGACTTTTTTATTTAATGAAAAGTGCTATAATAGCCATGGAGCGAAAATAAATTAAAATAAAATATATGGCAAAAATGAAAACCAGCTCAAAGATAATAATAGTCGTTTTAGTAGTTGTTATTTTAGGGTTAATAGGAATATTAACTTATGGGGCAAATATTAATAATAAAAAAGCTGAGTTTGATGCAATTGACACCGCTATTTTGGAAAAGGGAGATTTGGATAAAGTGGTTTTTGCCGACGGGCAGGTCAGGGCAGACAATTACAGTCAAATTTATCCAACAGCTACCGGTGTGGTCAAGGAAATAAATGTTTCAGAAAATGACGATGTCTCAAAAGATGATCTATTAATGAAAATTGAAGTGGCTAATGCAACTGGCGGAACATCTACCCAAGAGATTAAAGCGACCATTGACGGAACAATCACGAATATCTGGCCCAAATTGGAAAATCAGGTAACGCCTGGCCAGACGCCCTTAATTGAAATAGTGAAATTGGATGAATTAAATGTGGAGGGCCTGGTTTTGGAATCGGATATAAATGAGGTGGTAGGTGATCAGAGAGTGAAGCTGGATTTTCCGGCTTTAGACGAAGTCAACGACGAAAAAGAATATTTTGGAAAAGTTACTTATGTTGCCCAGTCGCCTTATGATGTGAATTCACTTAATCCAAGCTATCAAATAACCATTGATTCGGAAGAAATGCCGGAGCAGGCAAAATTCGGAATGACCGTGAATATGGAAATAATTGTTGATGAAATTGACAATGTTTTGTTTGTGGACAATGTTTATGTATTTTCAAAAGACGGCAAGGATTATGTTGTTAAATTGGTAGACAGGGAACAAAGGAAGACAGAAGAGGTGGAAATTGATCTGGGCTTTGAAGGGGAAAATGATACGGAAATTCTTTCCGGCATTGAAGAGGGCGACGAGATCATGCTGCCGACAACGCAAGTTGAAAACGGTTTTACCCCGGCATCGTTCGGACCGTCTAATTAAGGAGGGAAATGATTGAATTAAAGAAAGTTACAAAAACATACGGCGAGGGGGAAAATGCCTTTCAGGCCTTGAAGGGGGTTGATCTTAAAATTGAGAAAGGAGATTTTGTAGCAATCATGGGTCCGTCCGGCTCGGGCAAGTCAACCCTGATGAATATTTTAGGCGCTTTGGACAGGCCGACCACAGGGAAATATTTATTAAATAAAGAAGATGTCGGCAAGCTGTCTGATTCCAAGCTGGCTGATTTTAGAAATAAGGAAGTTGGTTTTATTTTTCAACAATTTAATTTATTAAAGAGAACCAGCGTGTATGACAATGTAGCTATGCCCGGTTTATATGGTGGCTTGCCAAAGCTGAATGACCGGATTCGCGAAGTGATAAAAGATGTTGGCTTGACTGACAAGGTAAATAATAAATCAAACGAACTTTCCGGCGGCCAGATTCAAAGAGTGGCCATTGCCAGGGCATTGCTAATGAATCCGGCGATAATTATGGCAGACGAGCCAACTGGTAATTTGGATTCCGTGGCAACCAAGGAAATATTGAATATTTTTATAAAACTCCATAAAAAAGGGAATACGATTATTTTAATTACGCATGAACCATATATTGCCAGCTATGCCCAAAGGATAATTAAAATTTTTGACGGCAAGATAGAATCCGACAAAACCAACAGCAAAAGGAGGAAAAAATGAAAAGATATTTATTAATGCTCAAATTAGCGGTTAAAGGAATACTGATCAATAAAGTCAGGAGTTTTCTTACGGTTTTGGGAATTGTGATCGGGATTGGAGCGGTGATAGCCTTGATGGGCCTGGGAACAGGCGCTCAGTCTGAAATTACGAGCAGCCTTAGCTCTCTGGGAACCGAGGTGGCAACCATTACTCCGGGAAATATTTTTGATAATAGTGGCGGGCCAACCGGTGAAGCTCTGAGCATCGCTACTTTGACGCAGAGAGATTATGATTTTTTAGAAAATAAAACCCGTTTTCCCTATATTGAATATTTATCTCCGTCATTGGGCGCCATGCAAACTTCAAAAAAAGGATCGCGCGAATTAAACGGCACGGTAACAGGCGTCTCAGAAAGTTTTAACAGGATTCAGGATTTGCAATTAAAGAACGGAAGATTTTTTTCTGCCAATGATGTTAATGACAACCGCAATGTGGCTGTTTTGGGAAGTGATGCAGCCGAAGAATTGTTTTCCGGACAAAATATGGGAGAAATTTTGGGAGAATATTTTTTAATCGGCAATTCCAAATTTAGAGTGGTGGGCGTGCTGGATTCTCGCGGTACTACTGCTTTTGGAAATCAGGACAATGAGATATTTATTCCTTATACCACGGCTGCCAATAAAATTTTTAAAACTGATAATTTTTCAAGCATCCAGTTTAAGGTCGCTGACATTAACCTTATGAATGTAACTGTGGCTCAGGTTAAGGAAAAGTTTGCTGATTTTAGAAATGTGGAATTGGACGATGCCGATTTTTCCATATTTACCTCTGAAGATTTGCTTAGCCTGGCCAATCAGGTGACTGGTATTTTTACGACTTTACTGGCAAGCATTGCCGCCATTTCCCTACTGGTTGGCGGTATTGGCATCTCAAATATTATGCTTGTATCTGTGACAGAAAGGACTAAAGAGATAGGCTTGAGAAAAGCCGTAGGAGCCAAAAAAAAGGATATTTTAATTCAATTTATTATTGAGGCGATAATTTTAACTTTATTGGGAGGTATATTAGGAATAATTTTGGGCATATTATTAGGCTGGATAATTGGTTATTTTACGGATGTAGATTTTGCCATTACCGTCAGCAGTATTAGTTTGGCAACTGGAGTGTCTATTGCCATTGGCTTGATATTTGGATTTGCGCCGGCCTATAAGGCATCAAAGCTGGATCCGATCGATGCCCTTAGATATGAATAAATAACTTATTTGCATTTTGTTGTTTTTTCTGTAAGATAAGTATTAATTCAGGCTTTGTTAAAGTCCTCAACAACTGTCACAGGAGAAGTAAAGTGACGACCAAGGGAAGCTGGATGTACTTTTACTGGATTTTGGCCATGGTGGCCGTGTTCGGGTTCGATGTGCTGATGGTGGGTGAGAAGTTCTATTGCCATTACCTCTACATCGGGCTCAGCTGCATTGTAGTGGTTGTGATCGCCGGCGTGCTTTTGCCACTGATCACCAGCCTCATGCTCAAGGGGGGTAACACGGATCTGTACATCAAGATCATGACTTTCTGCCGGGAAGGCTGCCTGGGCGGCCTGGCCTGGGGAGCGATCATGAGCATGGTACTCGGTCTGATTGCGGCGCTCTTGCTGGGCATCGTTTTCGTGACTGATTATTCCACCATGAAAGATCTTGGGGGCGTGATGCGCGTGTTTTCGGCTGTCGGCACCGCCTTCGGATTGTGGTCGATTCTTGCGGGATTCCTCGTGATCCTGGTGAGGAAGCTGATCAAGGTCTTGTGGAAGCCGCTCCCCACACTTAACTAGGAGGAGAGTTTGAATTCCATCGAGAGACTACCACAGGGAGGGAAGAAGGAAAGGTAATGTCTCGGTGGTAGTTTACAATAAATTTTTTTTAATAAAAAAATACCTGGTGAATCTAGGTATTTTTTGTTATGATTTAGATATAACAAAATAAATAAAATTTATGCAGGAGAAAAATACAGAAAAAACATCCGAGTCTGTTGTGAAATTTTTCCCAATTATTTTACCGGCGCTGGCAATATTGGGGGCAATTATTCAGATTGTCATTAAAGGCTCGGGAGTGGTGGAAACTTTATTGGTTTATTTATTAGCGGCTATTGGCATTGGTGGAATCTGGGCTTTTATGGGGCACTGGTTTAAGTCGGGCGATGTTGCCAAAAGTATTGGCTGGGCCACAGGTAGCGGTTTCCAAAAAGAGATAGCCATGACTAATTTAGGAATAGGCGTGGCCGGTATTATGTGTATTTGGTTTAGAGGTGATTTTTGGATGGCAGTGGTGATTATGTATGCCATTTTCGCCCTGGGAGCGGCCTATGGCCACATTCAAGACCGTTATAAAAATAATAATTTGGCACCGGGCAATTGGGGACCAATTTTGTGGTTATCAGACATTGCTTTACCGTTAATAATAATTTGTTTATTTATTATTTATAGGTGGGGTTAGAAATATGTATATATTATTTGATGTAGGAGGCACTAATTTAAGGATTGCGACTTCAACTAATTTGAAAAAATTAGATAATTTTAAAATTGTTAAGACTCCTAAAAATTATAATCAGGCTTTAGAAATTTTTAGAGAACATGCCGATGAAAAAGTGAAGGGCGTGGCCGGCGGTTTACCCTGCACTTTTAAAAATAGTAAAAAGCAAATTGCCATCTGCCCGAATTTACCGAAATGGAATAATAAAAATATTTATAATGATTTATCTAAGATTTTTAAGACTAAAAATATTAAGCTGGAAAACGATGCAGCCTTGGCAGGATTGGGCGAGGCAGTTCATGGAGCTGGGAAGAAATACAAAATTATTAGTTATTTAACTTTGAGCACGGGTATTGGCGGAGCAAAGATAGTAGATAAAAAATTAGTGGAAAATTATTTAGGCTATGAACCGGGCTTCCAGATTATTGATTTTAAAAATAAACAGCAGTTAATTGCAGGTAGCGATCTTAATAAAATTAAAAAGCCTGATTGGGAGGATATTAATAATCGGCTGGCGGCCGGAATTTATAACAGCATTATTTTCTGGTCTCCGGAAGTGGTTGTTTTAGGAGGAGGCATGTTGAAAAATGAAAATA
>JBDRCS010000038.1:0-6381 GCA_043821615.1 Patescibacteria group bacterium
GGAAAAATATAAAAGAATTCATAAATTTATATTTAAGTACCTGACTGCCTATGGCTTTCCCATAGCCATCGGCATGTGGATGCTGGCCCAACCGATTATTGAGCTTGTCTATAATAAGCCCGGCTATGAACCGGCCTCCCAGGCTTTGCAAATATTTGGAATATTTATATTTTTTCGCTTTCTGGGAAACGTATCCGGCCAGTCATTAACTGCCATTGACAAGCAAAACCAGGAGAACATTATTGCCGGATCATACTTCATTATTTTATTGATTGCGAATTTTTTCATGATAAATGCTTACGGATTCATGGGTGCAGTCTACACCACTGTGGTTTGCGAAGCCCTGCTGAGACTAACCTATATTATTTTTGATTTTAAATATTTAAAATTGAATATATTTTCCTATTTTAAAAAACTGGCTCCCATTGCCCTTGCCTGTGCTTTAATGGCGGTGTTTATATACTTTACAAAAGGAAGCCTTAATGTTATTATTGTCGTTGTTTTATCAGCCTTATTCTATGGTTTTCTGCTTTGGCTGTTTAGATTTTTTGATGCCTATGATAAGACTTTATTTTCCCAATTAATTAATAAAAAGAAAGATTAATATGCACACCATAATTTTAGCGGCCGGACAAGGCTCCAGATTAGCCCCGCTCTGCGAAGATATTCCTAAAACTCTTTTGGAACTGGATGAAAAAACTATTTTACAGCATATTTTTCAGGTTTGCATTGATTGCGGAATTTACGACTATTCCATTGTAACCGGCCACGGGCACAGTGAAGTGGACACTTTTTTGGCTGATTTTCTAATTCAACAGCCTGATATCAGAGTAGACATGATTTACAATGATGAGTATTTAAACAAAGGCAACATTTATTCATATTACAAAGCCAAGCATTTATTTGATGACGACCATATCATTATAAATTCTGACACAATTTTTCACCGAAATATTTTAGACGACCTGATTGCTCATCCGGAAAAGAATGTCATGGCGGTGGATGATAAAAAAGCTTTGTCTGAAGAAGAAATGAAAATTTTGCTGGATGAAAATAATCAAATTAAAAAAATTCATAAATCAATTAATCCCACTGAAGCGGTGGGCGAATATATCGGTATTATGAAAATCGGTAAAGAACATGCCTCACAAATTATTGAAGCCCTAGAAAAAACCATGGCTGTGGATGATTCCCTTTACTATGAAGACGGCCTGCAAAAAGCCATTGAAATGGGCATGCCCATGCACATGCAAAGCACCAAGGGCCTACCAACCATGGAGATAGACACGCATGAAGATCTTGATGAAGCGCGAAATTTAATTGAGGAAATAAAAAACTAAAATGTCTGTAATATCCAGAAACATTCCCGCTCCCTTTTTTATTAAGATAGAATCCGGGGCTTTTTCCAGAATGCAAAATATTCTTCAGGAAAATCATTTAAAATTTGAGAAGCCTTTTATCATTTCTTCGCAAAATGTCTTGGAATTGGGCGGCAATGAAATTGTTGCTCAATTTGACGAGCCAAGCACTTATTTAATATCTGAAAATTCCATTAAAGAGGGTGAAGAAATTTCTAGAAGCTTAAAAGAGAATGCGAATGATGTGGTAATCTGCATCGGTGGCGGCCGAACGCTTGATTTGGGAAAATTTGCCGCTACCAAAGCCAAAATTAATTACATTTCCATACCCACCTCGCCTTCCAATGACGGCATTGCCTCACCGGTTGCGGTTTTAAAAAATTCTGAAGGCATTACCGAATCCATTGGCGTAAACATGCCAATGGGAATTTTAGTTGACCTTGATGTTATGAAATCTGCACCCATTGATAATATAAAAGCCGGTACCGGAGATTTATTATCCAATTTTTCGGCGATTGCTGACTGGCAACTTTCCTATAAGGAAACTGGTGAACAAATTGATGACTTTGCAGCCAGCTTAGCTTATTCTGCGGCAGACTTAGTCTATGGCAAATTTACAGGAGACATGAAGATTGATCTTACTTCAGAGCAATTTTTGAGAACATTAGTTAACGGTCTGATTCTTTCTGGTATTGCTATGAACATCGCGGGCACATCCAGGCCATGTTCTGGAGCTGAACATGAGATCTCTCATGCCATAGATAAACTCTTTCCTGGAAAATCTATGCATGGACTTCAAGTATCTCTGGGTATCTTAATTGCTGAAAAGCTTAGAAAAAACAGTTTTGAAAATTATAAATCTTTTTTTGAAAATGTGGGCTTACCTGTAAAACCCGAGGATGTTAATATTACCAAGGATGAATTGGTAGAGGCAATAATGTTTGCGCCAAAAACCAGAGCTGACAGATATACGATTTTAGAAAAAGAAAACTTATCTGAAGATAAAATTAAAGAATTAGTAAATAGCTTATGAACCCGAGAGATGCCATAAAAAAAGATGATGCCTTGTGGTCCTGGTATTTTTGCGGACAAGTTGCCAATCTTTTTGCCAGAGTTTCCGTAAAAACAAAATTGACTCCTAATTTTTATTCGACTTTGTCTTTTTTATGCGGAATTACAGCAGCCATATTTTTCTTTTTTGGGAATGTGTACGGCAATTTAATATACGCCATAATATTTTTGAATTTCGCATTAATTTTTGACTGCACGGACGGCCAGCTGGCAAGACTTAAAGGCATGACCTCAAAATTCGGAGCCTGGTATGATTATCATTCAGACAAGATCAAGGACGGAATAATCTTATTATCAATTGCTTTTGGCATATATTTTGCGACACATGACTATCTGGTTTTTATAATCGCCTTTGCTACCATCTTCTTTCAATTTTTAAGAAATATTACCAGATTAAACAGAGTTAATTTTCAATTAGAGACCAAAGGGGAGGTGCAAGATAAAAAAGCTGTGGCTGATGAAAAAGTAAAATCTCAATTTATGAGATCTTTCCGCAATTCCCTAATGTTTAAAGAGGCTGACAGATATTTATTATTTACGGTTTTTGCCTTATTAAACCAGCTTTATATCGGCCTGGTGCTTTATATGTTGATAGAACTATTTTTTGCTGCTTCCAGCGGCTATATTAATTATAAAGAATTTGCAAAATATGACAGAGAACACAAATCATAAAGTCGTAGTAATCGGCTTGGACGGAGGGACATTTAAACTATTAAAGCCTTTGGCGGAAGAAGGATTGATGCCGAATTTTAAGAAACTTCTAGACAAAGGAAGCCATTCAATTTTATGGTCAACCATGCCGCCGATGACCGGCACGGCCTGGTCCAGCTTTGCCACCGGGAAAACTCCTGGCAAGCATACGGTTTATGACTTTTTACTGCCAGATGAAGACCTGTCAAAATTTCATATCACTTCCTGCAAAGACATTAAAGGAAAAACTCTGCCGGAAATTATTTATGAAAATAGCAAGCATCCGATAACAGTAAACATGCCAAATTCCTGGCCGCCAAGACTGGGAAACACCGGCGAAGTTGTGATTACATCCATTCTTACCCAAGGCGATCAATGGATCTGGCCAGAAGGCCTGGAAAAAGAGATTCCTGAATTGAAAGATTACCAGCTTACTCCGAATGAATCTCTCAGATTAAAAGGGGCTAAAGACTCTTATGCGGATGAGGTCTTGGATTTGGTGGACAAGCAAATGGCTTGCGTGCAAAAACTGTTCAAGCAAAAACCATGGGACTTCTTCTTCTACCTCTTTTCATCGACTGATTGGATCCAGCATGCTTCATATGATGAACTCTTAGAAAATAGAGCTGAATCCCCCCTTAGAATTTATAAACAAGTAGATAAATATCTGGGCTGGTTTATAGAGAATCTGCCTGAGAACGCTGATTTGATGATCATGTCTGACCATGGCTTTAAGTCTTTTAAGAAAACCTTTTTCTTTAATAAATGGCTGGAAAAAGAAGGTTATTTAAAAACAAAATCTACTGGCGATGATTTTAAGGAGGCTGTCACCCGCCGGGCTAAAGAAACAGAGAAAGTCCGCGCTAAAAAGAAAAAATTTAGCATTGGCAAGCCGATTTTTGACTTAATGGAAAAGATGCCCTGGCTCGAAAAGCCGGCTAAGAATGTTTATCATAAAGTTGTTAAAAAATATTTACCAGTGAATGTAAAAGTGGATATTGGGATTGATTATGATAATACCAAGTGTTGTTTTCCTAAGGGATCATACATGACCAATGCTTATATTAATGACACAAAGAAATTTAAGAACGGCATTGTTAAAACCGATGAAGAGTACAATCAAATTAGAGATGAGATTATAGATAAAATTAAGAATCTTAAGGGACCTGACGGCGACCCGGTTGTGGCTGACGTATTTACCAAGGAACAGATCTATGGGGAAGACACGGCCACGATGTGTCCTGATCTTTTCTTTAAACATGCTGACTATTGGCTAGACGGCCAATTTCACACTGGCAAACTCTTTGAAAAAGGTGTGGTTTCTAATAAGCATGATTTTGACGGTGTCTTTATCGCTTATGGCCCCAGCTTTAAAGAAGGCCATGAGATTAAACAAAAAATCGGCATCAAAGATATTGCGCCAAATATTTTACACCTGATGGATGTGCCGGTTCCCAAAGATATGGATGGAAAGATTATTGATGAAATTTATAAAAATTCAAAAGAAGTTAAATATCAAAACGATAAAGATCAACTTTCCTCATTAGTGGCTGATATAGAAATTTAATTATTCTTGCTTAGCTTATAAGCAGAATATAATTGTTTGAAGATGAGTGGTATAGAGACCACAAATATTAAGATGAGTAGAAATAAAGGGATATTAAAGATAACTGCAAAGCAGACAGCGTAGATCGTGGTGTCCACTGTGCCTAAATAAATATTTTTAGAAATGTGGATCTCGGCAGAACGAGTCGTGGGCCAGGAAGCTTTTTTGGCTTCACGAAGATAACCGATCATTAACCAGAGAACCATAGCAGTAGCGCCAATAATGATGCCATAGAGTTCTTGATTTTGGGCGTACCAGAGATATGTGAGTGAGGCGAACATAAGCATCTCTTTGAAGCGGTCTGACACAGAATCAAACCAGGCGCCAAATTTGGAGGACATATTCTTGATTCTAGCAATCTCTCCGTCTGAGCAATCAAGGGCAAAAGAGATTTGGAGCAGAACCACACCAGCGATGCGAACCCAATAATTATTATCAATAAAAAATGAACAGGCAATTATTGCAAGCACTAATGATAGTACCGAAACCTGTGTAGGAGTAGCTTTCTTATCCAGCTTGATTATCATAAAAGTAAACACGGCAGAAAGCTTTCTGGTGAACAGCTTTGAAAAAATTGAATCCTGAGGCTTTTGGAACGCTTTAACGTCTTTGATCTTATTTATGGAGTTCATATAAGATTATTTCGTCTGTAAATGAGAACGAATATTTTTTAAGTTCATTTAGCTGATAATTTTCCCAAAGGAAATCATTGGTGTCGCCGGAGGTTCCGGAATCCTGCCAGAAGTAAATAGTATAACCATCATCTAATAATTGGTCAAAAAAGGCCTTCACCTGATCATTATTAAACTCAAATTTTTGTTGTTCAAAAGGCATGCGAATGGTTTTGATGCCGGTGTGGGTTTCCAGGGTTTCAGACAGGCCATATTGCCAATTGCCGGAAAACATAATGATCGGTTTCTCATCTCCTCTGTCTTCCACTAATTTTCCCATGGCCAATAAGTTGTTTAAATCAGACTCTGAAATCGCCTTATTTATAAGCACTTCTTCTTCTAGGTTTTCCTGTATTAAAGCCACAGCTGGCGAATAGATGAAGAGGATGGATAGGATCGTTAATATGGCCAATAATTTGCCTATTTTGACGTTTTTAACGAGTTTTGGATATATATCAGTTAATAGATAATAAAGACCAAATGAGCCTAATATGGCCAAGGCCGGAAAAGCCACAATAATGTATCTGGAGTAGGGATTAACCCACATTGAAAAAAGCGCTAAAAAGCCAAGCACCCATAAACTAAGGAAGGCGGATAAATATTTATTCTTGCGCCAGGTATAGTAAACGCCAATAAAAACCAAAATCATGAAGTAGGGAAGCCAGGACATGTTTTTCATAACCTGCCAATACTGATCCAATCCCCCGTTTTCAGTTCTGAATTTCCCTTCGCTGGAAATCATGTTCAAAGGGCTTAAAGAGCCAACATGGTCAATATTGGAAACGATGGCTGTGCCACTGATATCTTTGTTCCTAAATTTTTCCTTATGTTCTGAAATTTGGTAGGAATTATATATTGTGAAAATTAGAGGAATTATTAATAAAATAATAAATACTATTCCAATAGATAGTGTTTTTTTTGAATTTTGTTTTATTGTAAATTTTTTAGTATTGCATATATAAAATAGAAGAACGATAAATGCTGG
>JBDRCS010000039.1:0-7917 GCA_043821615.1 Patescibacteria group bacterium
AATTTGATCGGTCACATTTTCCACTTCGCCACCGGTAGCTAAGTTACACACATTCTTTAATTGGAGTTTTCTGCCATTTGTTAATATTGATTTTAATTTCAACTTCTCTGTTTTCAAGCTATTTTTTAATTCAAGATCAATTTTAATTTTTCCTAATTTAATCTTTTTTTCTGCAGTTCTTTTCATGTTCTTTTCATTAATCAATTCTTTTATGTTCTTTTTTCCATCTCCTTCAACATAAGCCGGTACTCTTTTTGCACCCGCAATTACTTTCCCATTTAATACCAATACGCGGTAATCATTTAACCCGCTATAAAATTCTTCTACGAGAAATTGTTTTATTCCCTTTTTAATCATCTTTTTTACAGTATAATTAAGCTGTCTTTTAGTTTTTATGTCTGTCACCACTCCATATCCTTGAATTGTTCCTGATAATGGCTTTAATACAACTGGAAATTTAATATTTATTTCCTTTTCCTTTATTTTTCCCTGCCAATTATTTTTATTAATAATAAAATCCTTTGCTACTGGTATATTGTGCTTTTCCCAAACCTTCTTTGTTATTTTTTTATGGTCAGAAACCTTGCTTCCGGAAAGCTGGTTAATCGGCATATAAGTAGCATAAAAAAATGCTTCCTTTTTAGCTTTCTTTAACCTATAAACATAAGGTGGGTGCACTATTTCATATCCTATTCCCATTTCTTGTGCGGTTTCTAGCATTAACCTTGAAATCTTACCCATTTTTGAAAAATCGTCTTTTTTTTTCATAATACTAATTATTGATTATCTCTTTCATTATCATTTTTGCAATATTTCTCGGCTTGCCCACGGTTGGATATTGGTGCAATTTAAAACCAGGCGATTCATTCACCTCTATTATCACTCCTTGCCTGCGCTTTAACGGCTTGGAAATGTCTTTACATAAAAAATCTAGCCCGGCCAATTTTAAATCAAGGGCCTTTGCCACTTTTATTGCTAAATTTTTATTATAATCACAAATATCATCCGTCACATCCATGCCTTCGCCCCCCTGTCCTAAATTACATACGCTTTTTAATTTAATTTTTTTATTCAAATTCGGTACTGAATAAAGATTTAAATCTTGTTCTTTTAGGCATTGTTTTAAATCATCGTCAATCTTTATTTCCCCCATATCTATCTCATATAATTTCTCTCGCTCTATATTTTTTTCTTCAATTAATTCCCTAATTCTTGTTTTCCCGTCTCCAATAACATAAGCCGGCACTCTTAAGGTTGCTGCGACTACTTTGTTTTTAAAAACCAAAACGCGAAAATCATTCAATCCTTCCAAATATTCCTCTACCAGCAATTTCATGAAGCCCTTGTTATTCAGCCGTTTTACCATTTTATGCAATTCCTTTTTAGATTTAATATTGGTAATAACGCCTGATCCTTGAATTGTTCCGGCTAATGGCTTCAAAACAACCGGAAAATATATTTCCATTTCTCTGATTACTTTTTTGTAATCTTCTTGATCTAAAGTAAAATCCTGAGTTAATGGAATTTTAATTTGCTTTAAAACCCTTTTGGTCGCGTGCTTGTTATCAGCAATTTTTCCTCCGGAAAGGGAATTTAATGGAGTATTTGCTCCAAAAAATAACCACCTTTTTTTTCCTTTAATAATTCTAAAAATATACGGTACGGAAATTATATCATATTCACATCCCAATTCTTTGGCAGCCTCGATATATAGCCTGGCAATACCAGCCATATTTTTTAAAACCCGCTTCTTTTTTCTTTCCATTATTTTGTTTTTAATTTCTTCACTTTATTCTCCATTTCCCCCAGCACCTGTTTTAATTCATCGGCTAATTTAATTCCTTTTTCATATTTTTTTAGACCCTCTTCCAGATCAAGCTCTCCGGATTCAAATTCTTCGGTAATCTTTTCTAATTCTTCAAACTTTTTTTTAAAATCAATTTGCTTGTCTCGAGCTTGTCGAGAGATTTTCTTTTTAGGCATAATTTTATTTTACCACTGACTTAATCTTGGAATCAACTAGTTGCGTAGTCAATTCATTCCCTTTCTTAACCTGTGTTTTATTTTTTATCACTTTATTTCCAATTGTGGTAATACTGTATCCTCTTTGCAAGACATTCTTTGGACTATATGAATTTAATAGACTCACGTTATTTTCAATTTTATCCCTCAAATTATTCATATTTAATTCAAATGAAGCATAAAACCTCTCTATTAAACCTTTCTTATCATCAATCATTGATGCTAATTCGTTTTGCAGCAATTTTTCAAAATTCTCTATCTGGAAAACCAGGTCGTCTTTATGCGGCACTAAAAGTTCAGCTGCATTACTTGGTGTGGCTGCTCTTTTATCTGCCACCATGTCAGCAATCGTCACATCCCTTTCATGTCCCACGCCGGATAACACCGGAATATTGCTGGCAAATATTGCCCGCGCCACTTCTTCATTATTAAAGGCGTGCAAGTCTTCCATGGACCCCCCGCCCCTGGTTAATAAAATCGCTTCCAGATCCGGTTGCTCTTCATTTAAAAAATTTAAGCCTTCTATAATAGAACTCTCAGCCCCATTGCCTTGTACTTGCACAGGGTAAAACATAATCTCCAAGCCAGACCATCTATTTTTCAACACTCGCATCACATCTGTATAGGCCGCCGCGCTCTCACTGGTTATCAAGCCAATCTTCTGAGGAAATTTTGGCAACGCTCTCTTTCTTCCCTCGTCAAATAGCCCTTCCTTTTCTAATTGCTTTTTCAATCTATCAAACTCTTTCTTTAATGCACCCTCTCCCACTAATTCAATCCGCTTCACCATAAACCTGAACTGCCCGGATTTTTTAAACAGTCCTGGCGTGCCGATCACTCGGATCTCCATGCCGTCTTTGATCTCTTCCTTCAAGGCAAACACCATCATGAAGCAGGAAAAATAACTTTTCTCGTCTTTCACGTCAAACCACACAAATCGGTTTTGAGAAATATTGAAATTTGCTACCTCACCTTGTACGGTCACTATTAAAGAGGAAAGCAATTCATTTACTTCCGTATTAAATTCCGAAACAGAATATATTCTCACTTACTTCGTAATAAAATACTTATTCGTACCCCTTGCTTCAAGATGATAATATTTTCCATTAACTTTAACTCCACCCTTCTTCTTCATTGTTTTATAAATATCATACAATTCCATATCTGGATAATCATTTATTATTTCCGGAATTATATATTTAATCAGATCATCAACATCAATTTCTTCAGGTTCAAAATATAATGTTCCGATGTCTGTTTCAATATATCGGGCATCTCTCATGGTTGATTTTTTACTAAACATAATTTTATAGTTTAATTTTTAAATTATTTATCTTGTGATCAAATTTTTCACATGGTGAATTAATAAACTTTCCTCTTGGCCGGCGCATCCAATAGCAAACCACCTTGGGATACTCTTCCTTTATCATATCAATTTCACTGCCTTTGTCATCTATGAATACAGCTGGCCCCGTTCCTTTTATTATTTTCTTAAAATGCTTTACTTTTTCTCCTCTGGTGATAATCACTTTTGCTTTTTTATCTAAACCCGTGGCTGCAATCTTATTTTTCTGAAATCCGTCCACTCCAAAGGAAACAATATAAATTTCATATTTCTTATACTTTTTAAAAAAATCTAGCGCATCATCATATAAAAACTTGTCTGATTTTTTAATTACTTTCTCCACTGCTTTTTCGGCATCTTTTAAATTTTCTTTATCTACAATTTTCTTAAGATGTTCCTTGTAATCATAAAATGCTAATTTATATTGGATCTCGTCTTTAGACTGGTCCCAGGACTTTCTGGACTTCTCGATCATAAAAGGCTCTACTGCTTTATATAAAGCGTCCTTAAACTTATCCGCGTCAAACAAAGTATAGTCAAAATCAATTATTATTTTTGGCATAATTTATATAAAGCTCTAGCTAATAATTTACCGTCAACATGGTTTGGATCTTTTTTAGAACAAATAACTGCTTCTTCTACTAATACGCCCATGTCTTCAATTTTATTTTTATCAATCTTTACCATTTGATAGCCTTTTCCGATTTTTAATTTGCACTTGTCTACCAGCACATAATCAAGGGAACCGGGTTTCAAATAACTTAATAATGTTTCAATATATTGGCTGGCTGTAAATCCGTCGGTCTCTCCTTTTTTATTAGTCCTGTTGATAGTAAAAATTTTCACAGCTTCTGACTTGGCAATTTCTTCTTGCATTCCCTCCACCAATAAATTGGGAATCAGGCTGGTATACAAATCTCCGATTGTGTAAACAATAAAATTCGCCTTCCTAATGGCTTCCCTGGCATCCTGGCTGATATTGGGGATGGGTTTTAAAAAAACCTTATCAATTTTTGCCCGTCTTCCATTAGGTATGTCTATATTGGCTTCACCCGTAATTAATTTTTTATTTTTCAGTCTGGCCGCCAGTTGCACATCATCCAAAGTGGAAGGGATTACCCTGCCTTTTGTCTGTAACACTTTTTCAACATGTTTCACAGCCTTGTCAAAACTTCCGAATTTTAATTCCAGGCCGGACAGCACAAAATTTCCAAAATTATGCCCGCCGTCAAATCTCACGGCCATGGCCTCTTGAAGCTTGGTGTGCCTGGTTGCCAAGGCCAGTAAACATTTTCTCACATCGCCCGGAGGCAACACGCCCAATTCTTTTCTCAGGATTCCGGTGGAGCCGCCGCTATCCACCATGGAAACGATTGCCGAAATATCCCAGTCATAATCTTTCATATATTTTAACAGCAGGCTCTGGCCCGAGCCGCCGCCAATTGTCACTATTTTCATACTTCCTTTTTTAAAAATTCCTCAAATTTTGGCAGGTCTTCCGGCTTCCCGAAATCAAACCAATGGTTTTTAAATTCGATTACTTTAACCTTGTGCTCTTTTGCCAAAAAATTAATGGCGTCAGTCAGTTCAAATTCTCCGCGCTTTGATTCATCTACCTCCTTTAATTTATCAAACACCTCGGCTTCAAATTTATATAAGCCAATGGAAATTTCATGTGAAACAAATTCTTCCGGCTTTTCTACAATTTCAATTAGCTCATTCTTTTCATCTTTCCTGATGGCCCCGTATAATTCCGGATAATCGTTTTTAATGCTGGCAATATAATTGGTATTGTCATTGATGTTCATTCTTTTTAAATCGTCAACGCCGTAATAATTATCTCCGGACACAAACACAAAATCCTCGTCGCCGATAAATTCCCGGCCTGCCAGCAAAGGAATCATGGTCCCGTATCTGTCCTCTCCCATTTTTTCAAACTGACTCACCACCTCTACCTTGGAATCATAATCCTTTACTGCCTTTTCCATCATTTCAAATTTATAACCGGCCACTACAATTATTTCATCATAACCGGCCGCTTTTAAATTATCCAATAAGTAATACAAAAAAGGCCGTCCCAAAACCTGGATCAAATGCTTGGGGCAGTCATACCCCAGCTCTTTCATTCTCGTACCTTTTCCAGCTGCCGCAATTATAGCTTTCATTTCTTGATTTTTTTCAATAAATTATAACCGCGATACCACATCCTGTTAAAAGGCATTTCATATGTTCCCGGATACTCCACTTCATTTCCACCAAAGCCCCTCTTAAATTTTGTAATTCCTGCCCAGGAAGGAATCTCGTCTGAAACTCCGAAAAAATCATATTTTTTCATGCCCGCGTTCTTGGCATCCATGATCGCCTGCCACTGCAAAAGATTGGGCGCCATTAAATTTCGATATTCATGATCAGTGCCCCCGTGCAAATATGTCATGGTGTCGCCGAATGCCAGCATCAGGTTCGCCGCAATTACCTTGCCATCATGTTCTGCCAAATATAAATTGGCCATATTAAGATCTCCCATTACATGCATCATTAGCTGATAGTATGATTTGGGAAACACCTTTATGCTTTGCCGGCTGGCCGTCTTGGAAATTAGATTATAAAAATCATCAATGTCTTTTATTTCCCTGTTTACCCTTACCCGTACTCCTTTTTTTGCGGCCAAACGGATATTGTATCTTGTTTTTGGCTTCATGTTTGCCAATAATTGATCGTCCGAATCATTTAAATTTAAAATCAGGGTTTTTTTAGGATGAACATCTTTTGTTTTTATTAAATTATTCTTTTCACCCGCATCTTTTTCAGCTGGTTCCAGCCTCCAAAACAAACAATTGTTTTCCAGTGCTAATTCTTTGATTTTATCCAAAATCTTTTCATCAAAAACCTGGGGGCCGCGCGGTGAAAAAAAATAACTTTTCTTGGCTGGCAGATCGTATCTTATAATTTGGGCTCCGGCAACTATTTCTCCGTTTTCTTCAACCCCGATTCGATACACTCTTCGCCCGTAATCATGCTGAAAATTTCCCCATTCCCAGGACTGTAAAAAAGACCCGCCATTCGTAACCACGAAGCCGTTCCAGTCTTCTCGGTTTTCTATTATTTTTACGTTCATCTGCTTCCTCCCATGCCCTGCAAGGCAGCCTTTACCTTTTCTTCAGTGGTCAGGGCCGGATTCATGTTTGATAAAGCTGTTAAAGCCTCGCTCTGGGAATATCCCAGGGCCATCAAGGCTTCAATCGCCTCGTCTGCTGAAGTGTTCCCGCCCACTATTGGCGCTTCATCCTTGCCCACGCTAATTTTTTCTTTAAGCTCTAAAATTAATCTTTCGGCTGTCTTTTTGCCGATGCCGGAAACCTTGGTCAGTAGGCTGGTGTCGCCGTGAATTATGGATTTTTTAATGTCATCCATTGGAAATTGCGACAACATGGCCAGGCCGGATTTTGGTCCGACTCCGGACACGGAAATCAATTCTTCAAAAAACCTTAATTCATCCGGTTTTTCAAAACCATACAGATCTACGCCGTCTTCCTTATGATATTCATGGGTAAACACGGCCAGCTCGTCATTAACTCTTTTCTTTGAAAGTAAGTCCTGAGAAACAAAAATCTTGTAGCCGATTCCCTGGCGTTCCACAATTAAATATTCTTCCTTATATTTTACCTGTCCTTTTATGTATGCAATCATAATAAAAAAAATCAATTTGCCAATTGATTCTACTAAAAATAACCCTTTTTGTAAAGGCTAAAAACCTACCGCCCCCCAAATAACATAAGCAATATAAACAAAATATAAACCAATTAAGAAAATCCCTGCTTTCCGCCCGGCCTGCCATTTTCTAATTAATAACAAGAAAAATAATACTACGACAGTTGCCAATAATAAAAAGATTGAGCTGTTTAAATTTTCCGCACTTACTACTAGATTTCCTTTGATCATCGTGTAAATTAACCACGGTAAACCAAAGGCTAATAAAATATCAAAAATATTTGAGCCGATCGCTGATGAGATGGCCATATCGCCCCTGCCTTTTTTTGCAATAATCAGGGTATCTATTAGATCAGGTACGCTCGTACCCAAGGCTAGGACCGTTAAGGCAATTATAGAATCCGATACATGTAAAATTCCTGCCATGCGCACGGCCGTGTCTACTAAAATCCAGGAGATGCCGGCGATAGCAACAAGTGAAAGCCCGAACGCCCAGGGCACATTGGCCTTTTTCTTTTCCGGATCAGGAAATACCGATCCGATAATTTTATTTACAAAACAAATTATTTTATTAAAAATTCCTTCATTACATTTTTCACCAGCTTCCTTATCCAGCTCTTCATCCACCTCTTCAATCACATCTTCCTGCTTATATGGAAAAAACTTTTTCCAAAATATTAAGACTGTTAAATAAACAATATAAACTACTAAAAATAATCCAGCCTCAGAAATTGCAATCATTCCATCTTGAAAAGCTATCATCAATAACACAATCGCTATCGCATAAAAAGCCATGTCCCGTACCACTGGTTGCCACTTTAATTTTCCGCGGAAATAAAAAG
>JBDRCS010000040.1:0-7655 GCA_043821615.1 Patescibacteria group bacterium
AGGTTAGAGCCGATATCAGAAATTTGGGTTTCAAATTCGTCGCGCAGGCCCTCGCCGATAGAAATAAGAGTGATAACAGAAAAGACGCCAATAATAACGCCCAGCATAGTGAGGACAGAGCGGATTTTGTTATCCCACAAAGAAGAAAAGGCAAATTTAAGATTTTCTTTAATCAGCATACAGCTCCCCGTCTTTTAAACTAATTATTTTATCTGTCATTTCGGCAATTTTTTGATCGTGAGTTACTATTATTACAGTGACTTTTTCTTCCTGATTTAATTTTGCTAGGATATTTAAAATTTCAGCGCCAGATTTGGAGTCTAAATTTCCAGTAGGCTCATCAGCCAGGATAATTTTGGGATTATTTGCCAAAGCCCGGGCAATAGCCACGCGCTGTTTTTCTCCACCAGAGAGCTCGGCTGGTTTATGCTTAACTCTTTTAGAAAGCCCCATTGTTTTCAAAAGAGACAAGGCACGCTCTTTTCTTTTTTTTGGTTTGAGTTTGGCGTAGCGCATAGGAAGCATGACATTTTCCAGAGCATTTAATTTTGGGAGGAGGTTAAAGGATTGAAAGACAAAACCAATCGTGTCTCTTCTTAAATGAGAGAGTTCTTTGCCGGAAAGGTCTTGAGGATTGTGGTTGTCTATAATTAGTTCGCCGTCGTTTTCATTGGGGACGTCTAAAAGACCGATTAAATTAAGAAGAGTGGATTTGCCAGAGCCAGATGGACCCATGAGGGCAACAAAATCGCCTTCGTTAATTTCGAAGTTTATATTTTTAAGAGCCTCCACTTTATTATCTTTAGTGAGCCAAAAAGTTTTGTGGATGTCTTTAAGTTTTATTACTTCGTCTTCCATGATTGTGCCGGGGAGAGGACTCGAACCTCCACGCCCGAAGGCACGTGCTCCTAAGGCACGCGTGTCTACCAGTTTCACCACCCCGGCTTAGTTATATTGATTTGAGAAATTCTTTTCCGCAACCTGATTTTAAATATTTTTCTCTTTTTCTTGCAGATTTTCGGTCAGGATATTCCTCAAGTAATATGATTTTGAAAGGTCTATAGGGCTTTGTTGTTTTATTATAACCCTTATTATGTTGGTTTATTCTTCTTTTGATATTGTCAGTAAAACCTACATAGATATAATTCTTTATCTCACTTTGAATTGTGTAAACTTTATACATTATAATCTAATGACTTTCATGGCACGCGTGCCTGCCTGCCGGCAGGCAGGTCTACCAGTTTCACCACCCGCCCGTTATTTTCAATAATTATAATGAATTATAGCACAAAGTCAACATGAATAGACTTTAATTTTTAAATTTGATAAAATTTGTCCCATGGAGGTAAACATACACAAATTAAAATACTTGTTAATTCCTTTGTTATTATTGCCGCTATTGTTTTTGATTGACTGGAACAAGGAAGATATTGCCGATCGGGAGGAGCAAATTGAGGAAAAGGATTATTTCGATGTTTTATCTGAAGCGGGAATTGATTCCAGGGATTCCAGAAGATTGGCAGATATTAAGAATATTCAGGGTGGCCTTGATTTATTTTTTTTAGATAATGAATATTATCCGGAAACACTGGAGCCGCTAGTGGAAGGCGGATATTTGCCGAATATTCCAAAAGACCCGACTCCGGAGGAACGGGCCTATGTTTATACGCCGATTGGTTCAAGTCCGGCGCAATATTATGATCTTTCCTTTAAATTGGAAGTGGGGACGGATGATTATCCGGAAGGTTTGAATATTGTGAATCCATAATTATTGACAATAGTTATTGAGTTTGATAATTTATATACATCAAGAGAGGTACGAGGGAATAGGCCCGATGACTACCCGCCAACCTGCATTCACACTTCGATACGCCCTTCGGGCTACTCAGTGTTGAAACAAGGTGGTAATTCCTACCCAATAGGGAAAGATTTGGCCGAAAGGCAATAAAAATATCTTGTCCTGTTGGGGCAAGTTTTTTTAATAAAATATTAAATTTAATTTTATGGCAGAAAAAAGATTATTTACATCAGAATCTGTGACAGAGGGTCATCCGGATAAGATGGCGGACCAGATTTCTGATGCCGTATTGGATCATATTTTAAAAGAAGATCCAAACGGTAGAGTGGCCTGTGAAGTTATGGTTACCACGGGTTTGGTTTTAGTCGCTGGTGAGATTTCAACTTCTTGCTATGCAGACATTCCAAAAATTGCTCGTGGAACAATTGAAAAAATTGGTTACAACGATGCCAGCTATGGCTTTGATCACAAGGCTTGTGCAATTTTATCCAGTATTGATGAGCAGAGCCCTGATATTTCCCAGGGAGTAGATGAAGGCGCTGGCCTGCATGAAGAGCAAGGCGCCGGTGACCAGGGCATGATGTTTGGCTTTGCCATTAATGAAACCGAACAATTGATGCCTTTACCAATTTACCTGGCCCATAAGCTGACACGCAAATTAGCAGAAATCAGAAAAGCTGGCGAGCTGGATTATTTGCGTCCAGACGGCAAGAGCCAGGTAACCGTGGAATATGAAGACGGCAAGCCAAAGAGAGTGGATGCCGTGGTAATCTCGACCCAGCATTCTCCTGAGGCAGAGCATGACCAAATTGAAAAAGACATGATTGAGAAAGTTATTAAGCCGGTTTGCGGGGAATATCTGGACGATGATACAAAATATCATATTAATCCGACTGGAAAATTTATTATTGGAGGCCCGCCTGGTGATTGCGGCCTGACCGGCAGAAAAATTATCGTGGATACCTATGGTGGCATGGGCCGGCATGGTGGCGGATGTTTTTCCGGAAAAGATCCTTCAAAGGTAGATAGGTCTGCAGCTTATGCGGCGCGTTACATTGCCAAGAATATTGTGGCGGCAGAATTGGCGGATAAATGCGAGGTGCAGCTGGCTTATGCGATTGGCGTGGCTGACCCTGTATCTGTGCTGGTAGATACTTTTGAAACAGGAAAAGTGGATGCAGATAAATTGTCCGGTGCAGTCAGAGAAATTTTTCCATTGAAACCAGGCAAGATTATTTCCGCGCTGGACCTGAAAAGACCGATCTACAAACAGACGGCGGCTTACGGCCATTTTGGTAGAGATGATCTGGATTTGCCTTGGGAAAAGACGGATAAAGTGGATGAATTGAAAAAGTTGACATAAATATTCAAATTTGATAACTTATAAATAAGTTTCGGCGCCCTTATACCAATGGGGGCGTTTTTTATTTTCCTCTCCCCCTGGCCCCCTCTCCGCTACCGGAGAGGGGGAACCTAACAATTAAATTATCTATATGGGATATCAAGAGAAATTGTTTTTAGCTAAAAATTTTAGAAGTAATCAAATTTTATCTGGAGATGTTTTATGGCAACAATTACGTCGTAATAATATTTTAGGCCAAAAATTTAAGAGGCAATATGTGTTTTTAGGATTTATTATTGATTTTTATTGTCCACGATTAAAGCTTGCTATCGAAGTTGATGGTAAGGTGCATGATAATCAAAAAGAATTTGATAAAGTAAGACAAAAAATCATTGAGGAACATGGAGTTTATTTTTTAAGATTTTCTACTTATGAAGTGGTTTTTCAATTGGAAAGAGTAATAACCAGGATTCAAAATTTTATTATAAAGAATTACAAATTTATAAATATTCCCCCCTCTCCAGAATTGGAGAGGGGGGCTAGGGGGGAGAGGAAGAAGATTAATAATTTAACCAAACAACAATGACCAAACGTAAAATCAAAAACGCCCTTTTGATTTTATCAATCTGTGTGTGTTTACCAATTGGAGTAAGCGCGGCAGAAATGTGCGAGTGCCCGTGCGATGAGATGAGTTATGATTTTTCCAAGAAAGTTATCATTAATGAGATATTTCCGGCGCCGGAGAGCGGGGGTGTGGAATTTATTGAGCTTAAGAATACTGGTTCAAAAAAAGTAGATCTTAATGGTTGGAAATTGAGCGATGCTTCAGACAAAATGTTTACCATTTCCAAGGATGATTATAATTCTACAGAGATGGACGACTATTTTGTGGTGACCGGAGACGTGTCCAAGATCTTTCTTAATAACGGCGGGGACACAGTGGAGCTTTATCAGCCAGACGAGAATTTGTTGCAAAGTGTAGACTATGAAGGTGGTGGCACGGGCCAGGCTTATGCCTTTAACGGCGAAGATTGGGCGTGGACTCCCACTCCAACTTCTGGCCTTGATAATAAAATTACAGGAGATGACACAGGCGAAGAAGAAGACGGTGAAAACGGAGACGGGGACGGAAATGGAGACAATGTTTCCATTACGGAAGCCAGGGACATGGAAAAAGGCACAGACGTAAAAGTGTCCGGGGTCGTCACGGTGGAGCCGGGAATCTTAGGCACGCAAATTTTTTACATTCAGGACGAGGAGGCGGGCATTCAGATTTATTGTTCGAAAAAAGAATTCCCCTCCGGTTTGAAAGTGGGCGATGTGGTGGAAGTGAACGGCGAGGTTTCGGAATCGCGCAATGAAAAGAAAATAAATTATTCCACGCTGGAAGATATTGCCGTGGTGGGTAGCGGCGAAGCTAAGGCCGTGCCGGTGGAGCAATTGGGCGAGGAAGTGGAAGGTCGGCTGGTGATGGCCGAGGGTCCGCTTTTGGAAAAAGACGGCACTAAATTTTATTTGGAGAATAATATTATTATCTACTTTAAAACCGGCATAGATATTGATAAGGGTGACTTTGAAGAAGGGGACGTTTTGGCAGTGACGGGAATTGTTTCCCAATATGACGAGGAATACCGGATGATGCCCCGGGGCAAAGAAGATATTGAAATGCAATCTTCAGCTGCGGCTTCCAAAGCCGGGGGTCTGATTAAGGCGGCGCAGGCGGCCGGACCCGGCGGCGCGCAAAACTTGATTGATAGGATTCCTCAGCCGGGAAAATATTTTTACTATATTGCCGGAGCTGTGCTGGCCTTGTTAATTGGTCTGATAATAGCAGGATGGAAAATGGGTTGGCATAAAAAAATTAAATTAGTGTTCACAACCGTGAAAAAGACTTTACAAGAGGCGTAAAATTTGCTATACTATATGGGTAATCAAAAACAAAAACAAAATGAAAATCGAATATTCCGAATTCCATATTTATGGAAGCGGGGACACCATTTACATTGGTAGAGCCAATGAAAACTGGTTTCACAAGATGTCCCGGCTAGGAAACTTAGTTTTATTTTAAATGCCCAAGACTTTACACTCTTACAATATAAAGCCCGCCTGCGCTATAGCTCCGGCGGGTAAACCCATCTTAGAGGTGGGTTTTTTGATTTTAATTTTATTTTTTATGGTGGGGTGTGGTAATGGAGATTTGGATCGCGAAAACGCGGATGAGATGAATAACACGAAAAATGAAGAAATAAAAAATGTGAATGAGTCAGAAGGAGTGGTAGAGGAAGAAATAACAATACCAGAAAGTGTAAATTTAGAAATGCCGTTCCAACCGCAGGCGCCGCATGGCAACTGGGACCAGCCATATCAGGACGGCTGCGAAGAAGCGAGTTTGATTTTGGCGGTGGCTAGCCTGAACGGCGAGACTGCAATGACGCCGGAAGAAATGGATGCGGACATAAAAGGAATGGTGGAATGGCAAAATAAAATGTGGGGCGGGCATTATGATTTGAATATTCGTGAGACCGGAGATATGTTGGTGGGCTACTATAATGAGAAATATACGGCTGAGCTTTTATATGATTGGACTTGGGATGACATTAAGGAAGCTTTAGCTCAGGGTTATCCGGTGGTGCTGCCTTTAGCAGGCCAACAAATTGGCAATCCATATTACACGAGTCCGGGACCGGTCTATCATATGTTGGTGATAAAAGGTTATGATGCCAATGGTGTGATTACAAATGATGTGGGCACCAAAAGAGGAGAAGATTATCGATATACATATGATACTTTATATAGCTCAACTCATGATTGGGATGAGCGTGATATTAATCTAGGACGAAGAGCAGCAATTGTGGTAAAATATAATCAATAATTATTAATGAAAAAATAAATTTTTCGCTCCAATAAAGCCTTACGCAAAGGAGCTCAAAATTAATTTTTTTCATTTTGCTAAATATGGGAAAAAAGAAAAAATTTATTGTGGTAGATGGAAATGCGCTGATACACAGGGCGTTTCATGCGTTGCCACCTTTAACAACAAAGAATGGAGAATTGGTGAATGCGGTTTATGGTTTTGTGACCATTCTTTTTCGAGTAATTAAAGATTTGAATCCTGAATATGCAGCTGTGACTTTTGATAAAGGTAAAAAGACCTTTCGACACAAGGAGTATAAAGAATATAAAGCAACCAGAAAAAAGACCCCGCAAGAATTAATTGATCAAATTCCTAAAGTGAAAGAGATTGTGAAGGCTTTCAATATTCCTATTTATGAAGACTCTGAATATGAAGCTGATGATTTGATTGGAACGATTTGTAAAAAATTTGATACGCCGGATATTGATACCTATATTGTGACCGGTGATATGGATGCTTTGCAGCTGGTGGACGCTAATACAAAGGTGTATACCATGAAGCGTAGTGTGAAAGATATTGTGATTTATGATATTAAGGGCGTTAAAGAAAGATACGACGGTTTGGGACCTGATCAAATGATTGATTATAAGGCTTTGCGCGGAGATCCTTCAGATAATATTCCAGGAGTGATGGGGATTGGCGACAAAGGAGCCATAAATTTATTAAAAGAATATAAAACATTAGACGAGATCTATAAAAATTTGGATAAAATAAAAGGAAGTACACACGATAAATTGGAGAAAGAAAAAGACAATGCATATTTAAGTCAGCACTTGGCTACTATTATTACAGACGCGCCTCTAGAAATTAATTTAAAAGATTGTGAGCTGGGAGATTATAATAGAGATAGGCTTTATGAATTATTACAAGAGTATCAATTTAAATCTTTACTTGCTCAAATAAATAAAGTTCCAGCGATTCAGCCACAAAAATCCCTATTTGATAAAAAAGAAGAAGAGGAAGTAATCAAAACAAAAGACACTTATTATTTAATTGATGATCAAAAAGGTTTGGATGATTTGGTAAAGAAGTTAGACAAAGTTAAAGAGTTTGCTTTTGACACAGAAACAACTGGCCTGAATATTGTAGAAGCAGAATTAGTGGGAATGAGCTTTTCTTTTAAAGAAGACGAGGCTTATTTTGTTTATTATGATGAAAAATTAGATTATTCTAAATTGAAAAGAGTTTTCCTTGATAAAGATAAATTAGTAGTAGCTCAGAATTTGAAATTTGATTATCGAGTGGTAGAAAAAATCGGCATATTAGTGGGGGCACCGTTTTTTGACACAATGGTGGCCTCTTATTTGTTAAACCCGGGATCCAGACAGCATAAATTGGATACCATGGCGTTTAATATGTTCGGTTATGAAATGCAGCCGATCACAGATTTAATTGGAAAAGGCAAGGATCAGATTTCCATGAAAGAGGTGCCTAAAGAAAAGCTAAATTTTTATGCGTGTGAAGATGCAGATTATACTTTTAGAATTTATAAAAAGCTAACTAAAGAAATAAAAGAGAAGAAGCTAGAAAAATTATTTGATGACATGGAAATGCCATTAATACCAGTGTTGGCGATTATGGAAGATAACTGGGTGAAACTG
>JBDRCS010000041.1:0-5979 GCA_043821615.1 Patescibacteria group bacterium
GCTTGAGAATTAGGATATTTTTCATATACATATTTATATTTTGCAGCAATAGTTTCCTTCTCTTCGTATGGATTTTGTCTGTCATAAGAAATAGATTCACCAAGAAGTTCGCTTGCATGAAGTTCATATTCATCCAACACTCTCTCTTTTTCACCGGATTCTATACGCCTGATTATAGCTGAAGCAGCGCCAAAATTCGACACAAAAAAAACCAAAATAATAAGAGAAACTATAGTAATAAAAAAGACCATTTTACTGATACCTTCATGGCGATAAGCGCTGCGAAGCGAAGTTCCAGTATTAGACCGCTTATGCTGTCTTACCCGCCCCTTACTTTTAATACAACGCTGCTTGCCGAAGCTTGCTGAACAAACAGGGGAAATATTATTTTTCCGAACTTTATCTCTCTTTTTGTGCGGCACAACAATTTGCTTTTGCTGTACTTCTTCATCTACAGGATACGTCTTATTTCTTAGATTTTCAATAGCAATCAACAATTCAGCGGAACTCTGGTATCGTTCATTTCTGTCTTTTTTCATCATTTTAAGAATTACCTGACTGACTGCGTTCGATAATTTTTTGTTTTTTTGTGAAGGATATGGCAATTCTTCAGTTAAATGTTTTACCATCACTTCTATAGGACCGGAACCAACAAAAGGCACTTCACCAACAACCATATGATAGAAAGTTGCGCCAAGCGAATATATATCGCTTCTTATATCAACATCTTCCAATCCTTTCGCCTGTTCAGGAGACATATTCTCGGACCAGGCATAACCAAAAGTATTGTGCTCAGAACCGGCTTTCGCCCCAAAATCAAAAGATATCATCCAATTAGATAAAAATACTGCTCCGATAACTATGGCAATTACTAAAATCTGATTAAAGTATTTTTTCATGATTCGTATGGTCTAATAATCTTTTCCAATGCCGGATACTAATACCCCATTAGCAAAGAAATTCTTTTCCTTTTGTTCAAAGACAAGCGTATATGTTAAGACTCTTCCTTCAACATAATCAATATCCGTGACTACAATCCATTTTTTGTAGTTGTTTAATACGTCATCTCCTATGTTCAATTCTCCAACATCGGTCTCATATACAAAGCTGCCGGCTTGAGAATCAACTGCTTTCCATCCTTTTCCTTTTTCGTCTCTGGCATAAATTGGATGGTCATTAGTGATTTTTAATTCTGTTCCATCTCGTAAAGTGACCATATAATATCCCTCTCTGATGTGTTCTCTGATAACTCCATAAACCTCATTAATAATTTTCTGTCCATTTTCATAACCAAGGACCCGCTCGCCAGTTTCTATATCCTCGATGTTTTTCAGAGTATTATCTGCCATTATAACCTTTGTTCCTGGAATCAGACACATTACGCAAAATGCATTTATGCCCTGTTGCTGACAATAATTAGGTGAACAATTAGTCCTAAAAAACCATTTCAGGCAACCATAAGAATCGTATTCGCATTGTTCAACGTTATTCCCATTACATCTGCCTGCCCCGTAAAACGAACATTCATTTACACAGCAATCAGCCGGACAACTACTTACTGTTTCTCCTCCATTACAACTCCCATCACCGCAATATGTGCAAGATTGCGTATTGCAGCTTTCCGTATAAGAACAGTAGCCGCCACAATAGCTACAATCAACAGAAGCCCCGTCGCTTCGCTGGCAGGAACGGGTACAAGTTATGATTCCTCCGCCACAGCTAACCGAACAACTACCACAAGACCAGCCAGTATAGGAATAAGTATAGCACGGCTGAGTATTGCACTCCTGACTAGTAACTGGTTTAGTCACACATTCGCAACCAGAATAAATATCGCAATCGCTGCCCATATTAGTTCCGTCCTGCCTCTGACACCAAACATCTCTAGTTTGGGTACCACCTTCGCAAGGAACGCTACAATCACCCCAAGAACTAGTTTGCCAAGAGTAAGTTATTTGACAAGAACTATTTCCGGTTAAGCTAACCCAGGAAGAACCATTATAGCCGCAAAAATCATGAAAAATGGGTGCATATTTAATTAATCCTCCGACTACTAAATCAGTATCGCCTAATCTTATGCCGCCGGCTATTTCTAATTTAATATTTGAACTGTCTGAACCAATGCCCATTTCCCCTTGATCAACAATCAAACCCACTTCAGCCCCGCCCGTATTAACAATCAAGCCGCCGGCCTTAGATTGACCTGTGGCGCTGATATTCAAAGGAGTAGCTATATTATTACCTGGAGCAACCGCAGTCGGAGTATTCCAAGCTAAAATCAGCCCATTGGCGAGAAAAATAGAACCAATAATCAGCACTAAAATTGAGATTTGGGTAATGATTTTTTGAAACATTATAGGTCTGGGATACAATTAGTATTGCCGGTCAAACTGACCCAGGAAGAACCATTGTAGCCGCAGAAATCATTAAGACTGGGAATATATTTAATAGCCCCCTCAACTAGCTGGTCGGTATCACCTATTTTTATTCCTCCATTAATATCTAATTTTGCCTGAGGATCGCTAGTTTTAATCCCGACCCTGCCTTGTTGGATAAAAAGACCAACTTCTGCTCCTCCCGTATTAACAATCAGACCGCCAGCCTTAGACTGACCTGTGGCGCTGATATTCAAAGGAGTAGCTATATTATTACCTGGAGCAACCGCAGTCGGAGTATTCCAAGCTAAAATCAGCCCATTGGCGAGAAAAATAGAACCAAGAATCAGAACTACAATCGAGAATTGGGTAATGATTTTTTTGGACATATTAATTGTTTTATTTCTATTTTTAATTTTTGATTCTGGTATTATTAATATGTACAAGTTACATATTGGACTCGTGGCATATAATAACCACTCGGAGCTCCTACCGCAGGTGCACACACGGTCCATATACCAGCCGAATCAAGCAATATACCTCCCCTGTTCATTCGACACAATGCTTCTCCACCCCAATATGCATTTTGCTCAATTGTTGAACTAACATAACTTTGTCCATTCAATGTACAAAAAGACTGGGCATCTTCTACACGGCCCAAAATATAATATCCTACATACCTTGGATTTGGTCCGTACGTTGTTGCACAAGACTGGGTATTGCAGCTTTCACTATAAGAACAATATCCGCCGCAATAGCTACAATTTACAGAAGCCCCGTCGCTTCGCTGACAGGAACGGGTGCAGGTTCTAGTTCCTCCGCCGCAGCTGACCGAACAACTGCCGCAAGACCAGCCTGTATAAGAATAAGTATAGGAAACGCAGGCGCTATTGCCGGTCAAGCTGGCCCAGGAAGAACCATTATAGCCACAGAAATCATTCAGGTCAGGCATGTATTTAATAAGACCCTCAACTGCCAAATCAGTATTGGCGATTTTGACTGCCCCGCTGACTTCTAATTCAGCCTGGGGATTTTGGGTACCTACTCCAGTTCTGCCTTTATCAACTATTAAACCAATGGCTGCTCCGCCCGTATTTAAATTCAAACCGCCTGACTTGTATTGACCCAAGGCATTAGTACTCAAAGGCCCTAAAGTATTGTTATCAGGAACCGAAGTGCTCGGCAGATTCCAAGCTAAAATTAATCCATTAGCCAGAAAAATAGAACCAACAATAATCGCCCAAAAAGAAAATTGGTTGATGGTCTTTTGAGACATTGATTTCTAATTGCTGCTGGGCGCAGTTAATTTTTTTATTATTTCTTCAAAAACTTGATTTTCTTCCGGCTGATTATCTGATTGAGGCACGGTCAAACTCTGGATAACTTCTTCCGAAACTTCTCTTTCTTGAGACGCATTTAATTTTTCTCGGTCAAGTTCAAAATAAGAAGGGGGTTCTTCTTTTGGTTTAAAAAAATAAAAATAAACCAATCCACCAATAATTATCAAACCAACTAAACCAATAACTAAAAATAAATTAAATCTTTTCATCGTCTCTATTTTACCACTAAATGATTGTTAAGCCAAAGAAAAATATCCACAATCAAAACCAAAATATATTCTGATACCAATTAATTAAAGCTGAACCGCAAAAAATTGCCAGAACAGTTGCCACAACCAGAAAAGGGCCAAAGGGGATTTCTGATTTTAATTTTTTCTTGCCTGAAAAAATTAAAGCAAGACCAATAATTGCTCCGGACAAAAAAGCTCCGAAAAGAGCCAATAAAATACCGGGCCAGCCCAAAATCAAACCCATTAAAAAAGCCAATTTAACATCGCCCAAGCCCATGCCTTTGCCTTTGGTCGCTAAAACTAATAACAAAAAGAATCCCGAAGCCCCTAGAGCGCTTAATATTGATAATTTAAAAATTGAAAATTCATTGAAAATTGAAGGTTGAAGATTGAAGATTCCTGCGATAACAATCGCAGGGTAAATAATTTTATCAGGAATCAGATAATGCTTTAGGTCATAAACAAAGATAATTATCAAAAGACAAATTATAATTAAATAATAGATTAAAATTATTGGCTGGAGAAAAAAATTAAAAGCTAATAAAAATAGCAGCCCAGTACTTAATTCAACAACCGGATACTGCCAGGAAATTTTCTGACCGCAAGAACGACATCGGGCTTTTTGGATTAAAAAACTCAAAATCGGAATTAATTCAAACCATTTTAAAATTGCTCCGCATTGAGGACAATGAGAGCGGCTGATTAAAATTTTTTCTTTGGTCTCTAAGCGACAGATTACTACATTGAGAAAACTGCCGATCATTAAACCGAAAATAAAAATTAAGACGGAAAACATTTCGCTTAAAGGTACGACCTTTCGAGCGCGACCTTGCTTTCAGCAATGTCGCTACTTTCAAGGTCGTACCTTAGCCAATAAACAAACAGCCTGACAACCTTAAGCTTAGCAGTAAAAATTTCCTGCTAAGCTCTCTGGTTATCAGACTGTTTAATAATAACTAAGGCTTGATACAATATTCTAACGCACCAGCACAAGTACAACCAAATGTACTTGCATCAGTTAGCTTATAACTATTATCAGGTAAGCTGTCTTCCATTGTTGCCTTTAGAACATAATCGATAGCCGAGCCGCCATATTGATATGTTGTAGTGCCTGGATCAGCAGGAACATTAGAGATATAGGTAGGCGCCAAAGCAGCTGGAATTGCGCCACAAGCAGCAAGTACCGGATAACCGCCAATTGCATCATAATACATTTCCAAGGCCAAAGCTAATTGGTGCAAATCGCTTGCTCGACGCGTATCGCGCGCCTTGGCTCTAGCCGAGTTTAGAGAAACTAAAACAATTGTGGCTAGAATACCGATAATCGCAATAACCACCAATAATTCAATCAAAGTAAAACCTTTTTGGCCTCGTCTTTTGCTAAAAAACTTTAACATCTTTTTCACCCCCTTTCTTGTTTATCCCGCTCGGCGGGACAAGATATATTTTTAATAATTTAATTCTTCGACCTTTGCTCAATTTTCAAATTTTTAAAAAGCTCCGGCTAAATTGTAAATCGGCATAAACACCGCAAAAACAAGAATACTCACTCCAATGGCCAGACCAATAATTAAAATCGGTTCAATCAACTGGGTTAAATTATTGACTACGTTTTCCACCTCTTTATTATAGAACAAACTTAGCTTTTCTAAAATAACATCCAGCTTGCCGGTTCTTTCTCCTGTTTTAATCATTTGACTAAACAGAGGCGGGATTTCTTTATGAACCTCCAGAGCAGCGCTGATATTCCGGCCAACCTTAACTTCATCGCGCGCCCGAAAAATAATTTTTTTAAAAACATCGTTATCAAGCACTTCGCCCGCGATACTCAAGCTCTGGATTACTGAAACTCCTCCTTTAACCAATGCGCTTAAAGTATCAGCCAATCGGGCCAAATAGGTTTTACTAAGAATTTTCCCAATAATCGGAACTTTTAATTTAAAGCTATCCCAAAGAGCTTTGCCTTTTTCTGTTTTTCTATAGCGCCAAAAAAATATTCCAAAAATAATTAAAAATATCGCGATTAACCAACCC
>JBDRCS010000042.1:0-3409 GCA_043821615.1 Patescibacteria group bacterium
AATCAGATAAAACAAAATTTATGATAATTTCTTTATCTAAAGAAAAGTCCGCAATATTTATAGCTTCAAGTTAAGAGGAGCGAGTGCTATAATAAAAGCGGACTTTTTTTGTTGGGAAATGCGCTTCCTGCTGGGAAGCTATGGGGTATATGTCCTGGAGAATCTTTGTCGACCAAAATCTCTCTCCTCCCTGAGCGTTTTGCGCTCGGGCTGGTCAATAAGATTTCTAATTCCAGGCGTACCCCTTAGCTTCTTGCCAGGAAGTTTTTTTATTGGAAAATTTGTGGTATAATATGCTCCATGAGAGAAAAAAGCAGAACCTATAACCGGGTCAGCTCGCCGGCCAAAACAGGGCAGGCCGCTCCCGCCTCTAATTACCATGAACCGAATTACACCCTTATTATTTTATTGGGCGTAATAATTATTTTTGGCCTGATTATGCTGTCATCAGCTTCATCTGTAATGGGCTGGCAAAAATTTGGTGATCACAACTATTTTGTAAAGCATCAGCTTTTGTACGGGGTTATTATCGGGCTGGTCGCTTTTTGGGTAATGAGCAAAATTGATTATCACTACTGGAAAAAATACGCTTTTCCCATTGTGATAATTTCCATTGTTCTCTTGTTTCTGGTTTTAATTCCCGGCATTGGTTATGAATTTTTAGGTGCTAAAAGATGGGTTTCCATTTTTGGCTTTCCCTTTCAGCCGTCCGAGCTTGTGAAGCTGACTTTCCTGATATATCTGGCCACCTGGCTGGAACAGCGTTCCAAAAAAATGGAAGATTTTTCCTATTCGTTTATGCCCTTTATAATAATGATTGCCTTTCTGGTTTTCATGGTAGCCGGCATTCAGAGAGATCTTGGTACCATGATCGTGATTGGCGTAGTCTCCATTGTCATATATTTTGTGGCTGGCGCACCCTGGAAGCATTTAGGCTGGATCGGTTTGGGTGGACTGGGCCTATTTTTTCTCCTTATTAAAATCGCTCCTTACCGTGCCCAAAGGCTGACTGTATTTTTAAATCCCGAGTTAGATCCTCAGGGAGTGGGCTACCATATTAATCAGTCTTTGTTAGCCATTGGTTCCGGTGGATTATTTGGTTTAGGGCTCGGTCATTCCCGTCAAAAATTTAACTATCTTCCGGAAGCAGCCGGTGATTCCATCTTTGCCGTGATTGCCGAAGAAATGGGTTTTGTGATCACCGTCGCTTTAGTAGCCCTCTTTTTTGCCCTGGGATATCAATGCCTGAAAATTGCCCGCAATGCGCCTGACGCTTTTGGAAAATTATTAGCTGTTGGCATCGTCACCTGGATATTATTTCAGGCCTTTGTAAATATCATGGCCATGCTCGGTCTTTTGCCATTGACAGGAATCACTTTACCCTTTATAAGTTATGGCAGTACCTCGCTGGTTACACTGCTCGCGGCCATGGGATTATTGGTAAATATATCCCGTCAAACCAAGAAAAACGTAAATCCTTAACATATGAAAATACTTTTAACAGGCGGAGGAACAGCTGGATCTGTGACACCGCTTTTAGCCATTGCTGAAAAATTAAAAGGAGAAGATATAATTTTTGTAGGCACGGAAGACGGACCGGAAAAAGAAATGGTCCAAAGAGCCGGCTTGAAATTTCAACCTTTTATTTCCGGCAAATTCAGGCGCTATATTTCTTTCCGCACTCCCATTGACGGCCTAAAGGTTTTAATCGCCTACATCAAGGCCTATTTCTTTTTAGGAAAAATCAAGCCGGATGTTGTTGTCTCAGCCGGATCTTTTGTTTCCCCGCCGTTTATCTGGGCCGCTAAAAAGAGAAAAATCCCAACGCTTGTCCATCATCAGGATTTACAGATCACTCTGGCTACGAAATTAATGAAAAAAAATGCCACTGTTCTTACCAAGGCATTTAAAGAGATCCCGCTAGAAGCTAAATGGACTGGTAATCCTGTTAGAGACCTCACTCCAAAAACAAATAATATTAAATTTGAAAACAATAAACCAGTTATTCTAATCACAGGTGGCGGACTAGGCGCTCAAAAATTAAATGACCTGGTTACGGAGGATCTAATTGAATTTTGCAATGTTTTGCATATGACCGGAAAAGGCAAACAGGGCCTGGACACAAAAAATCCTGATTATAAAAATGCGGAATTTATGCCCGGTGGTATGATCGAGGCTCTTTCCAAGGCTGACCTAGTTGTTTCCCGGGGCGGCCTGGGAACAATTTCCGAGCTTTCCGTCCTGGGAAAACCCTCTATCGTCATTCCTTTAGCCGGACCCCAGGAAGAGAATGCCCGTTTTCTGGATGAGAAAAACGCGGCCATAGTTTATGATCAGAATAATCTTACTCCGGAAAAATTTTCCAATAAAATCAAGGAGCTTTTAAATAATAAATCAAAACAAAAATTAATATCTGAAAATATTAAAAAAATAAATAAACCTGATGCTGCGCAAACAATTGCCACAGAAATCATCAAGCTTGGAAAAAGCCTATAAATTCCTTGGAGGGTTGGATAAAAACAGAGATGATCATTATACTACGGCCCGGATCAAGGAATTTTTAAATTACCTTAATAATCCCCAATATAATTATAAGACAATTCATATTGCCGGCACTTCGGGCAAAGGCTCTGTTGCGGTTATGCTTGCCAAAATTTTAGAAGAGGCCGGATATAAAACCGGGCTCATAACATCTCCTTATTTGGTCACGCCTTTAGAAAAAATAAAAATCAATTCCCGTAATATTACAGAAAATAATTTAGTTAAGCTGGTAGAAAAATATAAGGCTGAAATAAAAAAATACAAGCTAACATATTTTGAGGCATTTATTGCCTTAAGCTTTATTTATTTTGCAGATCAAAAAGTGGATTGGGCCGTGGTGGAGACTGGCCTTGGCGGACGCCTTGACGCCACTAATGTTTTAAAGCCGGAAGTGGCCATAATTACCACCATAGATTTTGACCATACCGACATGCTGGGCAAAACCCTAAAACAGATCGCCCGTGAAAAACAAGCCATCACCAAAAATGCCAAGCACTCCATCACCGGTTCCAAATTAATTAAAACTGCCAAATATGTAAACACTAGCAACTATCAACTAAAAACCATTAATCAAAATCAAACAATATTTAACTATAAAAAATATAAAAATATAAAGCTCAACCTAGTAGGCGAATTCCAAATTAAAAATGCCATCCTGGTAATCGAAGCCTCTGATATTATTAAAATTCCTAGAAAATATATTTATTCAGGTTTAAGCAAGGCGAATCACATTGGCAGATTTGAAATTATTTCAAAACAACCACTCATTATTATGGACGGAGCCCATAGTGAAGAAAAGATGAAAGCCTTTTCTAGTTCTCTAAAAAAAATTATTTTAGAAAAAAATAAATATAAAAATAAATATCTA
>JBDRCS010000043.1:0-10210 GCA_043821615.1 Patescibacteria group bacterium
TATTATTATTTTTAATTTTTTGAAAATCTTTTTTGTATTTTGCAGTCGGATTTTTTATAGTATTAATAAAATCGTTTTCAGACATCATGAATCCCAAATTATTAAATCCTAAATGAGGAATAACAACATTAATAGTTTTGGGTAATTTTTTTAAAAAAATCATGTCTTTGTTATCAAATCCGTTTACTAATTCAAAGATGATGGTCAATTTATTACTGACCATAAAATTTAATATTTTTGGAGTTATAAAATCAGATAAGGAATCTATCTTTTTTGGATATTTCTTAAATAATTTTATATGAAATTTAATGCCGGAGAATCTAACCCCTTGCTTGATAGCGGCTTTTTTTGCATTTTCTAAAATATTTATTTTATTAGAGCCGAGCATACATCCGGTTACGCCTTTCTTTATTTCCAGAATCATTAATTTATTGGCATATTCCGGTATAATGCCGCCCTTACTGAAAGGCAGGGGGAAGCCGATAAAATTTATTTTTTTTCCGGGGTAAATATTTTTCTGAAGTTTTTTATCAAAAAATAGACCCTTTTTAATAATCTCTTTTTGAGTGGCCAATTTTGATGCTTTGGGCCAGTCTGTCTTTTTAATTTTTGTTCCGCAATGAAAATGGGCATTAATAATACTGCTGGGTAGCCACGCCAGTATTTCTTTTTTAAGATTTAAAAATTGAGCCCTAGTTGGGACTAAAGTTTTTTTTGTCCCCATTATTAGATTATTCAGAGATTAAGCCGGTGCACATCCAATTTATTTCTGCTGTTTTATCATTTACGTTAATTACGCAAGCTGGTGAGCAACCTTCTTTTTTAATATCAAGGTCAATCCACCAGGTGCCGGTATTCTCATTACACATGTGAGTAGTTTTTAAATTACCCTCACTAACACAATCGGAACTTTCAGCAATTTCTTTGGCATCGTCATAGGAAAGGGATTTGCTGGTGGCAGTGTCCTTGCACAATTCATTGCCAATAGCTTCATTTAAATTAGCTGGGGAGTTTACTGTGGCTGAATTCGTGTTTGTATCAGAGGTGGAAGAACACATTGCACCCGTAAAAACCAAAGCTAGTAAGATCGGCATGATTAAAAGTAATTTTTTCATCTTTTTGTATTTAAATATTATGAATATATTTTACCATTTATTAATAAATTGACCAATAGGCCCATTATTGGTAAAATATTGCAATGAAAAGTAATATGTCCAGCCAAAAGCTGGATCCGGCAATGGCCGGAAAAAAAGCATTATTTATAGGGAGGTTTCAGCCTTTGCATATTGGCCACATTAACGCCCTAAAACAAATAGAAACAAATCCGGAAGTAGACGAGATTATTATTGGGGTGGGCTCGAGCCAGTATTCAAATACTGAAGATAATCCATATTCATTCGAACAACGAGAAATTTTTATTAATAAGGTTTTAAAAGGAAAACTTGGAAAACCATATAAAATAATTGCGATTCCTGATATTCATGACGAGAAAAATTGGGTAGCGCATGTTCAAAAAATTATTCCTGATTTTGATTTGGTGTTTACAGGCAATGACTGGGTGGGAGAATTATTCAAAGAGAAAAATATTCCCCTAAGGGAAATTAAATTTAATGTGGATGTAAGCGGTACGGATTTGCGCAGGCTGATGAGGGAAAAAGATGAAAAATGGAAAGAATACGTGCCCGAGGAATTAATTGAAGAAATAGAAAAATGAACCAAAAAGAATTAATAAATAAAATTAATAAGTTAAAGAAAGAAAAGAACGCTGTTTTGTTAGTCCATAATTATCAACGGCCGGAAATTTATGAAGTGGCGGATTTTATTGGAGATTCGCTGGAGCTTGCTCGAAAAGCCCAGAAAACGAAGGCAGACATAATCCTTTTTTGTGGAGTGGATTTTATGGCAGAGAGCGCAAAAATATTAAATCCTAAAAAATTAGTATTGCTCCCCACTATAGAAGCTAGGTGCCCGATGGCGGCCCAGGTTGATATTAATGAGCTTAAAAAATGGCAGAAAGATTTTCCCAAGGCAGCAACTGTTTCATATGTGAATACGAATGCGGAAACAAAGGCATTGTCGGATATTTGTTGTACCTCTGCCAATGCCGTGAAAGTTGTTAAGAGCTTGAAGGAAAATGAGATTATATTTTTACCGGATGAAAATTTGGCCAGATATGTAGAATGGCAAGTACCTGACAAAAAGATTATTCCGTGGAAGGGTTTTTGCTATGTTCATGATAAAATAATGATAGGAAAAGTTTTAGAGGCAAAAGCCAATTATCCTGATGCTGCTTTAGTAGTTCATCCGGAGTGTCCAATAGAGGTTTGCAAGATTGCTGACCATGTTACCTCAACAACCGGCATGATTGATTATGTAAAGTCTTCAAATAAAAAAGAGTTTATTATTGTAACGGAACAAGGTATGGTAAATAGATTGGAAAGAGATGTGCCTGGTAAAAAATATTATCCTGTAGGAGGCATTTGCATGCAAATGAAAAAGAATACTCTGGAAAATATTTTGTATGCTTTGGAAAATGAAGTGCATAAAGTGGAGATTGATAAAAAGATTGCCAAAAAAGCCAAAAATACTTTAGATAGAATGCTAAAAATAAAATAAGAAAATATGACAAAACAAAAAAAGATTGAACAAATTTTTATCCAAAAAGATATGTTGAATTTGGATAATAAAACGTATTTAAATTGTTTAAATAGGCATACTGAAGCCGATTTAAAAGAAGATTTAGGAACCCTGGGAGATATTACTTCAAAGGGGCTGATAAAAAAGAAAAGAAAAGCCAAGGCCGTGATTCAGGCAAATTCAAAGGGAATAGTGGCTGGATTGGAAGAAGCCAGATATTTTCTGGAGCAAAATAAATTGAAAGTTAAGTTATTAAAGAAAGACGGAGTAAAAGTGGGAAAAGGGGACAAGATTTTAACAATTACAGGTGATGTGAATGAATTATTAAAAACGGAAAGAATCGCCTTAAATTTAATGGCGCGAATGAGCGGTGTGGCAACGGCTACTATTAAAATGAAAGTGGCTGCCAAAGGGAAAGTTTTGATTTGCCCAACGCGAAAAACTTTATGGACTTTGCTGGACAAGAAAGCAGCGATTGTCGGCGGAGGCGGCTCACACCGGCTAGGCTTGAATAATTTTGTATTAATAAAAGATAATCACCTTGACTTGTTGAAGGGCAATATAGATAAAGCTTTAACTACTTTTGAAAGATCAAAAAAAATAGTTGAGATTGAGGTAGAGGATAGTCACCAAGCTTTGGAAGCGGCCTTACACGGTCCGGACGTGATCATGTTTGATAATTTTAAAGCAAAGAAAATTCGCAGGCTTATTTCCAAGCTGAACAGAAAGGTGCCGGATCATGGAATTATTTTTGAGGCATCCGGAGGAATAACTAGGGACAATATTAAAAAGTACGCCAATTGCGGCGTGGATGTAATATCCATGGGAGCAATTACCATGTCAGCTCCGGCGGTTGATTTTTCGCTTTATTTTATATGAAATTTAAAACAGATTTTTTAGTGATCGGGTCCGGTATTGCCGGGCTTAATTTTGCCTTAAAAGCTTCAAAATACGGCCGGGTCATTATTGTAACAAAAAAGGAACTGATGGAATGCAACTCAAACTATGCCCAGGGAGGAATTGCCGCAGTTTTGGATCCGTTGGATAATTTTAAATCTCACATTGACGATACCTACAAGGCCGGCGCTAAACTGGGTGATAAAAAAGCCATTGAAATAATTGTTAAGGAAGCCCCGGGAAAAATTCAGGAGCTGATTGATTTAGGCGTTGGTTTTAATAAAATTGAAGGCAGGCTGGATTTAGCACAGGAAGGCGGGCATACAAAAAGAAGAATAGTTCATGCTAAGGATGCAACTGGCCGGGAGATTGAAGAAGCCCTGGTTTTTAATGTCAGAAATAATAAAAATATTTTAATATTTGAATCTAATATCGTCATTGATTTAATCGTAAAAAATCAAAAGTGTTTTGGAGCAGTGTCTTTGGATACGGACGATAACAAGATAAATTATTTTTTTTCCAAGGCAACCATTTTGGCAACCGGGGGAGCCGGACAGGTTTATCAAAATTCGTCTAACCCGAAAATTGCGACAGGCGACGGACTGGCCATGGCTTTCAGAGCCGGAGCCGAACTTCAAGATATAGAATTTGTGCAATTTCATCCCACTGCCTTAAATAAAAAAGGAGCGCCCCATTATTTAATATCTGAGGCAGTCCGGGGAGAAGGCGCAAAATTATTAAATTGTAAGAAAAAAAGATTTACAAAAGAATTGGCAAATCGGGACAAAGTGGCACGCGCCATTAATAAAGAGCTAAAACAAGGACCGGTTTATCTTGATATTCGCTTTAAGGGTGAGAAATACTTAAAGGACAGGTTTCCCACCATTTACGAACAGCTATGGTGGTATAACATTTTTATGGAAAAGGATCTTATTCCGGTAGCACCGGCAGCTCATTTTAATTGCGGCGGCATTGTAACGGATTTAAACGGCAAAACTAATATTGACGGGTTATTTGCTTTCGGAGAAGTTGCCCGGACAGGGGTGCACGGTGCAAACAGGTTGGCGTCAAATGCATTACTTGAATGTCTGGTTTTTTCGTCACGAGCCCTTGATGATGCCAAAGACTATGCTAAAAATAATAGAATAAAAGAAATTTCAGTCTCCAAATATAAGCAAGTCAAGATAGACAGTAGGATTGGAGAATTAAGAAGAAGGTTGCAGAAATTAATGTGGGATAACGTAAGCGTGGAAAGAAACAGAAAAGATATTTTTAAAATTATTGAGAAATTGGAACAAATTGAGGAGGAAGTAGGGAAGATTTACAATAAAGGCATAAATAGGCAAATTATTGAATTAAAAAACTTAGTACAAGTAGCAAAATTAATAGCTGAATCATCCTATTTAAGGGAAAAATCAGTAGGAACTCATTTTGTTGTGGAATAATAATAGATATAGTATAATTATAAACAGTTCCCGCATGGGACAATTTAAAAAATTAAGTAAATTATATGTTTAAAAAAGTAATTATTTTAGGCACAATTTTTGCATTATTTGTGCTGTTAAGCGCATCAAGCGCTCAGGCAATAGTTATTAAAGATTATAAATGGAACCAGGTTTCAGCCGACGGTTTCGGAGATTGGAATAATGCCAAAGTTGAAAAATTGGCGGTTTTTGACAAAAAATTATATGTATCCACTTATAATGATACAACCGGGGTAGAGATTTGGAGAACATCTGATGGCTCAAATTGGAATCAGGTAAATACAGACGGTTTTGGAGACTCAAACAATGAATATGCTTCTACAGCAACTGTATTTAATAATAAGCTCTATATTGCAACCTACAATTCAAAAACCGGAACTGAACTTTGGTATACAAAAACAGGAAATTCATGGAAGCAAAAAAACAGGGACGGTTTTAGCGATAAAGATAATGTTAGCACCAGTGTATTGCAGCCATTTAAATCCAGACTGTATGCCTTTGCAGAAAGAGATGACAATGAACAAACTAATGTTTTTCGTGCAAAATATCCAAAAAAGAGTACCTGGAAAAGCGTTGGTGAAGCCGGTTTGATCTCTGGTACTCAGGGAATTTCAAAACCGGTTATTTCAACAAGGCTAAACAAGGAAATGTATGTGGCCGGAGAAAATAATAGTTTTATTTATAAAACTGCCAATGGCAAAACCTGGGAAATTGTAAATAGCGAAGAAACTGATGATTCCGGCTGGGGAGTAACCGGCAATACAGGAATTTTATCCATGGTCGTAAAAAATAATAAATTATTCGCAGGTACGGAAAATCCTACTAAAGGAGCTCAATTATGGGTTTATGATAACGGCGTTTGGACCCAAAAGGGCGGTGCCGGACTGGGCGACCCGGAAAATGAAGCCATTACAACCTTGATTGTAAAAAAAGGCAAAGGAGGAAAGAAATATTTATTTGCTTCTTTAGCCAATGATAATGGGTTAAAGATTTTCAGAACCAGAGGCGGAAGCAAATGGTTTCAAATGAATGCCGAAGACGGTTTTGGAAACACTAATAATACTTATCCTCTGGATATGTATAATTTTGCAAAAATGCTGTTTGTAACAGTTGATGATGCTGTCTGGGCAACTAATTTTACTAAGAATTAATGACAAAAAGTAAATACGAAGTTGTTATTGGTCTGGAGATACACATACAGATGAATACAAAATCCAAGATGTTTTGCGGTTCTGACAATGCCGAATTTGATGAACCTAATGTTAATGTTTGCCCAATTTGCATGGGCCATCCGGGTACATTGCCTGTTGTTAATAAAGAAGCGATTGATTTGGGAATGGCCATGGCTTTGGCTATGAAATGCAAGATTAATGAGGAAACCAAATTTGACCGCAAGCAGTATTTTTACCCTGATTTGCCTAAAGGTTATCAGATTTCTCAATATGACATTCCGCTGGGCCAAGATGGTTATTTGGAAGTTTATCCGGATAATATCAATGCCAAGAGGATTAGAATAGAAAGAGTTCATTTGGAAGAAGACACAGCTAAAATTTTTCACGATAAAGACGGCGTAAAGCTGGATTTTAACCGGGCCGGTTCTCCTTTGATGGAAATAGTTACCCAGCCTGATTTTAGGGATCCTAAAGAAGCCAGAATATTCTTGCAAGACTTGCAAATTATTGCCAGATATTTAAATGTGTCTGATGCGGACATGGAAAAGGGCCATTTAAGATGCGATGCCAACATTTCTATGAGGGAAGCCGGTGATGAAGCGCTTTATCCCAAAACAGAGATTAAGAATTTAAATTCTTTCAGAGCTTTGGAAAAAGCCCTGCAATTTGAAGTAAAGAGGCAAACTGAGCTTTGGGATCAGAATGAATCGCCCGAACATCAGGAAACAAGAGGCTGGAATGAAAATACAAAGGAAACGGTGATGCAGAGAAAAAAAGAGGGATTAGCCGATTATCGATATTTTCCAGAACCGGATATACCGCCTCTGACATTTGATAAAAAGTATATTAGAAAAATAGAAGAATTTATGCCGGCCATGCCCCATGTTAGGCGGGAAAGGTTTATGCAGGAATATGAGCTTTCCTATGTAAATGCCAGAACTGTGACCAGTGATCCTAAAGTGGCTGATTTTTTTGAAGACGCTGTATCAGAATTAAAAGCCTGGCTATTTTCTTTGGATTCAACCGAGGGGTCGGACGAGGAAATATGGGAAGCTAATGGCAAAAAATTGACCAAAATTTTATTTAACTGGCTGACAACAGAGGTTTTTGCCTTGATGCAGGAAAATAAGGTTGATTTTAAAGATTTAAAGATTTCACCGGAAAATTTGGCTGAACTCATTAGTATTATTTATGAAAATAAGGTAAATAGCAGTGCAGCCCAGAAAATATTGAAGATTATGTTTGATAAGGGTTCTGATCCATCGCAAGTCATGGAAGAGGAGGATTTAGAGCAGGTGCAGGACGAAGGAGAGATTGAAAAGATTTGTGATAATATTATTAATAAATTCCCGGAACCGGCAAGCGATTACAAAGCAGGCAAGGAAAAATCTTTAATGTTTTTAGTGGGACAAGCCATGAAAGAGTCTAAAGGCAAGGCTAATCCGCAGATGTTAACTGACATTTTCCACAAGAAGCTTGACAAGAAATAATTTTTGCGCTAGTATTATTCTTAATATGCAAAAAACAAGAAACAAAACAACTCAATCAATAATAATTTTAACGTCCCTCGACTAGCTGTCGGGGGATTTTTTTTATGCCTATGAAATACAAGCCGGCAAAACTTATACTAAAGGATGGGTCCCAATTTGAGGGATTTTCTTTTGGATATAATAAAAATACAAATGGTGAGGTGGTTTTTAATACCGGTATGGTGGGGTATCCGGAGAGTTTAACTGACCCTTCATATTATGGCCAAATATTAGTGCTAACTTATCCTTTGATAGGAAATTATGGAGTACCTAATATTAAAGAAGCCTTTGAATCCAAGGGAATAAAGCCCAGAGCATTAGTAGTGGCACAATATATTGATGAGTATTCGCATTATCAGGCTAAAAAGAGCTTAGCCCAATGGTTAAAAGAAGAAAAAATACCGGCGATATTCGGAGTTGATACCAGGGCCTTAACTAAAAAGTTAAGAGAAAAAGGGGTAATGTTAGGGAAGGTAATGGTAAATGATAAAAAAATAGATTTTAAAGATCCAAATGAGAGAAATTTAGCCAAAGAAGTTTCCATAAAAAAACCAAAAGATTATGGAAAAAGAGGTAAGAAAATTATACTTGTAGATTGTGGTGTAAAAGAGAATATCATTAGAGAGCTCTTAAAAAGGAAAGTAAGAATAAAAAGAGTGCCCTGGGATTATGATTATTCAAATGAAGAATACGAAGGCGTATTTATCTCTAGTGGGCCGGGAGATCCGGAAAAATGTGAAGACACAATTTTTTATGCCAGGAAAGCCATGAAAGAAGGCAGGCCAGTTTTTGGAATATGTCTGGGCAGTCAGATCATGGGATTAGCCGCCGGAGGAAAGACCTATAAGTTAAAATATGGTCATAGAGCTCAAAATCAGCCCTGTATAGAGCGCGATACAAAAAGATGCTATCTCACCACTCAAAATCACGGCTATGCCATTAAAGAAGGAAGCATGCCGGCTGATTGGCAGACTTGGTTTTTAAATGCCAATGATAATACGATTGAAGGAATCAGACATAAAAGCAAACCATTTTATTCAGTCCAGTTTCATCCCGAAGCAAAACCAGGGCCAGTGGATACGGAATTTTTATTTGATGAGTTTATTGGAAAATTATGAATAAGAATATTAAAAAAATATTAATTCTCGGATCAGGCGGTCTAAAAATCGGGCAGGCCGGAGAATTTGATTATTCCGGATCGCAGGCAATTAAGTCTTTACAAGATGAAGGCATTAAGACCGTCTTGATTAACCCGAATATTGCCACTGTGCAAACAAACGAGGATTTGGCGGATAAGATTTATTTTTTACCAGTGGAGCCTAATTTTGTGGAGCAAGTTATAAAAAAAGAAAAGCCGGACGGAATATTTTTGAGCTTTGGCGGGCAAACAGCCTTGAATGTGGGCTTAGAGCTGGATGAGACCGGTATTCTTAAAAAATATAAAGTTAAAGTGCTAGGAACACCTATAGCAACTATTAATGCGACCGAAGATAGGGATGAGTTTATTAAAAAGTTAGATGAAATTAATATAAAGACAGCGAGAAGTATGGCCGTAAAAACTTTAGAGCAGGGCATTGTAGCAGCGGAAAAAATTGGCTACCCGGTAATGATGCGAGCGGCATTTTCTTTGGGAGGTCTAGGATCTGGCGTAGTTCGCAATGAAAAAGAACTTAAAGACAAATTGAAGAAATCCTTAAGCAAATCCCCTCAGATTTTATTGGAAGAGTATCTGGAAGGCTGGAAAGAAATAGAATATGAAGTGGTGCGGGACAATAAGGATAATTGTGTGACAGTCTGCAATATGGAAAATCTTGACCCCATGGGAATTCATACCGGGGAAAGCATTGTGGTAGCTCCTTCGCAGACTTTGAATAATGACGAATATCATTATTTAAGAGAAATAGCTTTAAAAACAATCAGGCATTTGGGCATAATTGGAGAATGCAATATTCAGTATGCCTTTAAAAATGGTGACTATAGAGTAATAGAAGTAAATGCCAGATTATCCCGAAGTTCGGCTTTGGCTTCAAAAGCGACCGGCTATCCCTTGGCCTGGGTGGCTGCCAAGCTGGCATTAGGATATAGCCTCACTGAAGTAAAGAATTCTGTGACCCAGACTACACAGGCCTGCTTTGAGCCGGCTCTTGATTATTTAGCTTTGAAAATTCCGAGGTGGGATCTTAAAAAGTTTAAGAACGTGGAAAATAGAATAGCTTCGGAAATGAAGTCAGTGGGCGAAGTAATGGCTTTGGGCGGAAACTTTGAGGAAGTCCTTCAAAAAGCGTTGCGAATGCTAAGCATTAATGCCAAGGGATTAATTGACGAGGATATAAAAATAGAAAATATAGAAAAAGAATTAAAATTCCCGACAGATAAGAGGATTTTTGCAGTTGCTAAGGCATTTCAAAAAGGCATGACCGTGAAAAAAGTTTCTCAAATATCAAAAATTGATCCTTGGTTCTTATATAGAATAAAAAATATAGTTGATTTC
>JBDRCS010000044.1:0-23313 GCA_043821615.1 Patescibacteria group bacterium
TAAATGTTATTGTTTTTACTCTGCCAGTTTCCGTGCCTTTGCTTATTACCGTTATTGTCCCCTCCATAGCCAATCGGGTTCTGGGGAAGCTGGACGAATTAGCCAAAAAATACAGCCATTATCTGGTGTTTGGCGTTTTCCTGCTTTTGGGCGGACTGATTTTATGGCAGGGAATAAAAAGTTTATTTAATTTGGAATAGTTGGCCGGATTATTTTTTATATAATTTCGGATGGCGTGCAATTCGCGATGGTTACGAATGACGTGATCGTGGTAGGACCGTTGCCATTGGAAAAATATTTTTCGATTCTGTTTACTGTTGATTGTTCGGGAACACGTTGATTTGAATTGGTGGATAATTTTTGGAATTTGCATATTTATTCGATTGGTTTTGTAATTTGAATGTTGTGTTAGGGGGCGTGGTTTTGGTGGTGTTAGGGGACGCAGATCTGCGTCCCCTACACGACTGTTAATTATTTCTGCGTTTTCTTTATTTAACGTCGCGTCCCCTACACGACTATATTGATTTTTACGATTTATAATTATTATCCCATGAACATGATTAGGCATTATAATAAATTCATCTAAATAAACATTTTCAAAATGATTGGGAATATTTTTCCATATTTGTTCCGTAATTTCCCCATTTGAATTTAAAATCATTTTTTTATTTTTAACATCACCAAAAAACGGCACAAAATATTTTGTGCAAATGGTAATAAAATAATAACCATTTTTGGAATAATCACGATTATTTAATCGTTGATTTTTTCTAGGGGAATGTAAATACATAAAAAACGCCAACAAATTAATGGGGCGTTTTGATATAATTATTTTACATTATATATTATTGACGTCAATTTTTAGTTTTGCTACGGTTTATTTATGAACGAACGAAGAATAATAAAAGAACCAACAACCCAACCAGACCAGGAAAAAGCAGAATTTCCTTCAATGCCAGTTGAATTTAAAACCAAAAAAGGAAAGAACTTTGGTTTTTTGGTGGCTTATGTACCGGAATGGGGAAGGGCAGTGGTAAATGCACCATTGGAAGAAGATGCAGACAAAGGAACGGATCAGGCAGTTAGTTTTAAACATCATGAAATTCCTATTGAAAATCTTATATTAGATGAGGAACAACAGGCAGAAATTGATGAGTGGCTGGCAAAAAGAGTGGCTTCTGTGGATAAATAGGTGGAAAAGTGTGGATAAGTCAAAAAGGAAAAATTGGGACTACAATGAGAGTGTGGGATTTTTTAAAGGCTAAGATTAGCCTATAATAACCTATGTGGACAAAATATTTGACAAGTTATTGGCTAAGTGTTGACTTATTATTACATTCATAGTACATTAAAAGCCTGGAAAAATTTAAAAAATGCGCTAATAAGCAACCAATAATGCATTTTTCGCGGTACTGATGCAGATAGTATATTTCACGAACTCTGCCAGTAAAGCCAATAAGTACCAAAAAAAGTGCATTAAAAGTGCAAACAAGTGCCTTTTATAGTGTATATTCACACTTCATACAACTAAATAAAACTAATTATTGACTCGCCTAGCCTAAGACTGGGGGAGCCTTTTGTTATTATGCCCAAAAATGCAAAAAATTATGGTGAACGAAAGATTTTCACCCAACTTCATGAAGCCATGGAGCTGCCAAACCTCATTGAGGTCCAACAAGATTCATACAAATGGTTTTTAGACAAAGGTTTAAAGGAACTTTTGGAAGAAATTTCACCAATTGAAGACTTTACAGGCAGAGACCTGGAGCTTTATTTTGATGAATATTATTTAGACGAACCCCGTTTTGACGAGAAAACAGCCAAGGATAAAAATTTAACTTTTGAGGCGGCCATTCGCGTGAATGCCAAGTTAAAAAACAAGCGAAGCAATGAAGTCAAAGAACAAGAAGTTTATTTAGGTGACCTACCATTAATGACAAACAGAGGTACATTTATTGTTAATGGCATTGAAAGAGTAGTGGTATCCCAGTTGATCCGTTCAGCCGGGGTATTTTTTACATCAGAAGTTATCAAAGGCAGAAAATGCTATGGAGCCAAAATTATTCCAAACCGAGGCGCTTGGCTGGAATTTGAAACTGATGCCAACAATGTGATTTACGTGAAAATCGACAGAAAAAGGAAAGTACCGGCTACCTCTTTATTAAGGGCTTTTGGAATGGCCTCAGATGAAGAGATTTTAGAAGTTTTTAGAGAGGCCGATAATGACCCGGAAAATAAATTCATTGAATCAACCTTAAAAAAAGATATTGCCAAGTCTGAAGGCGAAGGCTTGAAAGAAGTATATAAGAGAATTAGGCCCGGCGACCTGGCTACAGTGGATAATGCCCGCGGCTTGATTCATTCCATGTTTTTCAATTTTGCCAGATATGATTTTGGCAGAGTGGGCAGATATAAAATCAACATGCGGTTTGGTTTCGATGCTCCGATTAACAGGGAAACTCGTGTTTTGCAACTGGAAGACATTTTTGCAGTTTTAAAAGAAATTATAAAATTAAATAATTCCCAGGCCGAAGCAGATGATATTGACCATCTGGGAAACAGAAGAGTGAGAGCAGTGGGTGAATTAGTACAAAACAAATTCAGAATTGGCTTGGCCAGAATGGAAAGAATCGTAAAAGACAGAATGAGTACCAAGGATGTTTCCACGCTTACCCCGGGACAGCTTTTAAATGCGCGTCCCATTATCGGATCAATTAGGGAATTTTTCATGAGTTCCCAGCTTTCTCAGTTTATGGATCAGACCAATCCTTTGGCTGAACTGGAACACAAAAGAAGATTGTCAGCCATGGGCCCGGGCGGTTTATCTCGTGAAAGAGCCGGTTTTGAAGTTCGTGACGTGCATAGAACTCACTACGGCAGAATATGTCCGATCGCCACTCCGGAAGGACCAAACATCGGTCTGGTCGGCCATTTGGCAACTTATGCAAAAATAAATGAATACGGATTTTTGGAAACCCCTTATATGAAAGTGGAAAAGGATCCAAAAAATAAAAAAGCCAAGGTGACCGGCGAGGTTGTCTGGCTGGATGCTTTTTCCGAAGAAAAGATTACCACCACGGCAGCCACGACCCCGGTTGATGAAAATGGTTTTTTTGTGGAAGAAAAAGTTGAGGCCAGAAAAAACACCAGGCCGGCCATGGTTTATAGCTGGGAAGTAGATTATATGGATGTAGCGCCAAAGCAGATTGTGTCTGTAGCCACTGCTCTTATTCCCTTCCTAGAACATGATGATGCTGTTCGCGCCTTAATGGGAACAAACATGCAAAGGCAGGCAGTGTCCTGCATTTCACCGAAGTCTCCGGTGATTGGCACGGGCATTGAAAAGAAAGCAGCCATGGATTCCGGACAAGTTGCCATTGCCAGGGAAGACGGAGAAGTGGCGGCAGTTCAGGCCAATAAGGTTGAGATCAAAGAAAAATCAGGCGATGTAGCCACTTATGAACTGAGCAATTTTATGAGATCAAACGCCCTGACCTGTATGAACCAGAAACCAATTGTGGATGTCGGCCAAAAAGTGAAAAAAGGCGATGTGCTGGCAGACGGCGCTTCCACGCAATATGGTGAATTGGCTTTGGGCCAAAATGTACTGGTTGCTTATATGCCTTGGGAAGGTGGTAACTATGAAGATGCTATTCTGATTTCCGACCGCCTCATGCAAAGTGATAAATATACTTCCATTCACATTGAAGACTATTCCGTGGATATTCGTGATACAAAATTGGGCCCGGAAGTGGTCACCCGAGATATTCCCAACGTGTCTGAAGAAAAATTGAAAGATCTTGATTCTGAAGGTGTGATTAGAGTTGGTGCCCAAGTTTCTTCCGGCGACATTCTAGTGGGAAAGATTACACCAAAAGGTGAGACCGAGCTTTCCGCGGAAGAAAAATTGTTGCGTGCCATCTTTGGTGAAAAAGCCAAAGACGTAAAAGACTCTTCCTTATACCTGGAACACGGTGAACACGGTAAGATTATTGATATCAAAGTTTTCTCAAAAGAAAACGGCGATAAACTTCCTTCCGGCGTGATTAAAACCATTCAGCTTACTATTGCCCAGCTTAGAAAACTTCAAGTGGGTGATAAGATGGCCGGGCGTCATGGTAATAAAGGTGTTATTTCCAGAATTGTTCCGGTTGAAGACATGCCTTTCTTAAAAGACGGCCGACCAGTAGATATTTTATTAAATCCTTTAGGTATCGTGTCCCGTATGAACCTGGGCCAGGTGCTGGAGGTTCATTTGGGTCTGGCTGCCAAAGCTCTGGGATATAAAGTAGCCGTACCTCCATTCCAGGGAGCTTCTCAGGCTCAGATTAAAGTGGAGCTAGAAAAAGCCGGCTATCCTACGGAAGGAAAATTAAAGCTTTTTGACGGCCGAACCGGTGATGCCTTTAAAAATCCGGTAACTTGTGGCATTGGTTATATGTTGAAATTGAATCACATGGTTGAAGACAAGATCCATCAAAGATCAATTGGTCCTTACTCTTTAGTTACCCAGCAGCCATTAGGCGGCAAAGCCCAATTTGGCGGACAGAGATTCGGAGAAATGGAAGTGTGGGCCCTGGAAGCTTATGGAGCAGCCCATTGTTTGCAGGAAATTCTCACCATTAAATCCGATGATGTGCCGGGCAGGAGCAAGGCATATGAATCCGTGATTAAGGGCGAGCCAATCAGGAAAATTAATATTCCCGAATCTTTCAATGTTCTGGTCAGGGAATTGAAAGGCCTGTGCCTGGATGTGAATTTATTAAGCAGTGAAGGCAAAACCGTAGAATCCGGCAGTAATGAAGAAGAAGTTGAATCGCCTCAAGATAAGCCCGGCCAAAAGCCGGCGCCGGAAGAGCCAGAGGAAGATAATAAAGATAAACAATAAATATATGCCTAAAGAAACAATAAATTCACCTGAATTTGACTCAATGCAATTAAAAATTGCCTCACCCGAAGACATTCACGAGTGGTCACACGGTGAAATATTAAGACCGGAAACAATCAATTACAGAACTCAAAAGCCGGAAAAGGACGGCTTATTCTGTGAAAAGATTTTTGGCCCTTCAAAAGACTGGGAATGCTATTGTGGAAAATATAAAAAGATCAGATACAAGGGAATTGTTTGCGACAAGTGCGGCGTGGAAGTCACCCGTTCAATTGTTCGAAGAGAACGCATGGGTCATATTGATTTGGCGGCTCCGGTTTCTCATATTTGGTTTTTACGCGGCGTGCCTTCCAAGATCGGCTTGGTTTTGGATTTGTCTCCGCAAAGCTTGGAAAAGGTGATCTACTTTGCTTCTTTTATTGTCACTAATGTGGATGAAGGCTTGAAGAAAGACACCATGGATCAGATTGATCAGGAAGCGGAAGCTAAAGGCAAGATGATCCGCAGTGAATCAGCCAATTACATGGGCAGCATCAAGCAAAAGAAAGAACAGGCTCTGCAAAAGGCCAAAGATGAAAAAGCCAAGAAAAAAGTGAGCGAAGAATTTGAGCAGGAACTGATCAACGCCTCGATTATGCGCGATGAAAAAATAAAAGACCTGGACGATGCCGTGGCTTTGGCAAAATCCGAGCTCAAGGAATTAAAACCATTGCAGATTATTTCGGAAAATAAATATCAGGACCTGTCTCTTAAGTACGGCCATGTGTTTGAAGCTTCTATCGGCGCTGAGGCAGTTCATGACCTACTTAAGGAAATTAATGTTGATGATCTGATTAAAGATATTGAAAAGGAAATGGAAGGCGCTTCTCAAAATGTAAAATACCGGTTGATTCGCCGCTTAAAATTATTAAGAAACTTGAAGAAAAATGAAATCAGGGCCGATTGGATGGTTTTATCAACTGTGCCGGTGATTCCGCCGGACTTGAGGCCGATGGTGCAATTGGACGGTGGCAGATTTGCGGCGAGTGATCTGAACGATCTTTACAGGCGAGTGATTAACAGAAACAATCGTTTGAAAAGATTAAAGGAGTTGAATGCACCGGAAGTTATCCAAAGAAATGAAAAAAGAATGTTGCAGGAGGCGGTTGACGCCTTAATTGACAACAGTGCCCGCCACGGAAAGACGGTCACCGCTTCTACCGGACAAAAAAGAATGCTTAAGTCTTTGGCAGACATGCTCAAAGGCAAACAAGGCAGATTCAGACAAAATCTTCTGGGCAAGCGCGTGGATTATTCCGGCCGTTCCGTAATCGTGGTTGGTCCGCATCTTAAACTTTATCAATGCGGCATTCCCAAGAAAATGGCTTTGGAATTATTCCGGCCGTTCGTCATTTCCAAATTGATTGCCAGGGAATATGTATATAATGTAAGGTCAGCCAACCGGTTCATTGAAAGTGACCGGCCTGAAGTCTGGGATATTTTGGAAGAGATTACTATCAAGGCCTACGTATTTTTAAACCGTGCCCCAACCCTGCATCGGCTTGGCATCCAGGCTTTTCAGCCCATCCTTATTGAAGGCAAGGCCATTCAGATCCATCCTTTGGTCTGCCCGGCTTTTAATGCTGACTTTGACGGCGACCAAATGGCCGTGCATGTACCATTAACTGAAGGCGCTGTAAAAGAGGCCAAGGAAATTATGCTGGCCTCCAAGAATCTTCTGAAGCCGGCTACTGGTGAGCCCGTGGTTACCCCTTCTCAGGATATTGTGCTGGGAGCCTACTTTATGACAAAAATTATAGACGAAGAAAAGCCGGACAAGGAAGTAAAGCGGTATTCATGTTTGGAAGAGGCTTTACTGGCTTTGGACAACGGACAAATTGAGCTGGGTTCAAAAATTATTGTCAGGCACAACGGTGAAATGTTGACCACCAGTTGCGGCCGAATTATTTTCAACCGAATTTTACCTGAAGACCAGCAATTCCTGAATAAATTAATTGACAAGAAAGCCCTGAAAGACATTATTGCCGACTGCTTTTCCAATAATGATCTGGACAGGACAGTAAAACTACTTGATGACGTAAAAGATCTGGCTATTGAAATTATTACCATTTCCGGCATGAGCTGGGGCATGGACGATACTTTGGTACCAGAGAAAAAACATAAAATTATAGAAGCCGGTGAAAAGAAAGTGGCAGAAATTACCGATCAATTTGAAATGGGTCTTTTAACGGCAGAAGAGCGCAGAGCCAAGGCAATTGAAATCTGGACCATAGCCAAAGACGAAGTTACCAAGGCTTGCCAGGATTCCATGACCAAGAAAGGCTCGGCTTTTGCCATGATTGATTCCGGGGCCCGCGGTTCCTGGGGACAGGTTACCCAGATGATGGGCATGAAAGGTCTGGTAATTAACCCGGCCGGTGAAACCATTGAATTGCCGGTAAAATCAAACTTTGCCGAAGGCTTTGACGTCTTGGAATATTTCACTTCTACTCATGGTGCCAGAAAAGGCCTATCTGATACGGCCCTGAGAACTGCTAATGCCGGTTATCTTACCCGCCGTTTGATTGACGTGTCTCAGGACGTGGTGATCATTGAAGATGATTGCGGCACCAAAGAAGGTCTGGAAATCACCCGCGAGGAAAGCGAGCTGATCAACGATACGATTGAGAATAGAATTGTAGGCCGGGTTTTAGCGGAAGACATTCTGGATCCGAAAACCAAGAAAGTTAAATTTAAAAAGGGAGATCTTATTACAGAGGAAGATCTGCCGGCCTTAACAAAATTAAAGCTGGATAAAGTTGTTATCCGTTCTTTACTGGGCTGCAAAACCATACGTGGCGCCTGTAAAAAATGCTATGGCTATGATTTGGGACATAACAAGCTGGTGGAAGACGGCACAGCTGTGGGCATTATTGCGGCGCAGAGTATTGGCGAGCCAGGCACGCAGCTGACCATGAGAACTTTCCATACTGGTGGTGTGGCCGGGGCTGATATTACCCAGGGTCTGCCCAGAGTGGAAGAGCTTTTTGAAGCCAGGCCTTTAAAGAAATCGGCCATGCTTTCCGAGGTGGACGGCCAGGTTGAAGAAATTACTGAAAGCAACAATCAAAAAGTCATTAAAGTGAGGCATGTGAAGAGTTTCGACGAAACTTACAAGCTTACTAAAAAGCTGAAGCCAGTCGTGAAAGACAAGGATAAGGTGAAAGAGGATGATCCGATCATGATTGACGCCGAGGGCAAGGAAATTAAAGCCAAAGTTAGCGGCACTATTAAAATGGCGGACAAGGAATTGCAGCTGGTTGGCGAAAAGGAAGAGATTACGGAATACCTGGTACCGGTCGGCTACGGCATTATGGTGTCTGAAGGGGACCTAATCACCAGAGGCACCCAGCTTTCCGAAGGCAACCTTGACCTGAGAAATCTTTATGCGCTCAAAGGCAAAGAAGCCGTGCAAAAATATATTATTAAAGAGATCCAATATATCTATTCATCTCAGGGCCAGAAATTAAATGACAAGCATGTGGAGATTATCGTAAAGCAGATGTTCTCCAGATTCCTGGTTACGGAAAGTGGCAATTCTGAATTCGTGGTTCAGGAATTGATCACAGCCGACCAAATGGCGGAAACCAATGAAAAGATTGCCAAGGAAAAGGGAAATCCGATCAAAGCAGATAATGTCCTGCTGGGCATTACCAAAGCTTCCCTTTCCACGGATAGTTTCTTATCAGCTGCCTCCTTCCAGGAAACAGCCAAGGTATTAATTGATGCGGCTATTACCGGAAAGATTGATCAATTAAGGGGTCTGAAAGAAAATGTAATTATTGGAAAGCTGATTCCGGTGGGAACCGGTTTTTCCGGAAGGAAAAAGAAAGAAGATTATAAAATCTAGAAATATGTGACAGCCTAAGGCCCCTGAAAAGGGGCTTTTTGGTTGACAAAACCATAAAAAAATGCTAATATTATTATATTAATATTAATACTTTTTATTATGGTTCCATCAGACCAAGAGCAAGAACCTAATGTAGAACTGGAAAATTCTGGCGAAGAGCCGGATTTTTATTTAGATACAGATACCGGGATTGCCAAGCTGGATGAGCGAATTGCAGCTTTATTAAAAAGTGAGGGAAAGCTGGGCAAGGAATTGGCAGACGTGGAAGAGAGCGGATTTACCGAGGAAGCCAAAGGTTCAGCGGAAGTGGCCGAAAGTGCCAGCATTCAAAGGATAGAGGATCAGAAAATTAAGCTGGAATCTGAAAAAGAACGATTAGAAAAGGTTAGAAAATTTAGAAATAACTTAATGATCGGCATCGGCGTTTGGACGGGTTCCGCGCCTTTTATGCTGGCCTTGGATAGGATTGGAAAATTTACCGGCGATGAAAAAGGCGGATTGATTTTTGACCATGACGAGCGCATTAAATTGATCCATGACGAAGCCAGGGCCGTGCATTTATTATCAAAAATAGCCAAGCCGTTTTTACCGGGCTGGGCCAAAGCAATGCTTTCCGGAGGGGAAATGGTCTGGACAGCGACCGACCATATTAATGAAAAATATGAGACATCGTTGAAAGATGGAAAAGAGCTTAGCTTTGCTGACTCGGGCAAATGGGCCATGGAAGAGCTGACCAGTGCAATTAGCCTTGATGATTTGAAAGACCATAAAAAAATAGCTGAACTGGGAAAAAATATTAAAGAGTTTGCCAAAAATTTTGGCGGAACCGTGGGAGAAAAATTGGATAAGATTGGAGATTTTATTGAGAAGCATCCTGACAAGGCGTCAGGCGTACTGGTGAAATTATTTGAATCAATAAGCAAAGGCGAGGCAGAGCCTGATAAAGAAACAAATAAAATATTAGAAGAAGCTAATTTAATTAATAATTTAAAATAAATATATGGGTGGAGCACAACCAGCAAGACAATTAAACGACGGACCAGAACAGGAAAGAGAGCCTGCTGCCGTTGTTGATATTGCTGAAGCAAGGGCTCGAAGAGAGGCTGAACTTGGTGAAGCAAGGAAGAATGGGGAAGTGATTGGTGACCCCCCAATTCTAACCGAAGAAGCTGAGGTTATTGATTTTATGGATAAGCTACAAATGCAAGTAGATGACTTGTCAGCCAGGCAAGCCAGGAATACCGAGGCTATTGAAAGCGGGAATTTTGAAACTGCAAAAGAACATTTAGAAGAAGAGCAGGGAAAATTACAGCAGGAACAGGCAAAAATAGAAGAAGAATCAAAAGCGCTGGAAGCATTGAAATGGGGAGCAGGAAAATTAATTGAATTAGGAGCCTATATTCCAGGAACAACTGATTTGCCCAGAGTCATAGACCGTTATGCCGGGAAAGTGATTACAGGAACAGACGGGCTTATTTTATCTCCAGAAGATCATGCCCGTATTGCAAAAAATCAGGCAATAATTGGAAAATATGGTTTAAAGGCAATTGCTTTATTTTTTCCTGAAGCCAAGCCATTGGTAAAGGTAGCTGAACCAATAAGAGCGGTGCGAGAAAAATTGGAAACAAAAAAAGAGGCTCTAGCTAAAGAAGGAAAGGGATTATCAGTAAAAGAAGAACTAAAAGCTTTTGCAGAGATTATCCCTCCGGAAAAATTAGATGATCCTGAAGTAGTGAGAAAATTAGGTGAATTGATTTCCGCGGCTGGCCGGGATATGAAAGGTGTTACTGAAAACGGAGGCGCTACCTTGGAAGCCATTGGCGATTTTGTACAGGGGAATCCAAAAAGGGCCAGTAGGGTTATGAAAGGGCTGAGAGAAATGTCTATCAAGGGAGAAATTGATCCAAGCGAAACCATGATGAAAGGTGCCGGGAAAGAAAAAAGAAAATCCAAAACGGAAGATGCCTAATAATTGATGGTTGAAGATGAAGATGATGAATATATTATAGAAAATTTAAAAGCCCTCCTAAGTGGGGGCTTTTTTTATTGGGAGAACCTTATTTATTGATAGGATAGTTCGGAGCGGATTCGATGTCAACCAGAGTGTGGGGGTGGGATTCTGCGAGGCCGGCCGGGGAGATCTGGATAAACTCAGCTTTTTCATGAAGTTGCTCGATATCTTTAGCGCCGCAATAGCCAAGTCCGGCGCGGAGGCCACCCACTAGCTGGAAGATTACAGAGTCAACTGTGCCTTTGTAAGCAATCCGGCCGACAATGCCTTCGGGTACTAATTTTTTAGAGTCTTTTACAGATTCCTGAAGATATCTGTCTTTAGAGCCTTTTTCCATGGCTTCCATCGAACCCATGCCCCGATATTCTTTAAACTTTTTTCCATCGATTTCAATAATTTTACCCGGAGCTTCATCTGTGCCAGCTAAAGTGCCACCCATCATTACTATATCAGCACCGGCTGCCAGAGCCTTAACAATATCACCGGAATATTTAATGCCACCGTCGGCAATCAGGGTTTTGCCGGATTTGTGAACTTCATCAGCGCAGTTTTCTATGGCAGTCAGCTGGGGAACGCCAACGCCGGCTACCACCCGAGTGGTACAAATAGAGCCCGGACCAATGCCGACCTTAATGGCATCAGCACCGGCTTTAATGAGATCGCGGGTGGCTTCGCGGGTGGCTACATTTCCGCCAACAATCGTGACTTTGGGAAATTCTTTTTTAAGCCTGGCTACCATATCTAATACGCCTTTGGAATGGCCGTGGGCGCTGTCTACTATGAGAATATCAACTCTGGCTTCTACTAATTCTTCACAGCGCTTAAAGGCCTTGTCGCCTACGGAAACAGCGGCTGCCACGGGAAAGCCCTTTTGTTTTACTTTTTTTACTTCTTCAACCTGCTTGGCATTGGTCATATTTTTATGGATTACGCCAAGACCGCCTTCTTTACCCATGGCAATGGCCATGTCGGCCTCGGTAACCGTGTCCATCGGGGAAGACATCAGAGGAATTTCTAATTTATGGATATGAAGTTTAGTGGTGAGGTTAACGTCTTTCGGTAAAACATCTGATTTTTGGGGAATTAAGAGAACATCGTCGAAAGTTAGACCTTTTGGCATTTTATCTTGTTTATCCATATGAATAAGTAAATAATTATTAACTGATATTATAGGTGATTTATTTCATTATGACAAGAAGGGTAAAAATTGTCTATTTTCACTTGCCATGGCTAATGTATTTTGGTAAAATATACAAGGTTCAAGATTATTATATAAGCATAAATTAGCTAAAAAATGGTCAAAATTGCACAAGGAAAAGTAATTGCAGAGGGTATATATAGAAAGCTTGAAAAAAAAGTGAAATTTTTAGAGAAAAAAGGCATAGCACCTAAATTGGGTGTTGTTTTAGTTGGTGAAGATAAACCTTCTCAGACATATGTAAAGAAAAAAGGCCAAGCAGCCGAGAAAATTGGTGTAAAATTCCTGTTAAAGACATATCCAGCCAGTATTTCAGAGAAAAAGTTGATTGAAGAATTAAAGAAATTACAAAGAAAATCAGTCGGTTTAACTGGTTTGATTGTTCAATTGCCTCTTCCTCAGAAAATGAACGTGGGAAAAGTGTTGGAAACCATTGATCCTGCCATCGATGTGGACTGTCTTACTCAGACAAATTTAGGAAAATTAGTAACAGGTTCAGCTAAAATTAAACCGCCAACACCAGATGGTATGATGGAAATATTGAAAAAATATAAAGTTAATCTAAAAGGAAAAAGAGTGTGCGTGGTAGGGGCTGGTGCTTTAGTAGGAAAACCTTTAGCTAATATGTTGATGAACGAAGAAGCAACTGTGTCTGTGTGCAATTATTTTACACCCAACCTTAAAGAATATACTCAAAATGCGGATGTGATTATGACAGGCGTGGGCGTTCATAAATTGATCAAAGGTAACATGGTAAAAAAAGGCGTAGTGGTTGTGGATGCTGGCGTATGTTTTGTAAAAGGCAAGATGTATGGTGATGTTGATTTTCCTACAGTTTCAAAAAAGGCAAGTGTGATCACCCCGACTCCGGGAGGCGTTGGCCCGTTAACTGTAGCTAAGCTGATTGAGAATACGGTTATTTGTGCGGAGCGATTGGATCGCGAATAACGCGAATGTAACGAATATTATAAATTTTAAATTATTTATATGGTAAAAAAATCAAAAAAATCATGGCAAACATTAATAATTTTAGGATCGCAATGGGGAGATGAAGGCAAAGGAAAAATTGCTGACTATTATGGTAACCTAGTAGATTATGTGGTGCGATTTCAAGGAGGCAATAATGCCGGCCACACCTTGGTGGTAGAGGGTGAAGTTTATAAATTGCATCTTATTCCTTCCGGAGTTTTGCATGAAGATAAAATAATTTGTCTTGGGAATGGCATGGTAATTGATCCGGAAATTTTAATAACGGAAATTGACAACCTGGAAGCCAAAGGCATGAAGCTGAACATGCTTATTTCCGAGAGGGCGCATATTATTTTCCCTTTTCATATTTTAATGGACGGCATGATTGATGAATACAAGGGCAATCTTGGTGCCGGCACCACCAGAAGGGGAATCGGCCCCTGCTATGCAGACAAGGCAGAGCGTTCCGGAATCAGAATGATTGACCTGATGAACAAGCAAATTTTTAAGGAGAAATTTAATAAATTATTTGAGCTTAAAAAACAAACTTTAGAAAAATTGTATAAGGCGGACATTGACTTGAATAAAAATCAAATCTTGAAAGCCTATCTGGAATTCGGACAAAGATTGAAGCCTTATGTAGGAGATGTTTCCTATGAAATTAACAAAGCGATTGATAATGGTAAAAAAATAATGCTGGAAGGGGCTCAGGGTACCATGCTTGATAATGATTTTGGAGCGTATCCGCATACCACTTCTTCCAATACCACGGCGGGCGGAGCTTGCGTGGGCGCGGGAATTTCACCGGTAAAAATTGATAGAATTTTAGGAGTGGTGAAAGCTTATACTTCTCGCGTGGGCGATTCGCCTTTGCCTACGGAAATATTCGGATCCAAATCTAAATATTTGCAGGATCGAGGCCAGGAATTCGGCACCACCACGGGCCGGCCCAGAAGAATTGGCTGGCTGGACATGGTGCAGCTAAGGTATTCCCAAAGAATAAACGGATTTACCGGTTTGGCCGTGACTAAAATTGATATTTTAGGCGGGCTTAAAAAAATACCGGTCTGCACTTCTTATAAATATAAAAGCACCAAGATTAATGAACTGCCCGCAGACTTGGATTTTTTTAGAAAATGTAAGCCTGTTTATACGCAGTTTGACGGCTGGAAAGATCTGGATGAAGACGACTTCAAGGCAATTATTAAAAAAGGCTATGCCGCCCTGCCGGTGAACATGAAAAAATATTTGAAATTTTTAGAAACTGAAATGGGTGCGCCAATTGAAATGGTTTCCGTGGGTCCGGACAGAAAAATGACAATCGAAATATAAATATGGCAGTAGAAAAATTTAATTTAACGAAATTATCGGAAAAAGAAATCCAGGAGATTTTAGATAAGTATAAAATTACTCTGACGGTGGATGAAGCTAAAAGAGTGCAAAAAGAAGTTTTAAAAAGAGAACCGACTTTGTGTGAGCTGGTGGCTTATGGCATTGAAGGGTCAGAGCATACCTCTTACAGATCAAGCAAGGAATATTTAAAAATGTTGCCTACTAAGGCGCCTAATGTTTTGTTGGGGCCAAAGGAAGACGCCGGTATTATTGAGATAGATGAAATTGAAGGGGAAAAGTACGGCATTGTAATGGGGCATGAATCTCATAACCATCCTTCCCAGATTGTGCCGTACGAAGGCGCAGCTACGGGCGTAGGCGGCATTGTACGCGACATTGCTTGTATGGGAGCGAAAGTGATTGCTACGGCTGATCCGCTTAGATTTGGAGACATAAAAACAGAGAAAGCCAAATGGTTGCATGAAAGAGTCGTGTCCGGCATTGCCGGCTATGGCAATCCCCTGGGAATCGCAAATTTGGCCGGCGATGTTTATTATAATGAATCATTCAACTCTAATTGCCTGGTAAATGTGGCAGCCCTGGGCATAATAAAGGAAAAAGACATTATTCATTCTGAGGCGCCGGCTAACAGCGAAGGCTATGAATTTGTGCTGGTGGGGAAGCCAACGGATAATTCCGGATTTGGCGGAGCGGCTTTTGCCTCGATCGAGCTGGAAGAAGACAAGAAAGAGCAGAACAAGGGAGCGGTGCAGGAGCCCAATGCTTTCTTGGAAAGGCATTTATTGGAATCCACTCTGGACTTAATTGGTTTTTTGAAAAAGAAAGATTTAATGGGCAAGGTTGGGTTTAAAGATCTGGGAGCCGGTGGAATATTATGCGCTTCCGTAGAGCTGGCTGAAGCGGCCGGCTATGGCGCTAAAATTGAGCTGGATAAAGTTCATTTGGGCATGGAAGGGCTGGAACCGTTTATTTATTTATCTTCAGAAACTCAGGAAAGATTTATGTGGGTAGCTGAACCGGAAGTGGCGAAAATAATTTTGAAACACTACAACGAGAAGTGGGATTTGCCGCACGTGTCTGAAGGGGCGATGGCGTCAATAATCGGCACGGTTAAAAGGGGAAGCTATGAAGTATATTGGAAAGGCGAGAAAATTATAGATTCCATGCCGGAAGACATTACGGCCGGCCTGGTTTATAAAAGAAAACTGAAAAAAGTTGATAAAAAGTTAAAGGAACCGAAAGTGGCTGAACCGGAAAGCTATAATGATATGTTTATGAAAATATTGGGTCATGAAAATGTAGCCAGCCGAAGATGTGTTTATGAAAATTACGATAAACATGTGCAGGGCTTTACTGTTTTGGAGAGCGGAGAGGCAGATGCCGGCGTGATGGCACCGCTTATGGACCTGGGTTCCAAGGTGGGAATGGCCTTATCTGTGGACGGTAATCCAAAATTTGGGAGAATTGATCCGTATTGGCAGGGCGTAAATGCGGTGGTGGAAGCGATGCGAAACGTGGCAGCCGTGGGAGCCAAGCCCTGGGCCTTAACTGATTGTTTGAATTATGGCAACCCGGAAAAGCCGGACCAGATGTGGCAGTTTGTGGAAGGCGTAAAAGGCGTGGCTGAGGCGGCCAGTAATATTCATTTGAAAGGTTTTGGCGGATCACCAGTGCCGATTATTTCCGGAAATGTCTCCTTGTACAACCAGTCCAAAGATGGCGCCATTGATCCGTGTGCGATCATTGCCTGCCTGGGCAAACTGGATGATTATGAAAAGGCCGTGTCCATGGATTTTGTGAGCCCAGGAAATGCAGTTTACCTGATTGGCCCGCGTAAAAATGAAATGGGTGGATCAGTTTATTATGATATCAGCGGAGAGTTGGGGGCAAATTTGCCTAAGCCGGATTTTAAGATCGTAGAGAAAGAAATTTTTGCTTTAACTGATGCAATAGATGCGGGCTTGGTACTGACAGCGCACGATATTTCCGACGGAGGACTGGCCGTGACCTTGGCGGAAATGTGTTTTGGCGGCCGGGCTGAAGGCAAAATCGGCATTGATGTGAATATTGAAAAAATTCCTGATGAAAATTTAAGCTATGCCCAAAAATTATTTTCTGAAACCGGTGGCTTTGTGGTGGAGGTGACTTATGGGAATGAAGCCAGACTATTGGAACTTTTTCAAAAGAATGGTTTGAAGATTTTTAGAATCGGCGACACTAAAGATCATGGTGAATTTAATATTCGAAACGGAGAAGAAGAAATTATTGGTCTGACCGTTCCTGCAATCGCAAATGTTTGGGCAAATTCATTAAGAGATAAGTTTTAATAATATGAAAAAAGATAGTTATAAAAAAGCTGGTGTGGATATTGAAGCTGGCGAAGAAGTGGTAAATAAAATTAAGAAATTAGCCAAGGCTACCCATTCTAATTCTGTGATGGCAAATATTGGTGCTTTTGGAAGTTTGTTTGACCTGACCAAGGTAAGGGCCGAATATAAAGAGCCGGTTTTGGTGCAAAGCATAGATGGCGTCGGTACAAAAACGGAAATTGCCAAACTGTTGGGCAAATGGGATACGGTGGGCAAAGATATCGTGAATCATTCTTGTAATGACATTTTATGCCAGGGAGCAAAGCCACTAACATTTTTGGATTATGTAGCCACCAGCAAGTTGGACACCGAACAAATAGCTGACATTGTAAAAGGCATGGCTGAGGCCTGCCAGGAAGTCGGGCTTTCATTAGTGGGAGGTGAAACAGCGGAGATGCCGGGCGTGTATGGCAAAGGGCAATGGGATATTGTGGGCACAATTGTGGGTGTGGTGGAAAAAGAAAATATTATAGACGGCAGCCAAATTAAAGATGGCGATCTGGTGATTGGCCTGCGCTCAAATGGTTTGCATACCAATGGTTATACTTTGGCGAGAAATGTTTTGCTTAAAAAATATGGAAAAGACGAAAAAGTTTTAAAGATGTTACTTGAACCACATTTAAACTATACAAAACCAGTTTTGAAAATATTAAAGGAGTGGCCGATTAAGGGAATAGCTCATATTACAGGCGGGGGCTTAAAAGGGAATATCTCCAGGATTCTTCCGAATGACATGGACATGGAAATTGATAAGGGTTCCTGGGAAGTTCCGGAAATATTTAATCTTATTCAAAAGAAAGGCGATGTTCCGGAAGAGGATATGTATAAAGCTTTTAATATGGGGGTAGGCATGGTATTGATAGTAGCGCCGGAAGATGAAGGCAATGTAGAAAATGTGTTAAGCAAATTTCCTGATTTTAAATTTAATTGGATTGGAAAAATATCATCTGGTAGTGGCCAGGTAATAATTAAATAATCATGAATAAAAAAATAGCCATCATACAATTTCCGGGAATTAACCGTGAATATGAAGCCAAGCGGTATGTTGATTATGCCGGACTTGAAGGCGTGATTTTTCGATGGAACAGAGACCATAAAGATTTAGAGGGTTATGACGGCTTTGTGATTCCGGGCGGATTTTCTTATGAAGACCGGTCCCGAGCCGGAGTGATTGCCTCACTTGATCCGTTAATGAACACTTTGAAGCAGGAGGCAGAAAAAGGAAAGCCGGTGCTCGGTATTTGCAACGGTTGTCAGATATTGATGGAGACAGGCATGGTGCCGGGTCTGCCAAATTATCAGCTGGGCGGAGCCATGGCAGAAAATATTCGAGTCCGGGAAAGTAAAATATTAGGAACCGGTTTTTTTAATGACTGGGTTCATATCAAGAACGTGGCCAAGCCGGGCAGAACCGTGTTTAACATTGCCATAAAGGAAGGTGAGTATGCCCGCGTGCCAGTCGCTAACGGCGAAGGCAGATTTGTGCTTGATGCCAAGGTGTATGAGCAGATGAAAAAGAACGGCCAGGTTATTTTTAAATATTGCGATGCGGAAGGTAATGAAAAAGACGAGTTTCCGGTAAATCCATCCGGAGCCCAGGATGGTATTGTAGGTATTTGTAATCCGACCGGGAATGTAATGGCTCTGATGCCGCATCCAGAGAACTCTCCGGAAGGCATGGGGATCTTTAATAGTTTAGCTCAGTATTTGGATCGCGAAAATACGAATAACGCGAATAACGCGAAGAATTTTGTTTTAAAGGCAGATCCGTTTAAGAGAGATATAAAGCAATATCAATTGCCTAAAAATTGTCTGGGACTGGCAGTAGATTTAATTATTACTGATAATGAAGCCCGCACAGTGGCAACCGCTTTAAAGAATGCTGGTTTTGAGAATGTAGATGTAGAACGAAAAACCCATTGGGAGGTTTGTTATTCCAATAACGTGGCTGATGTTAAGGATTTGAAAGATAGAATAATTAAAACTGACGAGTTATTGAATACTAATAAAGAATTAGTAGTTGATAAATTAGAAAAGAGCGATAAGGTCTATAATATTAAAGTGGCTTATCAAAATGATTATGTAGGCAAGAGCAAGCTCAATACTTTAAAGAACAGGCTTGGCTTTAAGGAGCTGGTAGATATTAAAAAATCCGTAATTTGGCAGATTAAAATTAATGAAGACGACGCTAAGAAAAGGGAAGAGATTTATCAAAAAGTTTTAGACACAAATATTTTCTATAATCCGTTTTCACAAGAGTGTAAAAAATATTAAATATATGAACGAACAAGAATACATCCAGCCAAAGGCTGGATCCAGCAATGGCTGGAAAAAAATTATTCAAGCAAATTTGAATAATTGCATATCAGAAACCAATTTGGAAGGCATTGGAAAAAAATTAGAAGGAAAAGTAAGGGATATTTATGATGCCGGGGACAAGATGGTGTTCATAACCACGGACCGTCAATCGGCTTTTGACCGGGTTTTGGCTTTGGTGCCTTTTAAGGGGCAGGTTTTAAATGAGGTAAGCGCCTGGTGGTTTGAGCAGACTAAGGATATTATTCCTAATCATGTTATTAGTGTGCCAGACCCAAATGTGACAGTAGGAAAAAAGTGCAAGGTGTTTCCGGTTGAAGTTGTGGTGAGAGGTTATCTGACCGGTTCCACAGAGACTTCGGCCTGGACATTGTATGAAAAAGGTGAAAGAAATTTGGGCGGTAATGTTGTGCCGGACGGCATGATGAAAAATACAAAGTTTGAAACGCCAATTATTACGCCAACTACCAAAGATGAACACGATGAGAATATTGAAATTAATGATGTGCCGAGACGATGCGAAGTGCCGGAAGAAAAATGGGAGACCATTAAAGTTAAAGCTTTGGAGGTTTTTCAAAGAGGCATGGAGCTGGCTAAAAAAAATGGCATGATATTGGTGGACACTAAATATGAGTTTGGTGAAGATGAAGATGGTAATTTATTATTGATTGATGAAATTCACACGCCAGATTCTTCCCGATATTGGCTGGCTGAAACTTATGAAGGTAATATCGCAGAGGGTAAAGAGCCAGATAATATTGATAAAGAGTTTTTAAGACTCTGGTTTAAAGAAAATTGTGATCCTTATAAGGATGAAGTGTTACCTAAAGCACCAGATGAATTAATAGTAGAACTGGCTTACAGATATATTACTTTATATGAAAAGATTACTGGCTTGAAATTTAAGTTTCCGGAAGAGGGAAAAAACATTCAAGAGAGAATTCAAGATAATTTGAAGGATATTTAATTAATAATTAATATAAAATAATATGAAAAAAAATATGTCCGCCAAAGGCGGATCCGCTTATGGCGGAAACAAAGTAGTAATAATCATGGGATCAGAGTCAGATAAAGATTTTGTAAAGAAAATTACAGACGAGCTTTCAAATTTGAAAGTTGAGTTTGAAGAAAATGTGGCTTCAGCCCACAAGCAACCAAAAGAGGTTTTGGCAATTTTAGAAGATAATGAAAAGGGTGATGATAAAATTGTTTATATCACTATTGCTGGCAGAAGCAACGCCTTATCGGGTTTCTGTGCGGCTAACACCAAGTTTCCGGTGATTGCCTGCCCGCCATTTCAAGACAAGGATGATTTTGCCGTGAATATCAATTCTACCCTGCAAATGCCTTCCAACACTCCAGTGCTGACGGTGATTGATCCAAAGAACGCAGCCTTGGGAGCAAAAAAGATTTTAGATTTATAATAAAAAGACCGCCCTGCTAGGGACGGAATAGTTATTAACTCGGTTAGTACAAAATAACATTAGCACGGCTATGCCTTTTTGTCAAATTGTATAGACAATTTATTTTATTCTTGTTATAATTTTAAGGTCCTAATTAATAAATTTTAAATAAATGGACAAAAATTCAGAATATTTAGCGATTTCGCCTATTGACGGAAGATATCGAGGCCAATTGGAAAAGTTGGCCGATTATTTTTCAGAAAAGGCGCTTTTTTATTACCGAACTAAAGTTGAGATTTTTTATTTAATAGCCTTGTCTAATGAATCAAAGATTAAGGAGCTAAAACGGTTTACACCGCAAGAAAGGAAATTTTTAGAGAATATTTACTTAAAATTTTCCACGGCTGATGTTGAAAAGATAAAAGACTTTGAAAAGGTGACCAAGCACGACATGAAGGCAGTAGAATATTTCATTAAAGATAAGATTAAAAATTCTCGCCTTCCCAGGCTTAAAAAAAGCACTGAATTTATTCATTTTTGTTTGACCAGTGAAGATGTGAATAATTTGGCTTATTCTTTAATGCTTAAAAAAGGAGTAAATAATGTCTATGTTCCTGTTTTGGAAGATTTAATCAAAAAATTATTAGTTAAGGCAAGAAAATATAAGAAAGCGGCCATGCTTTCCCGAACTCATGGCCAGCCAGCCACGCCCACTACTTTTGGAAAAGAACTGGCTGTGTTTGTGGCTAGATTAAGAAGGCAAGAAAATATTTTAAGAAATATCAGGTTATTAGGAAAGTTTAACGGCGCTACAGGAAATTGGGCCGCTCACAAGGCGGCTTATCCGGATGTAAATTGGCCTTTTTTAAGCAAACATCTGATTCAGAGTCTGGAACTGGAACAAAATTTATTTACAACCCAGATAGAATCTCATGATTCCGCCGCAGAAATGTATGACACTCTGAGGAGAATTAATAATATTATTCTGGATTTTGATCAAGACATGTGGATGTATATTTCCAGGGATTTACTGTCTCAAAAGTCAAAAAAAGGAGAAGTCGGCTCTTCCACAATGCCACACAAGACAAATCCTATAAATTTTGAAAATTCAGAAGGTAATTTACAAATTGCCAATACTTATCTGGCATTTTTAAGTGACAAATTAATGAAGTCGAGAATGCAACGCGATTTATCTGATTCAACCGTGCTTAGAAATCAGGGCATGGCCGTGGCGCACAGTTTATTGGGAATAAAATCGACAGTTGCTGGTTTAAACAAAATAGAGGTCAATAAACAAAAGATGGTAGATGAAATAAATGATAATCCGGAAGTATTGGCTGAAGCTATTCAGGTGGTGATGAGAAAAGCGGGGGTTGATGAGCCCTATGAAAAATTAAAAGAGCTTACCAAAGGCAAAGAAGTGACCATGGAGACAATTTATGAATTTGTAGACACGCTTGATATTCCGTCAGCTGAAAAAACAAAATTAAAAAAGCTAAAGCCGGAAAATTATTACGGGCTATCTGAACAAATAGTTAATTGGATTAAATAAATATATATGTGTGGAGTATTTGGAATTTATTCAAAGGACGACAATTACCATGTTAGTCAGGAGATTTATGACGGCTTAATTACCTTACAGCATCGCGGCCATGATGCTTGCGGAATTTGTACCTACAATAGCCGTTTTCACCTGAAAAAAGGAAAAGGCTTTGTGAGGGATGTATTTGATAATCGCAACATGAGAAGGCTGACCGGACCGGTGGGGATCGGCCATATCCGCTATGCCACGGTGGGAGCTGGCGGAGTGGAAGATGCGCAGCCGTTTATTACGCATTCACCTTATGGCATTAGCATGGTGCATAATGGCAATCTTACTAATTACACGGCTTTAAAAGCGGAACTGTTTAAAAAAGATCTCAGAGTAATTGATTCCGGATGTGATGTAGAAGTTATTTTGGCTGTGTTTTCGGAAGAAATGAGAAAACATAAAAAAAACGGATCAATTCAATCCCAAGTATACAAAGCAGTCCAAGGGGTATTTAAAAGATGTAAAGGGGCTTATTCGGTAGTGGGGTTCATTGCCGGCCATGGCATGTTTGCTTTCCGCGATCCTTATGGAATCAGGCCGCTGATTTACGGTTCCAGAGGCAAAGGCAAAAAAAGAGATTATGTCTTTGCTTCTGAATCAGTCATGTTTAATATGCTTGGAGTTGATTATATTGATGATGTCGAGCCGGGCGAATGCATTTTCATTGATAAAAACAGGGAGCTCCACAAAAAGCAGGTTTCTCCAAGCAAATCTCATCCTTGTATATTTGAATATATTTATTTTGCCAGGCCAGACAGTATTGAAAACAATATTTCCGTTTACAAGGCCAGATTAAGAATGGGAGAAATGCTGGCGCAGAGAATAAAGTCCTTGGATGAGGAACTTGATATTGACGTGGTTATTCCGGCGCCTTCTACTTCAAATACGGCAGCTTTAGCCTGCGCTCATGAATTAGGAGTGAAATACAGGGAAGGCCTGGTGAAAAATCATTTTATCGGCAGGACATTTATTATGCCTGGCCAGGGAAGAAGGCAGAAGAGCGTTAAATATAAATTAAATCCCCAGCCCTTAGAGATAAAGCGAAAAAATATTTTATTAATTGATGATTCCATTGTCAGAGGAAACACTTCACGCGAGATTATTAAAATGTTAAGGGAAGCCGGAGCCAGAAAAGTTTATTTTGCAATTGCTTCGCCGCCGGTTATCGGCACTTGTCCTTATGGAATTGATATGCCCACTTTTGCTGAATTGATTGCCTCCAAAAAAAGTATTAAGGAAATAGAAAAACAAATCGGAGCAGATTTATTAATTTATCAAACTCTTGAAGATTTAAAAAAGGCAGTTTGGGTAAAAAAAGCCAAGTTT
>JBDRCS010000045.1:0-8143 GCA_043821615.1 Patescibacteria group bacterium
CATATTCCGGTTATGAAGAAAATGTTACTCAGAATCTGATGCAGAGAATAGAACCCATGGATATGGAAGATAAAATTTTTAATGTATTGGTGCCAACTGAGAAAAAGATAAAAATTAAAAATGGCAAGCGAAAAATTGTGACGGAAAAGATTTTTCCCGGGTATGTCTTGGTCGAAATGATCGTAACTGATGATTCCTGGTATGTTGTTAGAAATACCCCGAATGTGACTGGTTTTGTAGGGTCAGGCACAACCCCGACTCCGATTTCGGAAGATGAGGTAAAAAATCTTCAAAAGAGGATGGGTATTGAAGAGCCAACTTTCAAAATTGATTTTAAAACCAATGATCCGGTCAGCATTATTGACGGTCCCTTTAAAGATATGGAAGGCAAGGTATCTGATATTGATGAGGAAAGAGGCAAGGTTAAAGTTATGGTTTCCATGTTTGGCCGGGAAACGCCCGTGGAATTAGATTCATTACAAATTAAAAAGTTATAATTATGGCAAAAGAAGTAAAGACTCAAATTAAATTACAAATTCCTGCAGGCAAGGCAAATCCGGCTCCGCCAGTGGGACCAGCCCTTGGCCAGCATGGTTTGAATATCCAGGAATTCTGTCAAAAATTTAATGATGAAACAAAAGATAAGGGAGGGGATGTATTACCGGTGGTGATCACAGTTTATGAAGACAGATCATATGATTTTATAATCAAAACTCCGCCGGCTGCAGAATTAATTAAAAAAGCGGCCAAGTTAAAAAAAGGTTCAGGCAAGCCACTTACGGAAAAAGTGGGTTCCATAACCCAGGCCCAGGTTAAAGAAATTGCGGAAATTAAAATGCCGGACTTGAATGCTTTCAACATTGAAGCAGCCATGAAGATTATCGAAGGTACAGCCAGGCAAATGGGAATCACGATAGAAAAATAAACTAATAAAGTGGGAGAGCTAGCGGTTGCTAGTTCATTGGGACCACGCAATATTTAATATTATGAAAAGAAGCAAGCGTTACAAATTAGCTTTGGACAAAATTGACAAGTCCAAAAAGTATTCATTGGAAGAAGCCTTAAAACTAATTAAGGAAGATAAAGTAAAATTCGATCAGGGAGTGGAAATTCATGTTCGTTTGGGGATTGATCCAAAAAAAGGCGAACAGCTTGTCAGAGGACAGGTAGTGTTGCCTAAGGGTACGGGAAAAGCCGTTAAAATCATGGCTTTTGTAAGCCCGGAAAAAGAAGATGAAGCCAAGAAAGCCGGAGCAGATATTGTTGGCGGTGAGAGCGATATTGAAAATATTAAAGCGACTCAAAAGGTTGATTTTGATGTAGCTGTAGCAACGCCGGACATGATGAAAAAGATCGGTCCGATTGCTAAAATTTTAGGACAAAAAGGACTAATGCCAAATCCAAAAACCGGAACAATCGGCCCGAACATCGGACCTATTATTGAGGAATTAAAAAAAGGCAAAGTTACCTTTAAAAATGACGATTCAGCCAATTTGCATCAATTAGTCGGAAAATTATCTTTTGAAGATAAAGATTTACTGGAAAACATTAAGGCTTTCATGGAAGCCGTAAATAAGGCCAAGCCAACCAAATCTAAAGGTACTTATGTAAAAAGCGTGGTTTTATGTACTTCACAAGGTCCGAGCATAAAAGTTAATATTTAACATATGGCGGAGGATAAGAAAAATAAAAGACCATCCTGGGACGATTATTTTATGGCGGTCTGCCGCATAGTTGCCGCCCGTTCCACCTGCGACAGATTGCACGCCGGCGCTGTTTTGGTAAAAGATAATCGCATTATCTCTACCGGATATAACGGCTCTCCTCCGGGATTGCCGCATTGTGATGATGCCGGCCATTTAAAAGAAGACGGCCATTGCGTCCGCACAATACATGCCGAGCATAATGCTTTATTGCAGGCAGCCGTAATAGGTGGCACTTCAACTGAAGGCTCAACTCTATATACCCTTTATAGTCCTTGCATACATTGTACAAAATATATTGTGGCCGCTCGTGTAAAACGAGTTGTGATTGGAAAGATTTATAGAAATAACGTAGTTATGGATTATTTGGAAAAAGCCGGAATTGAAGTGGATTTTTATGATCCGGATGATGCCTGGAATGAACAAGTTTGTGAGCTTTTCAAAAAAGATATCGAAGAGAGAAAAAATGAAGGAGAAGTTAATTTGGAGGAAAAATAATCATGGGAGTAATATTAGGTTTAACTGGGGAGAAATTATCCGGCAAAGGAACGGTTTCTGATTATTTAGTGGAAAATAAAAATTTTAAGCATTATCGGTTTTCTAAAATATTGGATGATATTGCAGAGCGTTTATATCTACCAAAAACAAGGCAAAATTTAATCGATGTTGCCTTGGCATTAAGGGAAAAATTCGGGCCGGAAATATTAGGACATGTATTAAAGAAAGATATTGAGACAGAGAAAGTTGAGAGGGCTGTGGTAGATGGAATAAGGTATTGGGAGGAATATAATATTTTAAAGAGTTTGCCTGGTTTTCACCTCGTTTATGTAACCGCAACTTTAGAAAATAGATTTAACAGGACCAGGACCAGGGGTGAAAAAGAAGGCGAAGAAGAAACCACTTTTGAAGAATTTAAAAAAATGGAAGAAGGTCCGACTGAGATTTTGATTAAGGAAATCGGGGAAAAGGCCGAGTTTAAAATAGAAAATGACGGATCTTATGAAGAGTTGTATAATAAAGTAGAAGAAATATTAAATAAAATTTAATGCCAGAGTCAAAATTAAAGGTATCATTAATTTCACATACTCAAGACGCTGAAGAAACCGTGGTGGCAGCTATTAGGCAGTGTTATTCAAATAAAGGAGGCGAAGAATTGAAGGAAAAGACAAAGGAAGAGCTGAGAAAGCGGCTGATTAAACAAATTATTGCTTCCGGACACACGTCTACAATCGAACATGCCAGTTTTACATTTGCTATTGAAGGGGTTTCCCGGGCAGCTACGCACCAGTTAGTGCGCCACAGAATTGCTTCATATTCACAACAATCCCAAAGATATGTAGAAGAAAAAGGTGAGCTGGATTATATAATTCCGCCAAAGATTAAAAAAAATGAAGAAGCATTGAAGATGTATGAAGATAGTATTAAAAGAGATCATGAAACATATAAGAAATTAATTGGAATGGGCGTAGATAAAGAAGATGCCCGGTATTTATTGCCGAATGCGGCCGAGACCAAGATTGTGGCGACTTTCAATGCCCGGTCTTTAATGAATTTTTTGGAAAAACGGCTTTGCACTCGGGCTCAATGGGAAATCAGGCTTTTGGCCCAGGCCATGCTCCAAGAGGTGAAGAAGGTGGCACCGACAATTTTTGAATTTGCCGGACCAACCTGCGAAACAGAAAAGATTTGCTGGGAAGGCGACATGAGCTGCGGTAAATGGGAGAATATTGAGGGGGCGGAATTAAGATCAAAAGTATAATGAGAGGAACACTAATAGTATTTGAAGGCGGAGAAGGGTCGGGCAAGACTTATGGTGTTAGGCACGCAAAAAAGATATTAAAGAAACAAGGCAAAAAAGTGATGATTACTCATGAACCGGGTGGTACAAAAATTGCGGATAAAATCAGAGATATTATTTTATATGAAGATGGAGAAAAAGTTCACGAACGGACAGAACTTTTTTTATTTTTGGCTTCCCGGGCCCAGCACATGGAGGAGAAGATATTGCCGGCCCTGAAAAGGGGGCAGATCGTGCTTTGCGACAGATTTTCCGGTTCAACCATTGCTTACCAGGTTTATGCCAGAAAAGTTGCTGATCTAAAATTTATTAAAAAGATGGATGAGTTTGTAAGATTTGGAGTGGATCCTGATATGGTTTTATATCTTGATGTTGATCCTAAAATTGGGCTGGCCAGAAGGATAAAAGATAAAAAACAGACACTAACCAGGATTGATAAAGAAAAATTAGAGTTTCATAAAAAAGTAAGATCTGGATTTTTAAAGTTACTAAAATCAGAGAAAAATTGGTATAAAATTGATTCTAATAAACCCATAGAAGAAGTTTATAATAATATTGATGAAATTATTAGTACAAAAAATAGATAAAGACGCAAAATTACCAGCTTTTGCTTTGCCGGGCGATGCCGGGATGGATATTTTTGTAAATGAGGAATATACATTGAAGCCGGGAGAACGGTATTTGTTCTCCACAGGGATAAAAATTGCCGTACCAGAAGGCCATGTGGGTTTGGTGTGGGATAAAAGTGGCCTGGCGGTCAAACAAGGCCTTAAAACGATGGCAGGAGTAGTAGATGAGGGATATAGAGGGGAATTAAAAATATTAGTAATTAATTTAGATGAAGAAGCGATTAAAGTAGAGAAACATTCCAAAGTCGCGCAAATGTTGATTCAAAAGAAAGAGACGGTGGAAGTGGAGGAAGTTGAAGAATTAAACGAGACTGACAGGGGTGAAGGCGGGTTTGGATCAACCGGTCTTAAATAATATGAAAAAAAATTATAAACAAATTGAAGGTAAAATTACTAAGTTTCTCAAAGAAAGAATAGGGGACAGAGAAGCGATCTTGGGCTTGTCCGGCGGCTTGGATTCTGCAGTGGTGGCATATTTAGCCGTAAAGGCCCTTGGACATAAAAAAATCCTTGCCATTTCCACTCCGTCAAAATCTAATTCAAGGGAGGATTTGAATTATGCAAAATTAGTTTCTAAGGATTTGACGATCCGACATAGAGGAATAAAAATAGAATCAATTATAAAGTCTTTTAAAAAAAATACTCCTTTATTCAGGGACAGGCTTTCCGCGGGCAATTTAACTGCCAGAGTGAGAATGTGCATTTTATACGGGGCTGCCAATGAAACAGGAGGAATGGTTTTGGGAACAGGAAATAAAACTGAATTACTAATCGGCTATTTTACAAAATATGGAGACGGGGCAACAGATATTTTGCCAATCGGTGATTTATATAAAACCGAAGTAATTGGTTTGGCAAAATATTTAGGCGTGCCAAAAAAGATTATTTCTAGGCCGCCCACAGCCGGTTTATGGCTGGGCCAGGAGGATGAAAAGGAATTGGGCATTGCTTACCGGGAACTTGATAAAATTTTGGAAGCCATGGAGCAAAAAGAAGACCTGAGTAAATTTACTCAGGCCAGAATATTAAAAGTTGAGAAAATGATTGATAAGAATCTTCACAAATTACAAACTCCTCCAATTTGCAAGATATAATTTATTTTTTTGAAGTTTTGGATTTCTTTTTATCGTCTTCCTTTTTCTTGATCATAAAATAATAAACAAGGGCACCGATAACCCCGGCCAAGGCAACCACCAATATCCAGGTGGTTCTTTCATTTTCGTCCTTGAAATCGCGCTTAGCCACATCCACCAGCATTATTACCCAAAAAACAATGGAGAAAATAATAAATGCCACTAAAAGGGCGTAGAATAAAAACCAAATCAGCATAAAGCCCATAAAAAATAAACCCATAAATAACGCTGCTGCTCCTTCCATATTTTTATTTTAATTTTAATGAATTAATTATAACAGCTTTTTAATTTATTTTCCAAACATGGACAAGAGGCTTATCATTATCAGCTAAATATTCCATTACATATAAATAATTTCCATTCGGATTGTAGGCAACACTGGAAAGATGATGTTTTTGTTGGGTGGAAGTAACATTAAATAAATAATCGTCAATATCGAGGGTATTATAAGGTTGAGGTTCAAATGATTCCATTTCACCGGAAGCAACTTTTTCCAGATCAGTAGGATCATAAAATAATATTTGACCGGTAAAACTGGTGGACCACCAGCCGCGATTGTCGCATTCCATACAAGGTCCGTCTTCATTGCCATACCAGCATTCGCCCTCACCTTTGGTGCCGGCAAAGATAACTGCTGAAGAATCGCCGGATTCCAGCCAGGCGCCGCCGACCCATTCATCGGAATGGTGATAATTGTCCATAATCTGGCAATTTTCATAGCAGTCTTCCGATGATTCATATAATAATAGGGTGGTATTATCTATGTTGCTGTCATAATCAGGATCAAATTCAAATAATGACGGACCCATGCCAGACCAGCCGCCATCACGAAATCTTCCTGAGGCCAGTTTGTTGTCAATAGTTTTAAACATGTAATCATTGGTGCTGTAGGGTGACCTGTCCTTTAGGCGCCATAGGCCCTGAGAATTGGGATTCGATAAATTAAAATTGGCATAGCCGTGAGTTTTGTCGTCCGTTTCCTGAAAATGCTGGCCCAAGGCAAAATAAATTTTATTATCCAGATATTCTATCCCAATTCGGGGGATTTCCAGGGTGGAAACATCAATTAAACCGTTTACAACCGGGGAAAAATTTTGAACAGTGTCAGCCGTATTTAAATCACTTAAATTCTTATCATTTGAAATAACAGGCTGGGGGATTGAAATTTCTGAAAAATAAAGATTATAGGGATGTCCTGTGCCAATTAAGGAATTTGAACCGGTATAAGTAAGGGCTTGACCTCCCCATTCCCAGCCGATTTCATAATTGCCGTCGTAATCAGGTACTCGAAAGGCACCTTTATATTCCAAGTCAGCAGGTTCAATCAAGTCTCCGGGATTGCTTTTTGTTTTTGTCTTGACCCTTAATCTTTTGGAATATTTTCCCCAGTGGCCGTTCCGTTTGGCGCGAACCCGGAAATAATAGGCTTTGCCGGATTTTAAATTTTTAACGGTTTTTTTGCGTTTTTCCGCCCGTACTTTTTTTATCAGGCGGTATTGGTTGTTTTTCTTTTTCAATACTCTCACTTGGTAATGATGGGCATTCGGAACTCTCTTCCATTTCAGGGAAATTTTTTTATAATATTTTTTTACTAAATGAAGATTAGTGACTTTTGGAACTGCTTGGATTTCCGAGGATTTCACCAAGCTAGGCGCTGCCGGCACTAATAATAGAAAGCTAATGATAAATAAAAACAATTTGATTTTTTTTCCAGTCATTTTATTTTCCGGTTAAATTATTATTATCGCCGTCGCCTTCAATTATACCCCTAATGCGATTTGCAAGATAGGGGGCGACCATTAATGAGAATGATTCATTAGGATGGGAATCGCCCTGAGAGTAGGAGTCTTTAAGATAGAGATTTCCTTCTGTTTCCAAATCATAGAAATCCCAGATATATATATTATCACCTTCTTCGTCCCATTCGGTTTTTACCCAATTAACAAATTCCTGCATTCTTTCGGCATAGCTTGGGTCTGTTTCTGATTCAACTAAAGTAGCACCAGTCCAGACAATAAAGGTGCTATTAGGGAATTCAAGCATTTTTTCTTTAAGGGCGTTGTATTGGAGCTTATAATTTTCAAGAGTTTTTTCTGAAGAGGCAATATCAGCATTGCCTGTATCTTCTTCAATATAGCCAACCGGAAAGCAATGCTTAAACATGATTACATCATAATTCTGGGTCAGCATTTCAAGGGTCGGTTCGTCCATATATTCTGATTCACCCGCATTATTTACCCAGATGTTCCAGTAGTCATAAGGATAGTTTTCCCAGCCATAAGGTGAGTCTTTTGGGAATTCTTGTTCCTCTATAGAATATTCAGATAATTCTTCTGCCAATCCGCCGTTCCAGATGTTTTCACCGGTTGAATGATGGAGGAAAATTATTTTTTCTTTCCCATCTGATTTTTTTTCCACTTTTATGGAATCGGCTTCCGAGGCTGACCCTATTTCATTGGCTGATTCCGTGCATCCGGAAAAAAACAGGACAACAATAAATAGACTAAAGATTAAAAATTTTTTTTGTATTTTCATAAAAAATCTTATTTTTAAATTCGTTATTTTTATTATTTTTATCGGAATAATTTTTAATCCCCTTAATTTGTTGATAAATATTATAATAATATTTCCAGGCGTCTTTGTATTTATTGTTTAAAATAATATCATTTAAATCATTTTGCAGACAATCCAAATCTGGCCTATATTCCTTAATTTTTGGAGTAAGACTGGAAGGGAAATCATCTCCCCAAATTATTCGATTTTCGCCAAGAGTGGATAAAGCACTGTTAATTACTCGTTGGTTTATAATTAAGGAGGTATCAAGAAATATATTATTATTATTTTTAATTTTTTGAAAATCTTTTTTGTATTTTGCAGTCG
>JBDRCS010000046.1:0-2407 GCA_043821615.1 Patescibacteria group bacterium
CAACCAAAGATGAAATTAAATCGGCAATATATAAAAAATTTCCCAAGTTGAGTTTTGAGCTGAGATATTCAGGGGAGGGGAAGGTAGAACAAATGATTGACCAGTTTCGCCCTGATTTGGTTTTTGTGGCCTTGGGCGCGCCAGATCAGGAAAAATGGATTGCCCATCATATCAGGAAATTCGGTTATGTAAAAATGTATGCCGGCATTGGCGGTGGATTTGATTTTTTAGCAGAGACGCAAAAAAGGGCGCCGGCCTGGGTGCGGAAGACTGGTTTTGAATGGCTGTGGCGGTTAATAAGGCATCCAAATCGAATCGGTCGAATATTTAATGCAGTTGTGGTTTTTCCCGTGAAGGTTCTTTTTTCATCTTCACGAGAGCGATAATTATAAAAAAAGAGACCCCAATCGCAAATTCCGAAGAATTTACGAAAGGGGTCAGCCAAGTTGTCCGGGGCGGGAGCGGGGGGTTTAAATCGGACAACTTGGTTTTTCTAAACAAGAAACTGGTGGGCAGTAGTGGATTTGAACCACTGACCCGGAGATTTTCAGTCTCCTGCTCTACTGCTGAGCTAACTACCCAACCCGAGTTTCTTGTTGTTGTTAAAGTATCAGCACCAGCCGCCAACCTAGGTTGGGACCGGCACCCCGATCGTGGGGGGTCCGTGACGATGCACTAGACGACAACCCGGTCTCGATCGACTGATGCTGATTTAATATTATTTTAATGATATTTAAATTAATGTCAATACCTAATAATAGGAGAAAAAAATAGGCCGAATAGCGATATTCGGCCTATTTAATTAAATAGAATAATGATATTATTTTTTCTTAATTTTTTTCTTCTTTTTATCGTGAGTGATGTTTGAATAAGTCTTTTTTACGCCTTCATGAACTTTTTTCCAGTTGACTCTCTCAATAACATATCCGGCAACCAGCATGGCTAAAGATAAGCCAAAGGCGATCCAGCCAAAGGTTTTCATGAACGCCCAGATATTTGTGTTGGTAAGATTGAGAACGTCATAGATAATAGAGTCCATTTCCGGGGTAATATTGAGGGTGAGAGAGTTGATATATAAAGCTAAAATTTTATCCAGTACATACCCCTTAATTAATATAAGAATTGAAGCAATTAGAAATGGAGTGGCAACCCATTTAAGCATGGAGGCAATATTTTTAAATTGCAGAAGCCCAAGAACTAGCATAGCCAAAAGGCAGAGGACGGAATTTATCCAGATATAAGTTGTTAGATTACTGACGAAATTTTTCAGGGCAAAAATTATCTTGATATATTTTTCAAGCTGGAGGGAAGCTTCATTGAGCTGAACCTCGATTTTGGCCACCCGAACCTGAATGTCTCCCAGTTCATTGCGGATTTCATCCAGGGTATGATTCATGCTGGTGCAATCCACATTGGGCATGAATAATTTCAAAGCATTGTTTTGATCTTCGCAGATTGGAATGCTGGTTTGAATTATTGAGATTTGTTTACTAGCATTCAGTAAATATTGAGTGCGGAAGGTTTCAATTTTATTGAGATATTCATCAGGACTGCCTGGCGTGGAAATAAAAGTGTAAATCTGATCAATGCCAAGATTGGCTTTGGATTCCAGCCATTCCGGGGTGACAAATTGCTGGAATAAATAAATAACACCGCGACGGATAAGATAGTCGTAAATGTCATCATTTTCGCTTTTTACATTAAGAACAATTGAAGGCACACCGTCATTTATGAGGCGGACATAAGTATTGGCTTCAACCAGATTATTTTTGTGAAAATCAGGATTAAAAACTGTAGCTGAGAGGGTAGAGAAGAATGCCAACATCACAAAGGCCGGCACCAGAAAAATAACTAAAAGATAAGAAATTACTTTTTTTAGATTTTTGTTTTTGTCTGCATTTTTATTTGCGGATTTTGATTTTTCCTCCATATTTTTATTTTAAAATTATGCTAAATATTAGTATAGCATTTATTTTAGATTTATATAAATAAATTTTTCTATTCTTCAGCTACTTCCTTAACGGTTTCTTTTTTAGCAAAGACAGAAAATAGAATCTGAGCAACACCAGAAACTAGAGACATTACACCGATAATGATTAATAGATCTAAAGTTTTAATCCAAACTGGTTGAACAATTAAAGCAACAGCAAAAATAAGAAGAAGTACACCACTGACAATTGCTAGGGCTCTTGGTGTGCCTTTTGGGCCGGCTACACCGACCACAAACATCATCATGCCTACTAGTAATACCCAAAGTACGATCAGCCAGGTAACCACAACCGCGGTAATACCAGGATAAACCATTACTAAAATACCAAGAATAATACTGAAAATTCCTTCAAAAATGTAGACCCAGTTTTTTTCCGTGGCAAAGTGCACAAAAGCTACAATACCGCTGATAATGGCG
>JBDRCS010000047.1:0-52286 GCA_043821615.1 Patescibacteria group bacterium
CAGTTTAAAGAATTGCAATTGCCAGTGCCTCGCCTTTACGCATTAAATGTTAGAAACGACAACAGTGAGTATACAAATGGTTCTGGTTACAATAAAGATTGTTATTTAATTTTTGTAAGTGATCACAATGAAAATTGTCTATATTCATATTCAATCTTCGAGTGTAAAGATTGCACCGACATGCTAAATTCCACAAATTGTGAATCTTCTTATTGGTGCTCTGGTTGTAATAATTGTTTTGATTGTATGAATTTATTAGATTGTTCCAATTGTCACGAATCAAAATTTAGCGTTGACTGTAAAGGCTGTTCCAATTGTTGGGGTTGTATAGGGCTTCGAAATAAAGAATATCATTTCCTAAATCGAGAAATGACTCGGGAACAATATCTAAAACGCATTCAATATATCACTGATGAAGATAAACAAAAGTTTGAAAATCTCAAGTTAAAACATAACTACGTTTACATGCATGGTCTTAAGAACGAAAACAGCACTGGTGATTACATTGATAACTGTAAAGATTGTGTGTCCTGCTACGATTCTCATTTTTTAGAAAATTCTAAATATATTATTCATGGTAATAAAGCTAAAGATGCTCATGATGGTTATATGATAGGCGACAACACAGAATTAATGTACGAAACAATCGGTTCATTAGAATTAAATAATAGCAAATTTAATAATTTTTTAATGACCAGTAGTAATATGGAATATTGTGATTCCTGCCATTCATCAAAAAACATGTTTGGCTGTATTTCAATTAGAAATAATGAGTTCTGCATTCTAAATAAACAATATGAAGAGGAGGAATTTTATAAATTAAAAGATAAGATTATTGAGCACATGAAAAAGACAGGTGAGTACGGACAATTTTGGCCTATTCAAAATTCTCCATTCTGCTACAACGAAACTGCAGCTCAGGATAATTATCCCATAGAAAAAAAAGATGCGGTTGCTCAGGAGTATCCCTGGAAAGAAGACGAAGAAAAAGTGATTGATAAAAGCCTTCCTGTGTGCGAAGAATGCGGCTCAAATTTTAACATCACCAAATCCGAGAAAAAGTTTTACGAAATAAAAGACCTGCCTGATCCGGTCAAATGCTTCAAATGCCGCCACCGGGAAAGATTATCACAAAAAAATCCCCGCAATCTTTGGCACCGCCAATGCGACTGCACAAAGCCAAATCATGATCATACCGGTAGATGCTCTAATGAATTTGATTCTACTTTTTCACCGGAAAGAAAAGAATTAGTTTATTGCGATAAATGCTATAAATCCGAGATCTATTAACTTGTCTATTGGGGTGTGTTATAATATCTGTCATACACTAAATTAACACAATGACAGAAAAAATATTTAATGCTGACGATTATAACAAGTATGAGGAGGGAAACAGAATAATATTGTCCAGCGGCATTGAGCGCATTTCCGTGATGGTTGATCGGGTCCAGGATTTTTCCGGACTGGAAGGCAAGACCATTGGCCTGCATGCTGATTTTGGCGGCGAATCCATGGCCGATTTTTTAGGTTTAATTTTCAATCCCCGGCGGGTGGAGAAATTGCTGGAAGCGCAAATCGATAAATTCAGAAAGGTATTTGGCAAGCTTCCCGACCATTTGGATTCCCATCGCTATCTCCACTTGTTTCCCTTTGTCCTCCCGGTTTTTATCAGGGCCTGCCGAAAACACAAGATTTCCAATTTAAGGATGAGTCGGCACGGGGTTGTGAAGATTAAAAACTTAAAATCATTCATCATCCATTTTATGGTGAAGACTAGTTATCTATTTTGCAGGAAAAGACTGGAAGGTCTGGTTTTTTGCGATTATTTCCTTTCCCTTGATTGGTACGATAAAATTGATTTCAAGCTTCCGGACGGGGTGATTAGCGTCATTTATCATCCTGAAAATGATATTAAACTTTTAAGACAGCTTCAAAAAAACTAAAATGCCCATCTCAAAGAAAAAAATTGATTGGCTGGTCATTGGGGCGATCGTAATTATTATTCTCATAACCCGCATTCCCTTTGCCACTCATTTTCTTTTTGCCTGGGACTCCGGCACAGTCGCGCTGGGCACGGAAGAATATAATCTGGCCGAGCACCAGCCTCATCCGCCGGGCTATGTCCTCTATGTTCTTTCGGCCAAGGTTATTAATTATCCGATTCAGGATGTAAATGCCGTTCTTGTGGGAATCAGCATTTTGTCGGCTGCCGGCGCTGCCATTTTTCTTTTTCTTCTCGGCCGGGATATGTACAGCCGGAGGGCGGGAATTATCGCTGCTGCCCTTTTAATATTTTCCAAGAATTTTTGGGCCTATTCGGAAGTTGCTTTCAGCTATACCTTGCAGTGTTTTCTGGCAGTTGCGGTCGTTTTCTTTGCTTACAAGCTGGTTAAGAATTCCGGGAGCAGGAAATTTCTTTATCTTGGCAGCATTGTCCTGGCCATTGGCGGGGGATTCCGGCAGGATTTCATTATTTTTTTAATTCCCCTCTGGCTTTATATTACTTATCGTTTTGCCCGAAAGGATTTTTGGCGCGCCTGGGGGCTTATTGCCGCTATCTGCCTGGCCTGGTTGGGCGGCATGGTTTTATGGGCCGGTGGGACGCAGGCCTATTTTAGCGCCCTTTTTAATCAGACGGAATATGTGGCTGGTTTTTCCGTGGAAAGCCGAGGGCTATTGGGCTTTATTGAAAATTACAGATTATTTCTTTTATTTTTGGCTGATTCTTTTCAGGGCCAGGTTTTGGCTATATTTTTTGCCGGATATTTATTCACTCCCAAAAATATATTTTCGGATTCTCGTTTGAAAATATTTCTGCTTTGGACAATACCGGCCGCTGCTTTTTATTTATTTGTTCATCTGGGGGAGAGGGGCTATCTTTTAACTTTTTTTCCGGTCCTTTTTATGATTATCGCTGCCGGCCTGGATAAATTTACTGCTGAACTGGCGGCTCACGGGAAAATTAAAAAAACCGTTTGGTCTGTTCTTTTGACCTTGTTTGTTTTGTTCATTATTTTTTTAAATGGCCGCCATTTTCTCGGTTCTCAGGAATTTTTATCGGCCCATCACTTGCGCCTTCAGGATGAATCAACGGCCGCTAAGATTGAATACATCTCCACTTTTAATCCGGATGAAATCAATTTCCTGGACCGGGAAAACTTTAAGCAACTTCATTATTACTTTCGCGAATACAACATCTATCCCCAGGCAGACGCCGTGCCGGCCGATAATAAACCAGTAGAGGATCTCATGAAAAAATTTCCCGGTTTTTAATTAATCAATATTTTTTTTATTCCTAACCACAAAAAGCGGTCGGTTACTGATTTCTGTTTGAATGTTGCCGATGTAAATGCCGATCAATCCCAGGCAGGAAAGAATGATTCCCACTAAGCCGCCGATAAAGACAACAATGATGGCCAAATTTGTGAAATTAAATCCAAAGGGATCATGCAGGATATAACGATCAACAATAAGATAAATTCCCGTAAATCCGAAAACAATAATGCAAGCAATTCCTAAGTATCCGGCCAGCTTCAATGGCATCAGGCTGTTTGAAGTAAAGCTAATTAGGGCCAACTTGATTAGTTTGTGGAGGGGATAGGAAGGCTTGTCATTTTTCCTTTCCGGACTGTCAAAATAAACATATTCCTTTTTGAACCCCAGCCAGTCTATCAGTCCTCTGGCCAGCCGATTTTTTTCAGTAAAGCGGATAAATTCCCGGGATACCTGTCTGTCAATTAGCCTATAATCAGAGGCATAAGGGATGGTTTTTGAATCCGAGATGGCATTTGATATTTTATAATAAAAGTACGAACCCAACCTTCTTAACAAGGGTATTTTGGCGGATTTTTTTCTAACGCCCACAACAACTTCCGCGCCAGCTTCCCATTTGTTAATAAATTGCGGAATCATGGCCGGGGGGTGCTGCAGATCGCCGTCCATAATAATAATTGCCTCTCCCTGAGCGCCACGGATCCCGGCGGAAATCGCGGCCTCTTTCCCGAAATTACGGGAAAATTCCAGAGATTTTACACGCGCGTCCTGTTGGCTAAGCCGGTCTAATTCCTGGGCGCTGCCGTCTGAACTGCCGTCATTAACATAAACTATTTCTAGTTGATAACGGTCGGAAAGCTTTTGCCAAATGGAAATTAACTCTTGATATAGAGGGAAAACATTGTTTTTTTCATTATAAATTGGGATAACAATGGATATGATCTTCACCATAAATTGCTTATTTATTAGTTATGATTATGATATGCCAATTATGAAAAATATACAATGATTTAAAATAATGTAAACCAAGAGTTTACTTTGGAATTTTAGATTTTATTCTAATGTTAGCGCATTTTTTAATTCCTAAAAAATAAATGTAAAAGCTAATTTGACTGATTATCAAAAAAAAATTATAGTAATTTCTATGAAAACCAAACAATGCGCTCAGTGCAATAAAACCTATAAATTAACAGATCAAGATTTAGAATATTATAAAAGAATAGACGTTCCAGAAAACGATCTATGTTTTCGGTGCACAAAAATAAAACAGCTTTGTTGGCGCAATGAAAGAGTTTTTTATTCCAGAAAATGTGATTGCTGCGGCGCTGATATGGTTTCCTGCTTTCCGTCTGATGCCAGACACCCGGTTTATTGCAATGACTGCTGGTGGTCAGATAAATTTGATCCTCTAGAATATGGACAGGAATTTGATTTTAATCGACCCTTCTTCGAACAATTTAGCGAACTTATAAATAAGACTCCGGTTGGCAATCTTTTTATTGATAATTCAGAAAACTCTAAATATACAAACCTGGCTACAAATAATAAAGACTGTTACATGCTAACTGCGGCTGATTTTTGTGAAAATGTCGCATACTCAAACTATTGTTCTTATACAAAAGACTCAATTGATAATACCGAAGTAAATAATTCTGAACTTTGTTATGAAGGTTTAGACCTGGAAAGATGTTATCAATGTAATTATTCTCAATTTTTAAGAAATTGTAATGACTGTCATTTTTGTTACGATCTTTCCGGTTGTCAGGATTGTTTAGGTTGTGTAAATCTTCGCAATCAAAACCATAATATTTTCAACAAACAATATTCAGAAGAAGACTACAAGAAAAAGTTAGAAGAATTTGCTCTTCATACCACTAAAGGTGCAAGAAAATTTAAAGAAGAATTTAAAAAATTCAAAGACAAGCAATTTTACGCTTATTCTCATAATGTAAATATAGAAAATTCAACGGGTGATTATTTAATTAACGCTGCTGATTGTAAAAATTCATATAACATGCTGGATTCGGAAAATTGTGTTAATTGCATTCATGGAGATAAGGGCACGGACTGTTGGGATTCCATGGGCCTCACTAAAACCGAATTGGCTTACAACTCCATTGCCGTGCCGGGCAACACCAATGTCCAATTTTCTGCCGTGGTTTGGCCAGGTTCTTCTAATACAAAATATTTATACCTCTGTCGCACTGCCAATGACTGTTTTGGCTGCATTTCCCTGCACAAGCACAAGTTCTGTATTTTAAATAAGCAATATCCTGAAGAGGAATATAAAAAAATGTTGCCAAAAATTATTGAGCACATGAAAAAGACTGGCGAATGGGGACAATTTTTTCCTATGGAAATTTCACCCTGGGCATACAATGAAACAGTCGGCAACGACATGTTCCCGCTTTCCAAAGAACAAGCTAAAGTTCACAGTGCTCGATGGCAAGAAAACTTACCTTACACTACAAACAAGCAAACTATTGAATTAGAAGATGTTCCGGAAGATATTAAAAAAACTGATATTAAAAAGTTAGAGAATCAGGTTTTAGTTTGCGAAGAATGCGGTCGGAATTATAAACTGGTTCCCCAAGAATTAGACTTTTATAAAAGAATGAACATTCCCATTCCTAGACGCTGCCCGGATTGTAGATATCTAACCAGGTTCAAACAAAGAAACCCTATGACTCTTTGGAAAAGACGCTGTGATTGCACTATTCCAACACATGGTCATGATGGCCGCTGCACTAATGAATTTGAAACTACCTATAGTCCCGAAAGAAAGGAATTGATTTATTGCGAAGAGTGTTATAATAAAGAAGTTTACTAACATGCATAAAAATCAGTGTCAAAATTGTAACAAGACCTTCGGGGTTCATGATCGGGATATTGAGTTTTATAAAAAAATAGATGTGCCTGAACCAACTTGGTGTCCGGATTGTCGCAATATGAGAAGATTGACTTTTCGCCAGGAACGTACTCTTTATCAAAGAAAGTGCGATCTCTGTAAAAAAGATGTTGTCTCTTTATATCCGGCTGACTCAGAATACACTGTTTATTGCCACGACTGCTGGTGGTCTGACAAATGGAATCCTTTGAAGTTTGGCCAGGATTATAATGAGAATCAGAGTTTTTTCAAACAGTTTGGCGAACTAATGAAAAAAGTCCCTCGTGTAGCAACGATCGGTGCACATAATCAAAATTGTGAATTCGTAAATTATACTAATTATTCCAAAGATAGCTATTTGGTTTACGGCTGCCACCAGGCCGAACGCTGTTTTTATTCCTGGCGAGCCCATCACAGCAAGGATTCGGCAGATTGTCTGCAGACCACCAAATCCGAACTTTGCTATTACGGAATAGATATCGAAAATTGCTACAATGCTCATTTTGCCTACCAGGCCAAAGATTGTCAGGATTGTTCTTTTATTTTTGACTGTCGCGGCTGTAAAAATTGCTTTATGTCGGCTAATCTTAGAAATAATGAATATGTTTATAAAAATAAGCAGCTTGCCAAAGAAGAATATGAAGAAGCCATAAATAAGCACGATCTGGGTTCTCAAAAAGAACAACGAAAACTATGGCAAGAATTTAAAGAATTAACAGAAAATAAGGCTATTCATCGGTCAGTTAATGCAATTAATTCGGAAAATATAACCGGCGATAATTTTATTAATGCGAAAAATTGCCATTATTCTTTTAATGTAGAAAATGGTGAGAACTGTTCTTATTTCTTTTTTGGTGAAGATATCAAAGATTGTTATGATGGCACTTTCACAGGCTGGCCCGGAGAATTGATGTATGAAAATCTTAGCGGGGGAGTGAAAAATTATAATACTCATTTTGGAATTGTCTGCTGGAGTTGTAAAGACACTTTTTATTCTGATAATTGTCATCATTCTGAAAATATTTTCGGTTGTTCAGGTTTAAACAAATATAAATATTGTATTTTAAATAAACAATACTCAGAATCAGAATATAAAGACATAAAACAAAAGATAGAGAAAAAAATGAGAGCAGACAAAGAATATGGAGAATTTTTTCCAATAGAAATTTCACCGTTTGGCTATAACGAAACCATGGCCCAAGAATTTTATCCCAAGAAAAAAGAAGCAGTTCAAAATATGAACTGGTCTTGGCAAGAAAACCTTCCCGGTACAACCGGAGAAGAAACAATAGAAAATAATCAGATTCCTGATAATACTAAAGACATTAAAGAAGATATTATTAACGAGGTGTTAGCTTGTGAGGAATGTAATAAAAATTATAAGATTATTAAACCAGAATTAGATATATATAAACAATTAAATTTACCCCTCCCAAGGCAATGCCCAAATTGTCGTCATAAAGCAAGATGGAATCTTAGAAATTCTTTTAATTTATGGAATCGTCAATGCATGTGCACCCAGCCAGATCACGGCCACGACGGTCAATGTAAAAACGAATTTGAAACCACTTATTCCCCGGAGAGGAAAGAGCTGGTTTATTGCGAGGAGTGTTATAAAAAAGAGATATATTAATCCACATTTAGCCTTGCTTTTTTCTGCCAATAATATATACCTATAACATAGGTCTTGGGTTCGTATATCCTACGGGCCAAAGAGGACTTGTTAATAAAAAGCACCCATTTTGTGGTGTTTTTTATTTTATTTATGGTGGATCCACATGGGCCCGTAGGGAAATGGCATTCTGAGACCTTTAACAAGTCCTCGTTGCGGGTTCAAATCCCGTCGGGTCCACCGTCTATTTATTAATCATTGTATATACTTAATTTACATCAGCTTTTTTATTTACAGCTAAGCTCAGCTGAAAATTTAAACTTGTTCATAAAATGTCTAAAGTCGTTTGACCAAAACTCGTACTTTTTGCTAAGGTCAAATTATGAAAAAAATGCAGTGCCAAGAATGTCAAAAGACTTTCACTATCACGAACCAGGATGAGGAGTTTTTTAAAAAGATAAAGATTCCCATTCCTAGGCAATGCCCCGACTGCCGCCAGCAGCGTCGGCTTGCTTGGCGCAATGAAAGATTTCTCTATAAAAGGAATTGCGATTTCTGCAATAAAGAGATGATTTCACTTTATTCAGCTGATAGTAAATATAAAATTTATTGCAAAGATTGCTGGTGGAGTGACAAATTGGATGCCTTAGAATATGGAATTGATTTTAATTTAAAAGAAGATTTTTTTAATCAATTCAATAATTTACTACTGAAAGTCCCAAGATTAGGTTTTATTGTTTCTCATGGGGAAAATAGTGATTATTGTACATATTCCGTGTATTATAAAAATTCTTATTTATGTATCAGCGGAGTCGTCGGTGAGAATATTTTATATAGTTATTGGGTAAATGATTCAACAGATTGTTGCGATTGCGCCACTTCTTATAAACTAGAGAAATGCTATGAATGTTTAGATTGCAATAATCTTTTTCATTCATTATTTTGTAAAGACTGTGAAAATTCTTCATATCTAAATTTTTGCACTGATTGTTTAGGATGTAATAATTGTATTGGCTGCATCGGGCTTCGACATAAAGATAATTATATTTTTAATAAACCGGTTAAAAAAGATGAATATCATAAATATTTAATCAAAATATTATCTAGTCGTACGACGATTAATGCATTTTTAAAAAAAACAGATAATTTTTTCAAAAAAAATCCATATATATTTAATATAATTCAGGATTCAGAAAATTGTACGGGAAATTATATTTATAATTCTAAAAATTCACAAAATTGTTTTGATGGAATCAATTTAGAAAATTGCAGGAATTGTTGGAACATTCCTCAAGGGTCAAAAGAATCTTATGATATAAATTATTCTCCAAAAACTGAATTATGTTATAACAGCATGAGCGTTGTTAATGGAAATAATGTTTATAATTCCTGGAATTCTTGGGATGATCAATTATGCAAATATTGCATTGATTGTTTTTATTCAAGAAATTTATTTGGTTGTATTGGGTTGAAACATGAAGAAAACTGCATTTTAAATAAAAAATATTCCGAATCAGACTATAAAAAAATAAAAACAAAAATAATTAAAGAAATGAAAAAGTACGGAGAATTTTTTCCTGGAAGCATTTCTCCTTTTGCCTACAACGAAACCATTGCTCAGGATTTTTTTCCTTTAAAAAAAGAACAGGCAGAAACAAGAGGATGGAAATGGAAAGAGACCATCTCTGATTCAGTTCATGATTCAGTAATTCGTCAAAAAAATACAAAAAAATGTACCGATTGTGGCAAAGTGTTCAAATACATTCAGCAAGAATTAGATTTTTACGAAGATATGGGATTGCCTAAGCCAAACAAGTGTTTTTCCTGCCGCCATTTAGATCGTTTAAAATTAAGGAATCCCAATAAACTCTGGCACCGCCAATGCATGTGTACCCAGCCGGATCACGGCCACGACGGCCAGTGCAAAAATGAATTTGAGACCACATACTCACCAGAGAGGAAGGAACTTATTTATTGTGAGGAGTGTTATAAAAAGGAAATTTATTAATCTATCATAGCGAAGGCGGAAAATCGATTTTCCGCCTTCATAAAACAATTGTTTTTTTTAAATTAATAATATATAATAATCATTAACATTATTATTATCTAATTTATATGCCAAAAACATTACATGAGAATCTAAGTGTGGAAGAACTTGTTAAAAAAGCTCTAGAAAACAAAGAAGGAAAGTTATCAAAAACCAAAGCTTTAGTTGTGGAAACCGGTAAATATACCGGCCGTTCGCCTGAGGATAAGTTTATAGTCGACACCCCGTCTGTGCATGATAAAATTGACTGGGGAAAAGTAAATGTGCCTATTTCAAAAGAGAAATATGACAAATTATTCCGCAAAGTCCAAGACCATTTGGAGAATATGGATGAAGCCTATTATTATCAAGGCGTTCTGGGAGCAGACCCGGAATATGAAATGCCCGTGGAAGTTACCTGCGAGTATGCCTATGAAGCTTTGTTTTGCAGATATATGCTGTGCAAGGAATTTAACAAGGACACGCAATACATTTTACCGCAATTAAAAATATACTGTCTGCCTTCCTGCCATGCCGACCCTGAAGCAGACGGCGTTAATTCCGAGGCTTTCATTATTCTCAACTTGGAAGAAATGACCGTGTTAATAGGTGGTAGTAAATATGCCGGCGAGATGAAGAAGTCGATGTTTAGCGTTATGAATTATTTACTGCCCGAGTATAATGTCTTCCCCATGCACTGCTCAGCCAATATGGGAGAAGATGGAGACACGGCTCTATTTTTCGGTCTCTCAGGAACAGGTAAAACCACATTGTCCGCCGATCCAAATAGAAAATTGATAGGGGACGACGAACATGGCTGGAGTGAAAACGGCATTTTTAATTTTGAAGGCGGCTGTTATGCCAAGTGCATTGATCTTAAGGAAGAGAACGAACCAGATATTTACAATGCTATCAGAGATCATGCCTTGCTTGAAAATGTGGTCTTAACCGAAGAAGGAGACATGAAATTTGAAGACTCTTCCCTTACGGAAAACACTCGGGCTGCTTATCCGCTTTGCTATATCAGAAACATAGTCCCGGAATCAATGGGCGGACATCCCGGTCATGTTGTCTTTTTGGCGGCTGACGCTTTTGGAATACTGCCGCCGGTGGCCAAATTAGACACAAATGCCGCTCTATATTATTTTCTTTCCGGTTACACTGCTAAATTGGCCGGTACGGAAAGGGGAGTGACTGAACCAGTCGCCACTTTTTCTACTTGTTTTGGCGCGCCCTTTATGCCGCTTTCTCCGGTGAGGTATGGCGAGCTCTTAGGAGAATACACTCAAAAATATAAAAGTCAGGTTTACTTAGTAAACACTGGCTGGACAGGGGGCGCTTACGGAACAGGCGAGCGTATTTCCATTAAATTAACCCGACAAATTATCACGGACATTTTATCAGGCAAAATGGACAAGGCCGAATTTGTTAAAAATGAAAGGTTAAACCTAATGGTCCCAAAGGATATGCAAGATCCTCGTGAAACTTGGGCTGATAAGGATGCTTACGACAAACAGTCCCAAGAATTGATCAAATTATTCAAGGACAACTTCAATCAATTTCCAAACGCTCCCAAAGAAGTGGTAGAAGCAGGACCTCAATAGTAGATTTTGGTAATTAGAATTAAAAAATGGTATAATATTTATATCATTTTTTAATATTATTATTATGAAAAAATTTTTATTATTCCCAATTTTAATGCTTGGGTTTTTATTTTGCTTGCCTGTTATGGCCGCTGACTGGTATGTGGACGGCGATAACGGTAGCGACGCTACAGGCGCCGGCACCGAAGCCACGCCGTACGCCACTATTTCTAAAGCAGTGACAATGATGGCCGCCAGCGACACGGTTTATTGCCGTGGTACTGTTACTGATAATGTCAGTCTTCCAGCCGCCTTGTCCGGGTCTAGCGAAACGCCAACTACTTTCACGGCTTGGGGAGACGACACTTGTAATATTAATGGCAGCAACAATGCTGTCGTCATTGGTTTTGCGAATGGATCCAACTATTTTAATATTAATGGTGTTTCAGTGACTAATTTTAGTACAGCAGGAATTTATTCCATTGATCTTTCTAATAGCGAAATTAACGATAATATAATATCTGGATATGGCATTGCGGCTGTGGGAATTTTTCTTGGAGGATCTGATAATATTATTTCCGAGAATGAAGTTTATGGAACGAGCGTGGAAATGTATGGCATTTATATTCCCGGATCAAGCAATTTAATCATTGAAAGGAATACATTACATGATTTGGGCGGGTTTGGTATCGGCGTGGAAGGCAACACCACGGACATTACGGTTCGCAATAATCTTTTTTACGATATTGGCAGCGACGATGCTTACCCTTTTTCTTCTGGCGTTATCATGCAGGACACAGACGGCGCTACTATTGTCAATAACACTTTTTTTAATTTAAATGATGATGTTAATAATCCGGCCGGCATCATCTTTGTCAAAGATTCCGGTACAGCTCAAGATGCATATATTTATAACAATATTTTTCACACCACTGACCGCGGAATTTGGGTAGATAATATTACCTTGCCCACCCTACAGTCTGACTACAACAATTTTTATAATGTCACCACCACCGGACGGATTGAGGTGACCGATTATACCACTCTGGCCGACTGGCAAGGAATATCCGGCGCAGATACTAATTCAATTACCAGCGATCCTTTGCTGGCTTCCACCATCGCGGGCAGTGAAGACCTGCACCTGACCAATGATTCCCCCTGCATTGATACCGGCTATCTGGTATCTTCCAATACAAACGATTATGACAATGAAACCCGTCCCTACAATGTAACCGACCGGGGAGCTGATGAACGGCCGGTTCTTTTTTCCGCGCCCATCAGCCTTGGCAACGATTCTAAAGTTAAGCAGGTCACTTTTGACTGGCTCATGGATTCTACCTATCCAGTCACTGGCTATACTCTTGAAGTTGGCACAGCTTCAGACCTGGCTGGCAGCACCGAGTACGAACTTGATAACAGTGCTCAGGGCACGGTCACGGGCCTTAAAGGGGCACGTAAATATTATGCCGCTGCAATGGGCGTTTATACCACGGACTACGCCTCTTATTATTCCGACTATTCCGGCACCCTTACTCTCAGCACCAAGCCGGCTCAAGTAAAAAAATTAAAAAATTTAAATACTGTTCATAATTATTCACAGTGGCGCTGGAAAAAGCAGAAGCGGGTGCGGAATTATGTGATTAAGCTGATGAACAAGAAAGGTAAAAAAATTAAATTAATTCAAATCACAAAGAAAAAGAAATTTGTTCAAGGCAAGAAAAAAAATGTTAAAAAGATAATTTCCAAATTAAAGTCGGGAAAAACGTATAAAATCAAAATTCGCGCCAAAAAGAAAGTTAATGATATTTGGTACAAGGGTAAATGGAGCAAGGTAAAAAGGTTTAGCACCCCGTCTGATCCTATTCCAGAAAATTAAATTATAAAATATGAAAAATTTTTTAATCATTCCATTTTTTTCTCTCGGGTTATTGTTTGCCATGCCTGCTTTTGCTGCAGACTGGTTTGTGGACGGCGATAATGGCAACGACGCAGTCGGCAATGGTTCGCAAATCGCCCCTTATGCTACTGTCACCAAAGCCGTAACCAGCATGGTGGCGTCTGACACTGTTTACTGCCGAGGCACGGTTTCCGACAACAGCATTACTTTACCGGTCGCCAAGTCCGGTGCAGAAGGTGCGCCCACCACCATTACTGCCTGGGAAGGATATGATTGCACCATTGATGCCGGCAGCAATGATCATATAATTAATGTGGATTCTGGCGGGTCTTATTTTAAATTTTCTAATCTGATTTTGACCAATGCCAGGGAAACGGCCATTTTGGGGGAATTTTCTCACAGTGAAATCAGCGATAATGTTATTTACGGCATTGAAGGCGGAACCCCAGCCTTACCTATCTGGGTGGCATTGACTGACTCTACTATTTCCGGGAATTTGATATATGGTGATGGTAATGATAAATATGGCATTTATTTTCCCGGTTCCCAAAATTTGGTTATTGAAGGCAATATTATCCATGATTTTCTTCAGTGGGGCATAGGCGCTGATATCAGCTATGGTGGAATCACCATAAAAAATAATTTTATTTATAATATCGGCGGTGATGATACTTTCACCTATCCCTCAGGCGTTCTTTTGCTGCAGATGCAAGGGGTGGATATTATAAACAACAGTTTTTACGACATTTCCGACGATGTCAATAATTTTGCGGCTATTATACTAGGCAATGCCGTTGCGCCCCCGGAAGCAGCCAACATTCTAAACAATGTTGTCCAAAAGGCCGATTACGGAATCATGGCCAACTCAGCTGGCCTTACTGGTGCCAATATCAATTACAATGATTATTATGAGGTTGATAAAATTGCCATTGTTGATGCTGTTGACTATGTTTCTCTGGCTGATTGGCAGGCCTCGGCTTTTGGGCCGGACGCCAATTCTCTAAGCAGCGATCCCTTGTTTAATTCCATTACCGCCGGCAGTGAAGATTTGCATCTGACTGATCCTTCTCCTTGCATAGACGCCGGCACAAACTTGGACTCTACTACGAACGATATAGACGAAGAAGACAGGCCTTATCATCTTCTTACTGATATTGGCGCAGATGAGCGCCCGGTGCTGGCCAGCCCGCCGGAATTCTCTGGTAATGAATATCTGGTGAAAAAAGTGAATTTCAATTGGCTGATGGATTCTGCTTATGCGGTGACGGGATACCGGGTCAGAGTTTCAGAAAATGAAAATTTTTCCAGTCCCAAGAAAAAGACGGTTGGGGTTCAAAAACACGGGACAGTTAAAAAATTAAAACCGGCAAAAAAATATTACGGGGCGGTCCGGGCGATTTACACCACCAGCTATGCCACCTATATGTCTGATTTTTCCGATACATTGACGCTTAGTACAAAACCGGCACAAGTAAAGAATATCGAACAAATAGATACGGGCCTGGATTATGCCCAATTCCGTTGGCCCAAGCAAAAGCGGGTCCGAAACTATGCCGTTAAATTAATGAACAGCCATAATAAAAAAATAAGGCTGATCCAAATAAGCAAGAAAAAAAGTTTTGTGAACGGCCGGTTAAGTCATGTCAAGAAAAAAATTATTAAAAATCTTGATTCAAACACTACCTATAAAATAAAAATCAGAGGCAAAAAGAAAGTAGACGGCACTTGGTATAAGGGTAAGTGGAGCAAGATTAAAACATTTACAACATTATAAAAAAACTGTTAATAACTAAGAGTGATGTAAAAAATTAGTTTACATCACTCTTTTTTTTCTGCGCTAACTATAGCGCCATTTTTGCTTGCCTAGGAAAAACGTAAAATCCAATTTGACCAAAAATTTGTATATCTATAGGATTAATTAATGGTTACAAACCAATGCCAACAATGCCAAAAAACATTTAAGATCTCAGAATCAGATCAAGAGCTTTATAATAGATTAGAACTACCTTTGCCAACTTATTGTCCAGATTGTCGTTGTCAGCGCAGAATGGCAGTACGCAACGAAAAACATATGTATCCGACCAAATGTGAAATGTGCCAAAAAGACATAGTGAGCTTGTATTCACCAAACCTGCCTGCCGGCAAGGCAGGTAAAAAACTCACTGTTTATTGTAATGATTGCTGGTTTGCAGATAAATGGGAGGCGCAAGACTACGCGAGAGAATATAAAGAGGGTCAATCATTTTTCAAACAATTTCAGCAACTTCAAAAGTCTATTCCTCGGCCAAATGTCATGAAGGCTGGCGGTAATATTGAAAACAGTGATTACTGTGCTTATATTGGCGATGCTAAGAATTGTTATTTAGTATACGGATCAATCCATGTTGAGGATTGTTATTACGGCAACCCCTATTATTGCAAGAATTGTGTTGATTCTCTTCTCATTCGCGATTGTGAACTTTGTTATGAATGTGTGACCTCAGAACATCTTTTTAATTGTCTTTATTGCCAAGATTGTTTTGATTCCAATAATCTAATGTTTTGTTATGATTGCAAGGGCTGTACTGAGTGTATAGGTTGTACAAACCTAAGAAATAATCAATATAATATTTTTAATAAACAATATACAAAAGAGGAGTATGAAAAAGAGAAAGCCAGAATAAATTTATGCAATCCGGAAAGTTACAAAAGAGTTAATAGTAATTTTGAAAAACAAAAAATAAAATCCATCAGAAAATATATGATTGGAGTTAAGAATGAAAACGTCACGGGAAATTACATTAATGAATCAAAAAGTTCTCATTTTTGTTTTGATGTAAAAAGAGTTGATCACACAAATTATTCTTCGCAAGTGATTGATTTGAAAGATTGTCTAGATAATAATTATACGGAAGAGAATGAATTATGTATTGATTATATTGGTTCTTGGAAAAATAATCGTTGTCATTATTCTAATACCTGTTATCAATGTAATGATGTAATGTATTCTGAGCTTTGTTATTCATCAAAAAATCTTTTTGGTTGTGTGAGTTTGAAAAATAAAGAATATTGCATTTTAAATAAACAATACTCTCCGGAAGAATATAAAAAACTGAAAAATAAAATAATGGAAGACATGAAGAAAGCCGGGGATTGGGGAGAATTTTTCCCAATAAAGAAATCAATTTTTGCATATAATGAGACGGTCGCAAATGAATATTTTCCAGAAAAACAAGAAACAGTCTTAAGTAAAGGCTGGAGATGGCATGAAGATAAAGAAAAAGAGAAACAGCTTCAAACTTGTAGAATTCCACAAAGCATTGATAAAATCCCGGATTCTATTATTCATGAATTTCTTATTTGCTCTCAATGTGGAGAAAATTACAAAATAATAAAAGCAGAACTAGAGTTTTATAGGCAACAGAAATTACCAATTCCTAAAATTTGTAACATCTGCCGACATAAAAATAGGATGAAATTAAGGACGCCTAGAGCCCTGTGGCACCGCCAATGCATGTGTACTCAAAAAGATCATAGTCATGATGGTAGGTGTTCTAATGAATTCGAAACCGCCTACAACCCTAATGAAAAAGAGATGGTCTATTGCGAAGACTGTTATAATAAGGAAATATATTGAAAATCCTGAGTGTTTCAAGTGAAACGAGAAATGTATCGAAGGATAAATCTGTGCTATAATATAATCAAGAAAAATAATAGATAAACATGAAGAAATATTTAATTATTTTTGGTTTACTGGCTTTTTGCGTAATTCCAAAAATATCACAAGCTGCAGATAATACAATCTGGATTTTAGAAACTGGCGGAGAAAATACAATCTACACTTTATTGCAAGAAGAGGGCTATGATATATCTAAAAAAACTCAAACCGAGGTCGAAGCAGGAATACCTGACAGTGTCGATCTTTTTATTTTTCCCGGTTCAATAAATTCAATAATTATTACCATTCAAAGTTCGGATTTGCAGTCTGCAATCCGGGAATACGTAGAAAATGGCGGTAATTTTTTAGGAAGCTGTGGCGGATCTGTTCCCGGAGCAGTTGATTTAACTTTTGACCTGGGAACCATCTCTATGGTCGGGCTTGCCCAGGTAAATGCCTATGATTATTTTTCTTGGCCATCAGCATTGTATTCTGACAATTTTGATTTCACTGACAATGAACTAAATGGCGACTATGCCGGAACGACAAATACATTGACTTATACAGGTGGCCCTGCTTTTGATATTATTTCCGGAAACGAAGATGAGATAGAGGTACTGGCAACTTTTAGCGGAAATGTGCCAGGTCATTACGATACAACCGGCAAGCCAGCCATTATCACCACATCTTACGGAAGCGGGAAAGTAGTATTAGCTGCTCCGCATCCGGAAAATAATGAGAATACAAAGTTTTTATTTTTAAATTTGATTGATTGGAGTTTAGATGTGCCTATTAGCCTTAATGCACCTGAAAATTTAACCAATAATGAAAAGAAGGTTCATAAAGCAACTTTGAGCTGGGATACGGTAGAAAACGCTGATTCCTACAATGTGAGCTATTACAAGGCTTCCAGTCCTTCTGAAATTACTACGGTTTCTACGAGCACCAATAATGTAGAATTGACCGGCCTAAAATACGGAGCTAAGTATTATTGGAAAGTCCGGGCACTTTATGAAGCTGGCACTAGTACCGAAGTCGCTAGTTCTTGGTCAGACGAACATCGGCTAGTTACCTATCCACGGGCCGTAAAAAAAGCTGAATTCACTTTCCCTCGGAAAAATAGAGGAGACACTAGTTTGCAGGCTAAAATAGAGACAATGTCCAAACGCATTACCGGTTTTAATGTATTGGTCTTTGAAAAAAAATCTGGAAAGTGGGAAAAAATAAAAGTAGAAAAAATAAAAAATAAGCCAAAAAATAAATATAGCCGGAAATATATCGAAGACCTAAATCTAAACACGAAATATAAATTAAGGGTGAAAGCCAGAAGAAAAATTGGACCCAAAAAATTTCTCAGCCAAAATACGGATACAAGATATATAAGAACCTTAGATTAAAAAGGATTAAACAATAGGCTGTTCAAATTCTTCTTCTTGTCCGGAAACGGGATTAGTATTTTCTTCGTCCTTGTATAAATCGGCAATCAGCTTGTCTACCTGCGCTTTTGGCGTGCCATAATGCTGCCTGGAATAATCTATCACTTTTCTGGACATGTCTTTTTTTGAAACCAGGGGAACATCCTTGGTAACAGCGGAAAACGGTGGAGTTACCTGGCCGTCAACCGATTCTTTAACCAATATTTCCCGCACACCCAAATTAATAAAGTCATCCACTGCAAAAATTGGGTGAAACTCATTGGATAAATAGGTGCCGTCATCAGCGCCGACCCGGAAAGATATCATGGATCCCACATTACCAAACACTGTAGATTTAATGTCTTCAGGCACCTGGCCCAGATATTGGTGAGACAAAGTGAGATTTAATTTATATTTTCTGGACTCAGATAAAATATTTTCAAAAGTCTCCGTGGCAAAGTTTTGGAACTCATCAATGTATAGATAGCAATCACTTCTTTGTTCTTCCGGCAGTTTAGCCTGCATCATCGCAGTCTGATAAATTTTGGTAATTATCATAGCACCCAGAAGAGCAGAGTTTTCTTCGCCCAGCTTGCCTTTGCTCATTTCAATAAGTAAAACTTTTTTATCTTTAATAACTCTGTCAAAGTCTATCTTATTTTGTGGCTGAGCAACAATATTTCTAATAATATGATTAGATAAAAATTGGCCTAGTCTGTTTACCAAGGGGAGGATTGCCTCATTATCAAATTTTTCACTCCAGGAAGAAAATTCATTGGCCCAGAAATGTTTTACTACCGAATCTTGAATTTCAGGAATGACTTTTTGCCTGTATTTTCTATTTGTCAGCATTTTCATCATGCCTACCACAGTAGAATTTTTATAGTCTAATAATGCCAGCACAGTGTATCTAAACACATGCTCAATTTTTGGTGACCAGTCTGCGCCAAAGAATTTTTTAAATACCTCAATAAAGCCTTGGGTCATCTGCTGTTTCATATCGATTTCCACGCCACCCAAAGGATTAAAAGGTACAGGGTAGTCTAAATCCGGAACATTAAAGTGAATAATGTCTTTCAACCGGTTTTCCGGTACAAATTTAATAATGTTTTGAATAAGATCGCCATGCGGATCCAGCACCACCACACCCTTGTTCATGCGAATGTCATCCAATATCAGGCTCTCTAATAATTTTGATTTACCGGTGCCGGATTTGCCGATAATGTAAAGATGCCGGCGCCTGTCCTCATACTTAATGCCAAAAAGCCGGTTTGAGCCGCGGAAGTTAGTGCGGGCATAAAAAGACGCTTCATTGGGCTGGCAGTTTTGCGGGGTTGGCAGATTAAAGGGAGGCTGGGCTCTTTTGGAAAGAATCCAGTCAATAGCCTGCATTTTTTGGGCCGGGTCTGGAATATGAAAAAGAGAGGTAAGTTCTTCTTCGGATAAAACTACATTTCTATCGAATTTTCTGGCCAAAAAGTCCTTTAAAAATCCTTGAATGTCTTGAACTGATTGAAATATAATTTGGTTTTTCTCAGTTGAGAATTCTCCAAATGATTTTTTAATTTCTTCTAATTTTGCGCCAGCTGTCTTTTCTTTATTGTCAGGAAAGAAATAAAGCATACGCATGGTGGCATTCAATTTGGGAATTTCCAAAACATCTCCAACTTGCTTTTTCTCCGTATAAAATAATCCTGATTTATTGCCTTCAATTTCTTCATTAATCGGCTGAAACACGATTTGATAAAATACGGCATCTCCCCCGGGAACAGATGATAACAAGTTTAAGAAAGAAGACAGGGGGTCATAGGAGCCGGTCATTTTATAGGTTCTGATGGAAAATTTTTCACCTTGCTCAAGCTTCATTTTATAGCCAAAGGCATTATCAGGAATATTGTTAACATTTAAAAACTTTTCCACTTCCAATACTTCTATATCCGGAAATAGTGAAAAAATGGAATTCATAATGGCTTCAGTGAGCTTGTCAGTAGCCGTCAAATAAAAATTTATTTTGTTCTGAATTGTGATAATTTCACAACTAATTGTATTATTTGGGACTGTTTCTCTCAATAGCAAATAATAAATATTATGAAAAAGCCCTTGGAACTTTGGCAAGTAATCCTCCATAGAGGAGACCAAGGGAAATTTGATTAATAATGTTTTTCTTTTGTTTTCGTTTTCCATCATTTTGCTTGTCCGTGCAGTTTTTAAAACTGCCTCGGGATTTTTATTAACGGATTATATTATAACAGATAATCTGGTATAATAAAAGCATGTTTAAGGATAGGGCCGATGCCGGTAAAAAACTGGCTAAAAAGCTCGAAAATTATAAAAATAATGAAAAAGCAATAGTTGCTACAATTCCCAGAGGGGGAGTAGCCACTGGATTTGAAGTTGCCAAGTATTTAAACCTCCCTCTTGATGTGGTGGTTACAAAAAAAATTGGCGCTCCGGGCAATCCTGAGTATGCCATTGGTTCCATAAACAGACACGGCGATATTTTAGTGGATGAAGACGCTGTTCTAATGACCGGGGCTAGCCAAGAATATTTGGAAGAACAATCAAAAATATTAAAGCAAAAAGTAGAAGAAAAATTAAAAATGTTAAAAGGGGATAAGCCTGTCACAAGTTTTAAAGATAAAGTAGTGATATTAGTAGACGATGGCATTGCCACCGGCTACACAGCTTTGGCCGCTGCCAAGTTCCTCAAAGATGAAGGCGCAAAAAAAGTGGTCATGGCCATGCCAGTTGTACCAGCTGATAATATTGATAAATTTAAAGATAAGGTAGATGAGTTCATCTATTTAGAATCACCAGTTATGTTTGCTTCCGTGGGTCAATTTTATCAGGACTTTACTCAAGTCGAAGACGAGGAAGCTAAAGAATTGCTAGCTAAAGTCTAGATACACTCTAGTTGTATCTTCGTATTTAGAAAATTTAATATCAATGGTGCTTTCTTTGTAGGCGTCATTTATTTTTTTTCCTATAGATAAAGCTACTTTATTATCATCAAAATAATATTCAAGATTTGTCCCGTCTTCTTTCATTCCCATTAAACTCTCTCTTTGATCTTGATTTTTAATCAGGTTATTTAACTCATTAAAATCTCCTGGAAAACCTTTAATAAATATGATTCCTTTGTAAAGATTTTCATCTTCCACCTTTACTTCTTTACCGTCTTTTCTTTTTCCTCTTGAAGAAGTCACCATACTATCCATTTCATTTATTTCTTTTGTAGTTTTAGAGGTTGGGGTGTTTAAATAATTTTTTGACATTTTAAAAATATTAATAATTTAATAAAGTTATTATTAATTTCATTATAGCACAATATCCGGAAATTATTTTATTTTAAAAATATATTTGATTATATCCCTTCCCACATCGCGGGATTTTCCCCGATAGGGGAATTTATGTATATCCAGGCCCGGTTCATCATTAACTTCAAGCACGCATAAATTTTTATGGCTGATATCGTTTAATTTAAGGTTTTTACAGAGCATGTCCACTCCTGCCACCTGAAGCTTCATGGTTTTTGCACATTTTAAGGCCAGTGTTTTTAGAGCAGGATGCACTTCATCGGTTACGTCAAAAGGACGGCCGCCTGTGCTGACATTGGCATTCCAGCGTAAAATTACTTTTTTTCCGGATTGAGGCATGTAATTCAAGGTTAGCTTTTGCTGTTTTAATTTTCGAGTAAGTTCGCTGTCCACCAAGATCGGGCACATGGGCAAATCAAATTCAGCCACCTGGCTTTTCCATTCCCGGTTAAAAGCGCTAATCAGTTCCCGTAAATTATTTTTGCCATTACCAACTACATAAGCCGGTCTTCGTTCCAGAACAGAAGCAATTTTATTGCCTACTACTAAAAATCTCAGATCTCGGCCGGAAAAATATTCTTCCACCAAAACTTTCTTTTCCTTATATTCTTTTATGGTAAAGGAAAAAGCTTTGATTACTGCTTTCTCAAAAGTTTTTAGACTCATGATTTTAATAGTGATGCCGTGTCCATGGGCTGCATTTAAGGGCTTAACTACTAAGGGAAATAATAAATTTTTTTGTTTTAGGACTTTCTTCCACTCATTTGGATTTTTCAAGATCAATGTTTGCGGAGTGGAAATCCCGGCTTCATTTAAAAGATAACGGGTAAATAATTTATTATCCGAAAGTTTGGATGCCGCCGCATCATTGCAGGGAAGAGTCGTACCGCGCAAATAATAACTTGTTTTTCCCTTGGAAACTCGCACTGCTTTTTCCGGAAGCAGTTCGCATTTCAGGCCCAAATCAAGCGCTGCCTGCACCACAATGGAGCTGGAAATAGTCAGGTTATCGATTCGATTTGTTTCTAATTTTTTCTTATTTAACATATCAAAAAACACCTTTAAAGGGGCGTTAATTCGTTTAAAATTTTTAAGTCCAGTTGATGGGACCGCGCCACGATCTTATAAATCGCCTATTTTCACTATACTCTTCTGAGTGATTCCGTCAACTGGCTAATTAGCACTCTACTTGACAGAGTGCTAATTTTGTGCTACCCTAGAATCATGCAATTAGAAAAATTTACTACCAAGGCCCAAGAGGCCATTCAAGATGCTGCCAATCTAACCATAGAATATGAGCAGCAAACCATCGAATTACCGCATTTAGTCCTGGCCTTAGTAAGGCAGGAAGAGTCTTTTGTTAAATCAATTTTAGAAAGACTCAATATTAATCCCTTGGAGATTGAACAGGCAATGAAAGCCAAAATAGAGGCTTTTCTCAAAGTGGAAGCAGACCAACCCATGGTTTCCGCCCCTCTAAACAAGGCTCTGATTTTAGCCCAGAAAAACGCTACTAAGTTGGGGGATGATTTTGTTTCTGTAGAACACTTATTATTAGGAATATTAGACACTGATAAGTCTTTATTGAATATCACTAAAGACCAGGTTTTAGCAATTTTAAAATCTTTAAAAGGAGACAAGAAAACAGATTCCAAAGACGCCGGTCAAGCCGAAGGCAAAGCACTGGAAAAATATACATCTAACCTTACCGAGTTAGCAAAGAAAGAAAAGCTGGACCCTATTATAGGTAGAGACGATGAAATCAGGCGCGTGATGCAAGTTTTATCCAGACGCACTAAAAATAACCCTGTTTTAATTGGCGAGCCCGGAACCGGCAAGACCGCCATAGTAGAAGGACTCGCTCAACGCATAGTTTCTGAAGATGTTCCTGAAACTTTAAAAAATAAAGAAATTTTATCACTTGATATTGGCTCTCTTTTAGCCGGTACAAAATTTAGAGGTGAATTTGAAGAACGCTTTAAAGCTGTTATTAAAGAAATAGAAGAGGAAGAAGGCAGGGTAATATTATTTATAGACGAATTACATACTATTGTGGGAGCTGGCGGAGCCGAGGGCTCTGTGGATGCTTCCAACATGCTTAAACCCGGCTTAGCCAGAGGCAGTCTGCATACTATCGGCGCGACCACCCTTAAAGAGTATCAAAAATACATAGAAAAAGATGCTGCCCTGGAAAGACGTTTTCAACCTGTTTTTGTAGGTGAACCATCTGTAGAAAACACCATCGCAATACTAAGAGGAATTAAGGAGAAATATGAGGTTCATCATGGTGTTCGTATTACAGACGACGCTATTATTGCGGCTGCTAATTTATCTCACCGTTATATATCTGACAGGTTTTTACCAGATAAAGCTATCGATTTAATAGACGAAGCCACTTCTGCCTTAAGAATGGAAATCGATTCCATGCCCGAAGAGCTAGATAAAATGAAGCGCAGGATGCTTCAAATTGAAATTGAAAAGAAAGCCCTTCAAAAAGAGAAGACTGCCAAAGATAAAATTACGGAATTAAATAAGGAGTTGGCAGAACTTAAGGAACAATCTCAAAAAATAGAAATTACTTGGAAAAATGAAAAGGATATTATATCTCAGATTCAAGACGCCAAATCCCAAATAGATAAGTTAAAGGGAGAAGCTGAAGTAAAAGAAAGAGAAGGCAAGCTGGAAGAAGTTGCCAAGATTAGATATGGCACCATCCCTGAAGAAGAGAAAAAGATTGAAGAGCTAAATAAAAAGCTTAAAGATCTTCAAAAAGATGGGGGGCTCTTAAAAGAGGAAGTAACAGAGGAAGACATTGCTGAAGTTATTTCCAGATGGACTGGTATCCCTGTAGCTAAAATGCTGGAAAGCGAAACTCAAAAGCTAACCTTGATGGAAGAAATATTATCTAGCCGCGTGATTGGCCAGGACGAAGCTATTAAAGCCGTGTCCAACGCCGTTCGCAGATCCAGAGCCGGCATCAATGAAGAAAATAAACCAATTGGTTCATTTATCTTTTTAGGTCCCACTGGAGTAGGTAAGACCGAGCTTGCCAAAGCTTTGGCTGATTTTATGTTTAATGATGATGATGCTTTAGTGCGGATTGATATGAGTGAATACATGGAAAAGCACGCCGTTTCTCGTTTAATTGGTTCTCCTCCAGGTTATATTGGTCATGATGAGGGTGGACAGCTAACTGAAGCTGTTAGACGAAAGCCTTATTCTGTGATTCTATTTGATGAAATAGAGAAAGCTCATCCTGAAGTGTTTAACGTCTTACTCCAATTATTAGACGATGGTCGCCTAACTGACTCTAAAGGCAGAACTGTTAATTTTAAGAATACTATTATAATCATGACTTCAAATATTGGCTCAGCTAATATTTCTGAAGCCGGCGGCCAGATTACCCTGGCTGTTAAAAAGAAAGTTATGGATCTAGTAGATCAGTCTTTTAAACCAGAGTTTTTAAATAGGGTAGATGAGATTATTCTCTTTCATAGCTTAACTCAAGAACAAATCAGAGAGATAATCAACATCCAGCTTATTGAAGTTCAGAAACGTCTTAAAGAAAAACAAATCACTTTATCTATTACAGATAAAGCCAAGGACTATTTAGCTAAAGAAGGCTATGATCCAATCTATGGTGCTCGTCCTCTAAAACGAGTTATCCAAAATCAGATCTTAGACGAACTTGCCCTGCAAATTATTGAAGGTAAAGTTAAAGAGAAGTCTAAAGTAAAAGTAGACTTCAAAAACGGTAAAATCGTTTTTGGGAAATAAAATTTTTTTACTTCTTCTTTTGCGCAGAAGGCGTCTTCCTTATAACCTTCCATTTCTTATAAAACTCCTTCAATTCATTTATATCCACATTATCTCTCACTTCTTTATCATATTTCTTTGCTCCTTCAAAAGCCAGATCAAACATCACTTTCATAGAATCTGCGATTGGTTTAGAACGGATTATCACGGCAAATTCCTCTTCAAAAGACATGATGGCCGTATTATTTTCATAAACATTAATCTCAATCGGTACATACTTGTCTTCCGGAATAAAATATGTTTTTCTCAGTTGTTCCTCATCTTTTAAAATGCATTCTGCCAGGCTTGGCTTTGAAGCAGGGATCAGGCAAGTAGTAGAAATTTTCTTTTTTACGCGATTGTAAAAATATTCCGGAAAAACTTCAGGCAATGCATACGCTTGTTCATCAACTGTGGCATAACACAAAATATTTTTATTTGGCACTTTCAAAGTATCAGTAAAAGCTTCGGCCAGACCTTGCTTTCCCTCCAAATACTCAATCTGAGGTTTGGGTGATTTAATATCCTGAAGATTTTCCAGCAGGGGAATGATATTTTTAATTTTTCCCTTTTTCTTTTTAAGCTCGTCTTCTTCCTCGTCAATCAATTGTAAAATTTTATCCGGTTCAAAGGCAGTAAAATAATAAGCGTTTTGCTTATGAATTTTTGAAATAAACCTTTTCTTGGTCAGTGTATTGAGAGCATCCAAAACGGTTGTCTTGGGCAGGTTAATATTGCGCGCAATAAAACTGGCCTTATTGGTGCCAGTTTTTAACAACGAAATATAGATTTTTATTTCTTTTTCATTTAACCCTAAATATGATAAATTTTTTTCCAGCATATAATATCATTTAATAATAAAATAACCCTAAGCTTGGAAATACATAGTATCATTAATAATGTGGAAAAGTCCAGTATCGACGAAATATGTCGTCGCAATTATCCCCTATTTTAAAGCAAAAAAAGGGTAATAATTATAAAATTAACGGCAACTCTTGAACGTTATTTGACTGAGCTATTATAATGGTAATAGATTTTATTTGTAGCAGAGCTATTTTATTATGTTAAATGTTAACTTTAACCTGTAAAATAGCTCTCCCCAAAGATAAAATCTTTCAATACTAAATTTTAATCTTCACAACCCGATCAAAACCACCCAAATCCTTAACCACTTCTATTTTTGATTCGGGAAATATTTTAGATATAATTTTTTTTACAGTTCCTGCCTGCCGATGTCCTATTTCCATAAATATCATTCCATCTTTTTTTAAAAAAAATTTTGTTTGCATAAGAAATTCATTTATTAATTTTTGAAAATCTTTAGGCGTTAAAGCAACCTGCGGTTCAAATTTTAATTCTTTTTTGCGCGCCTCATTTTTCGTCAGATACGGAGGATTAAAAGTAATAATATCTAGTTTGCCTTTTAGATTTTTTGGAATCTGTTTCAATAGATCAGATTTATAAAATTTAATATTCGCGCCTTCGCGATCCAATAGTCTCTTCGCATTCATTCGCGCAATTTTTATTGCTTTCCCAGAAATATCAGAGCCATAGACATTGGCTTTTGGTAGTTGTTTTTTTAACACCACAGGAATGCACCCTGATCCTGTTCCAACATCTAAAATGTTAAAATTGTTCGATCGCTTCGCTTGTTCGAATTGTTCATTTCGAACATTTCCAACATTTATAACATTTTCAACAATTAACTCCGTATCCGGCCTGGGCACCAACACATCTTTATTCACCATAAAATCCAGACCATAAAATTCTTTATGCCCGGTTATATATGCAATTGGCTCGCCTTTTTGTCTTCTCTTAACTAATTTATTAAATTCGCGTAATTCGCGATCCAATAGTTCTTTATCCTGATGAGCAAAAATATATTCACGATTTTTTTCCGTAACAAAACTCAAGATAACATCTGTGTCCAGATAATCTAAGTCAGTGTTTTTCAAAATATCTGAATAAGTCATAAAATTATAAAACCAACAATTCGAACATTTCTAACAATTCCAACATTTATCATTCCGCAAGTTTGCGTTTTTGATCCTCCGTGCGAAGAGCGTTAATAACAGGATTCAAGTCTCCATTTATAATATTTTCAATTGAAGACCAGTTTTGTTTTATGCGATGGTCAGTAATTCTATCTTGAGGATAATTATATGTCCTAATTTTCTCAGAGCGATCACCCGTACCTATTTGGCTCTTTCTGGCATCGCTATTTTCTTTCATTTCCTTTTCTTGTTGTTCTTGAATTAAGCGAGACCTAAGCACTGTCATGGCCTTGGCTTTATTTTTATGCTGAGATTTTTCATCTTGGCAGGTCACAATCATGCCAGTCGGCAAATAAGTAATGCGCACAGCCGAGTCTGTGGTGTTTACACTTTGGCCACCATGTCCGCCAGACCTAAACACATCAATCCTCAAATCTTCCGGCTTAATCTCAAAATCAACCTCTTCCGCTTCAGGCAGCACTGCTACTGTAACAGTAGAAGTATGCACGCGTCCTGATTTTTCCGTATCTGGAATGCGCTGCACCCGGTGAACACCGGATTCATATTTTAAATCTGCATATACATTGGCTCCGCTTACTTCAAAGATGATTTCCTTGAATCCGCCAATCCCTATTCGGTTTGAATTCATAATATTAATGGTCCAGCCTTTTTTTTCGGCATATTGGGAATACATCCTAAAAAGATCCGCCGCAAACAAAGCAGCTTCGTCTCCGCCGGCCCCGGCTCGGATTTCCATAATCACGTCCTTGCTGTCATTCGGGTCATTTGGAATCAGGGCAATTTTAACTTTTTCTTCAAGATCACTGATGGTTTTTTCCGCTTTTTGTTTATCTTCCTCAGCCATTTTAATTATTTCGTGATCTTTTTCATTATCAATAATATCCTTTGAATCCTGTAAATCCTGGTTGGCATTTTCTAAAGCATCAAATATCTCTACATTCTCCTTGAGCTCATTATATTCCGTAGAGATTTTTTTAAACTTAACCGGATCAGAACCCAAATCAGGATTCTGCAATTCTTTTTCCAGCTCTGCCAGACGTTTCTTAAATTGTTTTATTTTTTCTTCCATACTTCGATAAACTCAGTATAAATTATTTTCTAGAAAATATAAAATCCCCACACAAAAAATGGGGGATTTCATATTTAAATTAGCTATTTGTCCTTTTTGGAAGCAGCTTTAGTTCTGGCGGCCAGAGAAGTCTTTGCTTTTGCTTTGACTGTCTTTTTTGGAGCGGCCTTGGCTTTGCTGACAGCGGATTTTTTGGCTCTTTTGGCTTTTTTACCTTTGATTTTACCGGTTTTCTTAATAGCAGCAGTAATTTCAGCCTTAGCTTGAAATTTCTCCACTCTTCGGCCGGTATCTACAAATTTCTGCTTACCAGTAAAAAAAGGATGGCAAGCCGAACATACCTCTACATTTATCTCCTTCAAAGTAGAGCCGGTTTTAAAAGTGTTACCGCAGGCGCAGGTAACGGTTGATTCGTGATATTCGGGATGTGTTTCTTTTTTCATAATAAAAGTAAGATAACATAATAGTAAAAATTAATCAAGTCCAAGGATTATTTTAAATATTCCACCGTATTATCATAAAAATTATCAATCACTTCCGCCTTTTGTTCTTCCGGAATCAACAGGTTGAATTCCCTGTAGGAAAGCTCCGGCGTTTCTGAAAAAAACTGTTTGGAAAAATCCCGGTCATCTTTCAGGATATGAAGCTGGGTTTTTTGGGTTTCAAAATCAGCATCTTTCCATTCTTCTAAAAAGCCTTTCATTTTTTGCTTGATTTCATCCTGAACATAATCATTATATAAATTATTAGCCGCCACCAAAGCTTCATCTTCTGAATATTTTTCACCAAAAATTGTTAATTTATATACCGGCAGCTTATTATCATTAATATACTTATCATAATTCTCGATTTGCAGAAACGGGCCGCCTTCACCGTCAATGGAAAGAACTCTTATATTTTGAGGAAAAGTTTGAAAATCAATGTGCTGCTGGAAAAAGGTCATTATATTCTTGGCGTCTATTCCGGAAAATAATACCATATCAACCTGATTGTTCGGCTCTGATGTATATTCAATTATTTTCTGCATAAATTCTTTAAATTTGTCATTCTCTTCCAGGACATTTTCCTGGCTCAAAACTAGGACTACATGGTTTTCCTTTACTTCTTCGGCCGGTTGATTTTCAGTTTTTTCTGCACAACCTGTAAAAAATATTATGCTTAAACTAGCTAAGATTAGAAATTTGTTCATAAAATTAAAATAAATTATAGATAAATAATACATACATCTTTCCTATTTGACAAATTTTTCAATATTCTTTATGATATGTAAGTTGAAAATTTAATAAATAAACATACTCTATAGCTTTATCCTTTGTTCCTTCCCCTGCCAAATGCCGGGGCCTCAAAGGTGCTGGAGTAGAAGAAGAAAGGACAATTTATGAAAGAAGTATCATTAACTGATATGCTCAAGGCCGGCGTGCATTTTGGGCATAAAACAGCAAAAAGGCATCCTAAAATGGAGCCCTTTATTTTTGATTCCAAAAAAGGAGTTTCCATCATTGATCTTGAAAAAACCAAAAAGCAACTGGAGGAAGCATTAAAGGTGGCTGAAGATTTGGCCTCACAAAACAAAACCATTTTATTTGTTGGTACAAAAAGACAAGCCAAGGAAATGGTAAAAGAAGCTGCTGAAGAATGCGGCATGCCCTATGTGGTAGAGCGCTGGATCGGCGGGCTGATCACAAATTATTCATCCGTCTCCCAAAGTACTAAAAAACTCTCCCGCTTAAAAAGAGAGCTGGAAACAGGGGAATTAAACAAATACACGAAAAAGGAACAGCTTCAATTCAAAAGAGAAATTGAAAAATTGGAAAAAGTAGTTGGTGGTATTGAAAAAATTGATCGCGTTCCTGATGCAGTTTTTGTAACCAGCGTAAAAGATGAAGCCACGGTTGTGCGCGAGGCAAGGAATAAAGGCATTCCCATAATCGGGATCTGCGACACCAATGCTAACCCGGATAAAATTGATTATCCGATTCCTGCCAATGACGACGCTTTAATGTCCATGAAGTATGTCACCACTATTCTTAGCGACACAATTAAAGAGGCCAAGTCAAAGGCAGAACCGCAGCCAGAACAAAAAAAATCTAATAAATAAAATATGGGAATTACAGCAAAAGATATCCAACAATTAAGGCAAGACACAGGCCTGGGCATGATGGATTGCAAGGCTATCCTTAAAGAGGCTAAAGGTGACTATGATAAAGCCATTGATATCGCCAGAAAAAGAGGCGAAAAAGTTGCCGCCAAAAAAGCTGATCGCAGCACTGGCCAGGGCCTTGTTGATTCATATATTCATCCCGGCAACCAGGTGGGAGTATTAATTCAGGTTAATTGTGAAACCGATTTTGTGGCAAAAAATAATGAATTCAAGGAAATGGTTCATGATTTAGCCATGCATGTTGCTGCCTATAATCCTCTCTATGTAAAACCGGAAGATGTTCCCGAAGATGTCCTTGCCAAAGAAAAAGAAATCTACAAAGAACAGCTTTTAGCTGAAGGCAAGCCGGAAAAAATGATGGATAAGATTGTGGAAGGAAAAATCGAAAAATATTATGAAGAAACCTGCCTCTTAAACCAGTCTTTTCTGAAAAATGAAGACCAGACAGTGAAAGAATATTTAGAGGAAAAAATTGCTAAAATTGGAGAGAATATTTCCATTCATCGTTTTGAAAGATTTTCCCTGCAATAATAATTTATATTGAGCCTGTCGAAATATGAAAACCAAAGTCGTTAACGTACAATTTAACACCTGGGACAATCCTTATTATTTTGGATTAAACGATAAGGTCGTGAATGTTAACGATTATGTCGTAGTTAATACTGAATTGGGCACGGAAATAGGAAAAGTAATCAGCCTCAAAGAAGTTGATACGGAAACCTTGTCTGATCCTTTAAAACCGATTATCCGGGTGGCAGAACTGGAAGATCTGGAACAATTAAAAAAGAACAACGAAAATAGAAAAGAGGCGGTCAAGGTTTGTAAGCAGTACATTAGAAAATATAATCTCCCCATGAAACTGGTAGACTGCAATTTTTCATTTGATGACACCCGCGCTGTCTTCGCCTTTACTTCAGATACCAGGGTTGATTTTCGGGAGCTGGTAAAAGATCTCACCAAACAGTTCCAAAAGAAAATCAGGCTTCAACAAATCGGTATTCGCGACACCTTAAAGCAAATGGGAGGCATTGGCCCCTGCGGAAGGTGCCTGTGCTGCAACCGTTTTCTGGATGACCTGGGAAATATCAGCACGGATTTGGCTCGGGACCAGCAAATTGAACAGAGAGGTTCAGACAGATTGTCCGGCGCCTGCGGCCGCCTGAAATGCTGCCTCGCCTATGAGGCCGAAGGCTATAAAAACATGGGGGAAAAATTTCCCGCTATTGGCACAACTATTAAAACCAGCAAAGGCAAGGCCCGGGTTCTAAATCAGAACATTTTAAAACATTCCGTGACTATCAGGACAGAAGACGATACAATTACAGAAGAATACCTCGGTTGCCAGAAATCCGGATGCAAGGGGTGCAAAGCCAATCAATATTATCAAGATAACAAATAAATATGATTACCTACATAGTATTAATATCAATCATTGTCATCACTGCCGGAGTGGTAATATTTTATTATTTAAAGAATAAATCCAAATTAGCCAGCCTGGATCTTGAATCCATGAAAGGGCATCGCCACAAGGAAGTGAAAAAAAGGGTTGTGGAAACCAGAATGGAAAGAAAATATTCCGGATTTAAAAACAAGGTTAAGCCCGTTTTTGATAAAATATCCAATCCTCTTAAAAAGTTTTTCCATAATATCTATACCCACATAATGCGCCTGGAAAGAAAGTATAAGGAAGAGGAAAAGAAAGAGCCAAAGACCTTGGAACAAAAAGAAATTGTACGCCAAAATATTAACCAGATGATTAGCGACGGCACTGATTTAATGGAAAAAGAGGATTATTCGGGAGCAGAAAAGAAATTTATTGAAGTGCTTTCAATTGACCCGCAGAATCCAAATGCCTATAAAAAATTATCAGATGTTTATTTTTTCCAGAAGGATTATGAGCACGCCAAAGAGACTTTGGAATTTTTGATAAACATTAATCCCCATGACGAAATGATCTGGCGGGATTTGGGCAAGGTTTTTGTTGCTCAGGATAAAAAGGAAGAGGGCCTAAAGAATTATCAGAAGGCCATGGAATTGGCGCCTAATAATCCTAAAAACATTGTTCTGGTATTAGAAACCGCTTTGGATATAAAAGATAAGCCGGTTGCCAATGACGCTTTGAATAAATTAAAAGAAGTTAATCCGGATAATCAAAAACTAAACGAGTATTTAGAAAAATTTGAAAATTTGTAAAAGCGCCGTTGTCTAAATGCCGTTGTAGCTCAGTTGGTAGAGCATTCCCATGGTAAGGGAAAGGTCTGCGGTTCGAATCCGCACAACGGCTCCATTAATAATTTTTTCTTAAATTATAAAAACATTATGCATAAGAGAAGGATTATAACAATTTTTATCCTCTTTTTTATATTTGGCTCTCCGCTTCTCGCTTTTGCCCAGGAAGGCAGTGAAGGACAAGCACCGCTGGATGATTCTGGGCAGGATACTTTTTCTGCCGAGGTTACAAAAATACTGGATGAGCAAGTGATTGAAAGTGATGATGGCATTCCCCAGACTAAGCAAAAATTGTTGTTAAAAGGCCTGGACGGGGATTATGAAAATCAAAATGTTACCTATGATGGTACCAAGTATAATTTTCTTTCTGATGTTCCATATAAAGAAGGGGATAAACTGAGAATGCTTCACTCTACCACAGCTGAGGGAGAAGACATGTTTTTAATTGATGATTTCATCCGCACCAATCAGATTTATATACTGGTGCTAGCTTTTATAATAATTACTATAGCTATTGGTCGCTGGAAAGGCTTGAGCGCCCTCATTGGCCTAGCTATCTCTTTTCTCATTATTTTGAAAATGATCCTACCTCTTATAGTAGAAGGATATAATCCTGTGCTTGTAACCATTGCCGGAGCAGTTATCATTATGGTCGGTACTTTATATATTGTCCACGGCTTCAACCGTAAAACCACGTCCGCCGTTATTGGCACAGTCATCGGCCTGGTTTTCATCGGCTTTATTTCCTGGCTTTTCACCGAGCTTACCCGCCTCACCGGCACAGCCAGCGAAGAGACCTTATTCATCTCCGGTGTTCTGGGCAAGACCTTGAACATGAAGGGCATTTTGCTGGCCGGCATGATTATCGGCGCTCTTGGTGTTTTGGACGACATCACCATTGGCCAGGCCTCGGCCGTTCAGCAGATCCGGGAGGCTAACCCAAATATGTCTTTCAAAGAAGCCTACAAGCGGGCTATGAAAGTTGGCATTGATCATGTTGGCGCCATCGTCAACACCCTTTTCCTCGCCTATGCCGGCGCCGCCATGCCTTTGCTCCTGCTTTTCCAGGCCAACCAGCCGCCCTTCACCAGTTTTGAACACATCATCAACCACGGCGTTATTGCCCAAGAAATCGTCCGCGCTGTCTGCGGCTCCATCGGCCTTATCCTCATTGTCCCTATCACCACCTTAGTAGCGGTTTATATGTTTAAGAGTAAAAAGGAGGGTGAAAAGCAGGAGAGTATAAAAAACATTGAACAACAATATCATGAAAAGCAATAAAAAAAACATAGAACAGAATAATAAAATAGTTCTCTTCCAAAGCCGAAAAATTCGACGAGCTTGGTATAAGGAAGAATGGTTTTATTCGGTTGTGGACGTGGTGGGTGTATTGACTAGCAGTGTTAATGCACGCGATTATTGGCATAAAATGAAGAAACGAGTCAGCGATGAGGAGAAAATCGAGTTGTCGACAATTTGTCGACAACTGAAATTAAAATCAAGCGATGGTAAAATGTATAACACTGATTGTGCTAATACTGAAGGTATTTTTCGTATAATTCAATCAATTCCTTCTTCTAAAGTTGAACCTTTTAAACTTTGGCTGGCAAAAGTAGGCAAAGAACGGATTGATGAAATTGAAAACCCGGAACTTGCTCAAGAACGGATGAAAAAGCTTTTTGAACAAAAAGGCTATCCGAAAGACTGGATTGACAAACGTCTGCGCGGTATGGCCATTCGTCAAAATTTAACAGATGAATGGAAAGAGCGAGGTGTTCAAAATGCAAAAGATTATGCAATTTTAACAGCGGAAATTTCCAAAGCAACTTTTGGAATGACGCCCAGTGAATATAAAAAGTTTAAAAATATACCAAAAAAATCCAAAGTAAATTTGCGTGACAATATGTCTGATTTGGAATTGATTTTTACTATGCTTGGCGAGAAAGTAACAACTGAAATTTCCAAGAAAGAAAAGCCAAAGAACATGCCCCAGAATAAAAAAGTCGCTAAACGCGGTGGCGGTGTAGCTGGAAAGGCGAGGAAAGATACTGAAAAAGAAATCGGGAGTAGCGTTGTTTCGGATAATAATCTTTTAAGTGACGTTGATTAAGAAGTCACATCGCCATTGTCCCCATCACTACCTTGATTGCGGTTTATATGTTTAAGAGTAAAAAGGAAGTTAGTAAACAAAAAGCTGTAAAAAATAATGAACAATAAATTTGAAAGAATAAATTTATAATATTTATGAAAGATTTGCATGTAGCTTTAAAAAATGAAATTATTGGAGAGGAAAAGGCCTCTGGTGTATCTGGAATTTTAGTTAAACATCAACAAAGTAAAACAGATATTTATTATTCTTTGCACATTGGTTTAAGTAGCATGAGTGTGTCAGGCGGTATTCAACAAACAGATTTTGCTGCACGGCTAGGTTTTCAGTTACAAAAGTGTGCATTTCAGCCTTCTAGGCGTTGTTACGCCATTGAGGTTCCAGAAAATTTTGACTACAAGGGTTTTATTCGGGCCTTTGAAGGGACCTATAGTAAGCTCAGATCAGCACAAGGAGATTTAAATAAATGTGGTATACATATTGATGGTGATGAGGGATTAGCATATTTTTTTGGTAAAAAAAGTACAAGAAGTCCATGGTCTGACAGTGAGCAGCGAGCATTTGGCGACGCTCACAGGGCTGGTCAGATAAAAAAATTGAAAGAAACTGAAGATGATGTTTTCAAATACGTATTAACATGGATGGAAAATGGAAATGAAAAAGGTTGGACTATTCATTATCTTCCGAAACATCCACCTATGTCCTCCGAGGTCTGTGCAGTAATGAACTTTTTCAAACTCGGAACTTTTTCTGAGTGTCTACAAAATAATTTTAACCCATGTAGATGGAAGTTTATTAAATTTAATGACGACGAAGACAGTACAAGCATAGTGCATGGTTCGGCTGATAGAGCACATAGTTGGTTTAACAGTCATCAGGAACATTTTGGCAAAGGATTACAGTGTGTAGTTGAGGCAGAGGCCATAGTTTCAAAATTTGGATTACATATTTTAGAAATTCCGTCTGATTCATCAGATTTAAACAATCCATCAACATCAGAAGAAGAGTCATCTATTAGTTTGATTCCAGATGAATTTGACATAGCTATTAGTTTTGCCGCCCCAGACAGAAAAAAAGCAAAAGAGTTAGCAACAATAGTTAAAGAAGCTGGATATAATGTATTTTATGACGATTTTTATACAGAACACTTATGGGGCAAAGATTTACCAGCTTTTTTTCATGAAATTTATTCAAAAAAATCTCGATACTGTGTTATGATGATATCTCCAGAATATGTCCAAAGAATGTGGACAAACCATGAAAGGCAATGTGCGCAATCACGAGCGATAAAGGAACAAGGCAAGGAGTATATATTACCTATTCAAGTGGAGTTTACGGAAGTTCCAGGCCTTCCAGATACAGTGGGCTATTTATCACTTGAGGAATATAATATTCAACAGGTTGCAGACATGCTCATTAGTAAACTAAAAAAGAACTAGCAAACATGGATTTTATAAAAAAAATAAATAAGAGGGGATTTCAAGCAATTTTAGCAAACTCAATTTTAATTGGAATCTTTTCGGTTTTTTTAAAAATTGAATTAATAAATGATGTTGTCTATGCAACCCTTGTAATAATTTCAATTTTTGTAGGATGTATTATTTATTTTAGAGAAAAAATTAGCAAACTTACCCTTAATCCAAAAGAGGGTTCTTTAGAGTTAGAACTTGAAGAGTTTAAGGAGGATATTGTTAATAATTTAATAATAAAGCAAAATCTATTAGAAATTGCTTCTGGAAGATACGATGGACCACCTAAAAAGTTAAAAGAAATTTTGAATTTATTAGGAGAAGAGGCATATAAAAAAGGTGAGAAATATTCTTCCGCTATGCCTTACACTGAAAAAATTGTAGAAGCATATAATGAAATAGATTCGATTGGCTCCTTAAAACCAGCTGCTTCAGATTATGATGAAAAACAGAAAGAAATGGAACAATCTCACGAGAAATTAGAGACAGCATTTGATGATTTTTTAAATTATCTTAAGAATAAGGAATAATTGACCTTTTTTGAATAATATTATATAGTAATTAAGTTAAAAATGTATGTAATAGTACATTTTTTCTTTAGGGCAGGTACCAGAGTGGTCAAATGGAACTGGCTGTAAACCAGTTGGCCTCGTGCCTTCGGGGGTTCGAATCCCTCTCCACCCACAGTAAAAAAAATTAAAAATGGAGGAAAAATAAAATGGAATATGGAAACATAATAAAACGATCTTTTCACATCACATTCAAAAATAAGGTTCTTTGGATCTTTGGCATGCTGGTTGTATCCGGCGGCGGCGGCAGTTTTATGGGAAACAGCGGCAGCTCGTTCCAGCAAATCGGAACGGAAATGGACAGCAATCAGATGTCTGATGCTTTTAATGAAGTGAGCAACTTTTTATCAACTTATTGGCAGATTCTGCTATTTGTCGGCATTGGTTTATTACTAATCTGCCTGATCGCAATGATCTTGTCTATAATTGCCCAGGGCGGATTATATAAGGGCGCCAACACGGCCTCTCAGGGGGTTAAGGTAAAATTTGGAGAACATTTCAAATTTGGCCTGGAAAAATTTTGGCGTGTTCTGGGAATTAACATCCTGCTCGTATTAATAATGCTGGGCGGCATCTTGGCCGGTTTCATTGTTCTCATCCCATTCCTCCTGCTAATGGTTATCCCTATCATCGGCTGGATCGTGGGTTTTCTCGCTATCTTCCTGTTAGTCATTGCCTTCATTTTATTTGTTGTCGGCATTTCTTTATTCGTGAATTACATTTATTGCTATGCCTTAATTGAAGACAATAAGATCAAAGAATCATTTAAAAAAGCCTGGCACTTATTGCGCGCCAATTTCGGGGAAAGCCTGGTTATGGGCATTATCTTGTTTGGCATAACTTTCCTCATTGCCATTGTTGCTTTACTAATAATATTCACCCTTCTCCTGGTTTTTGGAATAATCGGCTATATCCTCTATGAATCCGCTGGCCTTACTGCTTTACTGATATTAATCGCGATTGGCTTGCTGATCATGTTCGTAATCGGCCTGTTTATCAAAGGCATCCGCAACACCTATATATTTTCCGCCTGGGTCTTGACTTGGCAGGAATTATCTGGTAAAAATAGTCGCGAAACCGCGAATGAAAAGACTGTTCTTAAAAAAAAGAAAAAGACAGCTAAGCCAAAAACTAAAAAAAAGAAAGCTACCACAAAAAAACCGACTAAAAAATAGTTTTTAGTCAGGTAAGCCACCTTAGCTCAGCCGGCCAGAGCAACTGTTTTGTAAACAGTAGGTCCGCAGTTCGAATCTGCGAGGTGGCTCAGGAGAATTAATAAATAATAGGTAGGGGACGCAGATCTGCGTCCCGTAACAAAAAATTATATGTCCCAAGACAGACTGACAAAGATGGAATGCACGGAATGCAAAAATGTAGACCATCAAACATTTAAAAACAAAAAAAAGTTTGCCAATGCTCCGCGTTTAGAAATGAAGAAGCATTGTAAATTTTGCAAAAAGCATACTTTGCACAAAGAAACCAAGTAGTGTGGGGACAGAATATCATTCTGTCCAAATAGGGGTGTCGGTTAATGGTAAACCATTCGCCTCCAAAGCGAAAACTGCGGGTTCGATTCCTGCCACCCCTGCCTTCGTTCCTTCGGAACTCCGGCAGGCAAGCCTGCAAAATAAATTTAAATATAATTAAATATCACATATGGCAAAACGAGAAGGTTCGCTTACCGGCAAGAGAACAAAAAAAGCTCCCCACAAGACAAAGAAACGGCTGGCAGTCAAAGCAGCCATGCTAAAGGAAAGAGCTGAAAAAAAAGCAAAATTTGGAAAAAAATAAAGCGGATCTAAATCCGCTTTTCTTTTTGGTTGATAAGAATGTCTTTTTCTTTTCTAGATAATCGTTTTATTTCAGCTTCATGTTTCAGGGCGTAGCCTTTATTCTTACATCTTTTTGTATACACGATCTTCACAGCCTTCTTAGCCCGAGTATATTTACTGCCTTTACCAGATTTATGTTCCTGAAATCGCTTTTCAACATTTTTTGCTATGCCTGTGTACAATGAATTATCGCCGCACAATAAAATATAGACAGTATACATTATTCGATCTTTAGAATCTCAAATTCATTTTTATTAACCTCCACTTTGTCTCCAACTTTTTTACCCATTAAAGCTTCCCCCAGAGGAGATTTGCTTGAAATAATTCCAGCCTCCGGATTGGTTTCACTGGGACCTAAAATTTTAAACTTTTTTTCATTTCCATTCATATCCAGAGTTACTTCATGACCAAGTTTCACCTCAGAAGTATCAGAAGGAGGTTGAATTATTACAGCCTTTTCTAATCTTCCCTTAATCTGATCTATGGATTTATTAATACCTCTTAATCTACCTTTGGCATCTTGATACTCAGCATTTTCAGAGAAATCTCCATTTTCTCCATATCTTTTTACTTCATCAATAACTCCAGGCCGAATATCTTTAAGAAGACGCTCAAGCTTATCTTTCAGCTGATCATATTTCTTCTGGGTTATGTTGGGATCAAAAGTGGTAAAAGTGTATTTACCTGGTTTTCTATTTGGTAATTGCATTGATATATTATACCAGAGTTTCAATATTTAAAAAGCAAATTAGGATCTGGGCAAATATTTAAATATTTTTCCCGTTCGGATAATTTTGCCACCCCGGGAAAATCGCCGCGATATCCCAGCATGTCCGTTATAATTTGAAAATGAAGATGCGGCGGCCATTGGCCGTTGTCCGCTAAATCGCCTACCCAGCAGAAATTTTGACCCGCCTCAATCTTTTGCTCCTCTCTCAAACCAGTAAGAGAGTTTTTTTGTAAGTGGCCATATAAAGTGTAAAAATTCAAGCCATTAATTTCATGTTCCAAGATGATAGTATGGCCATAATCGCGATAAGCCTTATTATAGGCAAAGCTGTGAACCCTGGCCGAAAGAGGCGAGTATATGGGCGTGCCTGGTGTAAGCCACAGATCATAACCCAAATGAACTGTTCTCTCTTCTTCTTCGCCATTATTAAACAAAGAGCTGTTCCTATATACAGTTCGGTTTTCATTATATTTTCCCAGGCCCCAGCAGGCATTATTTTCTTTTACGGTTTTAGAGACACAATCAGAAAATTCTTGATCATTATCAATATTTATTTTTATTAAGTCTTGATTATTTTCAGAAAAATCAAAAACATAAGGTTCTTGTTCTAATAATTTTTTATCTATCAAAGGATAAATTTTCCCCTGATAATTTTTTAATTCATTTAACATGGCATTATTATTAATTTTTAATTAATTTGGGGTGGGGTACTAGCTGAAAATTCAGTTTTCCCCCGGGTTCTCTCCTCTTTAACACTCTTGCAGGTTATTTGGATCGAGCTGATCCAGGTGGGGAAAGATGCAGGTGGCGTAGTGTTGCATTCCTTCCAGAAACAGCGGTGCCTTGGCCAGGCGGTAGTTCCGGTCGCGCAGCTGCTGGGGCTGGTCGCCCGGAAAGACCGGCGTTCCTTCAGCCACGGCAATCGGGGGGCCGTCATCAATCACGCAGTTCACGAAGTGCAGGGTGGCTCCGGTCACTGTGGTTCCGTTGATGCGAGCTTTCCGAATGGCGTCAGCCGTGGGCGTGGGTCCGCGCATGCAGAACTTATGATCAGCCAGGGTAATGGCCGGGTGGATGTTGACCACTCGTCCCATCAGGCCCATCTCTGAACAAATCAGATGCTCAATCCGGGCCATGTAATGGTCCGAAACCAGCACATCTGCCTCGGCCTGGTGAAACAGCCCCAGAATTCGACGCTCGAATTCCAGCTTGCCCAGGCGCCGCCCCTCTTTGTCGCTGAGGGGCAACTTGCGGAACAGTGAAGGCACATTCACGGTCCGGCTGGCCAGGGTCTGGCCATTGGGCAGGCACAGATCCAAGGGGTGGATCCACGGCTTACCTTCGGTGGGCTGGCACGGGTAGCCATTCAGGTTGTCTGTCTCATGGTCATCAGTGATCACGCGGACCACTTCACAAACACCATACAATGAACCGCCCGGAAAGGTTGCCCGGACCATGGCTTCAATTACGCCTTTCATGTACCGCTCACCGTCCGGGTAGGCAATGGTCCGGCCATTTTGGTCGCAGGCGCCAGTATCGCGCACCGAAGTCAGGAATGCGACCCGAATGGGCCGGCTGGGGTTAATAGATTTCAGGCTGGGGTTGCCAAAACGCGTAACTTTCATCTTTAATCCCTTTTTGCAAGGATGTTGTTGTAAAGAACGAAAAAATGAACAACCAAAAAACCGCCGTTTTAGGCGGTCAACTTTTCACAAATAAAAGGCTACCTAAAACAAGTCGGGGTTAGGTAGTTTCTTTTTAAGTTGTGAAAATGTATTGTTCATATATTAATAATATTTTAATATAAAAAATTTGTCAAATATTATTATTTTACATCCTTTATTTTAATATTCGCACTACATAAATAATCAGGATAATCAGATTCACCATTTGGCCTGACTACTGGGTATTGATAATTGCCCCCGCCTTCAATAAACTGATTTCTGCAACTCATGGGATTCCAGTGATTCCCGGCCGTATTGTGGAGAATTTTGGTTTTTTTTAGAACCACGCCTGGTTCGCCGCCGCCGGCAGTGGCCACAGCAAAAGAATATGGGCCAGGAGCGCTGTTGTATGAAATTGAACTATTTTTAATTATCCCGGTAATTCCTTCATCAATCCATATGCCGCCAGCCAGTCCCAGCCGGGCAATATTGTATTCAATCTTCACTTTTTTAAAGTCCATTGTGGTCTCGTCATAGGTTAATTGCAGGCCTCCAAAAGTATGGGCGCTATTTTTACTGATAGTTGTATTGGAAATTTTTATAGGACCGCCCTGAAAATAAATTCCGCCGGCTCCGCTTGGTTCAGTATTATCATCAGGATTTTCTTTCGGGGTCACATTATTTTTTGTAATTAATGACCGGTTAATAATCATTGTGTCCACCCCGCTATAGGTGGTTCTAAACATTCCGCCTCCAAGGGCATTGGCCGTGTTGTTACTGACAGTTGATCCGCATAGAAAAAAATCTTGTTCTTGTCCGTCCATTAAAATTCCTCCGCCATTGCCGCCATGTCCCTGTTGGACATCTCTTTCATCCTGATAATTTGCGCCTTTTCCCAAGGCTTGATTATTCTTAATAGTAGAGTTGTAAATTTTTATGGAAGCATGCAAACCCCCCCCACAGCTCCTCCATTGGAGCAGCCATTGCCATCAAAAGTGCTATTAACCACTGTCATGATGCCTCTCCCAACTCCATAAATGCCCCCGCCAGCTAAATCAGGTCCCCAGTCAGGACAATTATTATTAATAAAAGCATTATTAAAGGATTTAACATTGCCGCCATAAAAGTAAATTGCTCCACCTCCACCATCAGCACCTGTGCCTAGATAATCACCATTTTCGTTATAGCGCGCATGTCCGCTAGATTGAGCATTCTTAAAAGTTAGGTTCACAACCGTAAGCGTAGGAGATAGTGATTCGAAATTTTCTGTATCCATCTTTAATATTCTAGTAGTCTTTCCACCACTTAAAGTAATGTTATTTTCACCGTCAATAATTGTATCTTTGCTAGAATTTATATTCGCCTCACTTGTAAGTTTAATAATATGAGGTTTTTTGCCGCAATTAAATTTAACTATCCCTCCTTGAGCTACGGCATTTTTAAAAGCTTGTTCTGTGCAGCTGGCTTTAGTTCCGTTACCCACCACTATATCCGGATTTGAAGTATTCGGAACGCTGGGTTTAGATTTACACTTTAAAGGAAAGGGTCGGGGAGTAAACCATTTCTTTTTACTCCACTTGCCGTCCAGAGTTCTAACTCGTACAGCGTATCTTTTGTTTTTTATGTAACCAGCTTTTTTTCCTTTAATAATCTTAAAGTTTTCATCAGTTGAATAAGTTCTGATTTTTTTATAATTTTTCTTACACGTCTTGCATTTTTTTAAAAGCTGCACCTGATATTCTTCTACGCCGGAAACATTTCCCCAATTTACCCTAATTCGGATTTTATCGTTTTCATTACTTAGTTTTTTAACTTCAACATTCTGAACTTTTTGTAAAGTTCCACCACCCTGGCTATTAGGAGCAATCATAAATAAAAAACCAAAGAAACAAATAAAAGTTAATAAATAGAGGGGAAAATTATTTATTTTATTCATATTTACATTATAAAGAAAAAAATTATCCTAGTCTAATTAACCATATAAAAAGGCTGGCGGGTATTTTATATTAATACAATGTGCTATAATCAATTCAGGTTTAAAATTAATATAAAAAAATGAAACATGTAAAAAAAATCTTCCTCTTTTCTTTTGTTGCGGTATTATTTTCAGTTATGCTTGCTCCAGCCGTCAAAGCCAGCGACATACCGCCGATCGGCAACATCGTTTATGAACACAACGATTACATCTGGTTGATTGACGGGGATACTGGGAAAAAGAGTAAAATCAGCAAGGGCAATTTTCCCGCTTTGTCGGATACGGTGAATATAGATCCGGAATTGGCAAAGAATAAAGTTGCTTATGTTCTCACAAAGGAAAATTCTCATTTCCAGGAAGGCAACAAGGAAGGAATTTACATCTATAACATTGCGACAGACAAGAAAAAATATGTAAATTACGGCGTAAACGATTTGACCAACCAAGTAGTATGGTCGCCGAATGGTAAGTATTTACTAATCGGCACGCACACTTCCACTTTCGACACCAAAACTTTAATTACCCAGAAAGGGAAGAAAAAGATGTCTTTTAAAACAATCGGCAACCAATTCGGTTGGTCGCTTGCCAGCGATCGAATTTTCTACACTTCCTTGCATAATGTCACTCCACCCCGGCCCAGGGGCGAAGGAGGCGGTTTAGGCTATGGAATTTCTAAAACAACTTTTTTTGGTAAAAAGACGCTTTTAAAAAAGCCGACCGCTCTAGTTGATTATACGTTTTATGCCGTGGGGGAAGAGATCCAATTTACCAAGTATAAAGTCGTCGAACAAGATGATTGGTATCACAATTCCAAGATTAAAAAGCGTTATCGCACCATGAATATGAAGGGAAAAAATGTAAAAAAGACGAATAAATTGGAAGCACCGGCCGATCGGATTGCTGACGCCCTTCCTAAAAAATATAAGGATTATTCCGTGATTGATTTTGGCGGACCGATGTGGAATATTGATTTTAGATTATTTGTCCTGGATCCGGATGTGGAAGTGAGCGGCGATGAAGCAATCTATGTGATGCAGCTCCCGCACAGCGACACTTTAACGAAAATTACAAATGGGAATAATCCCAGCTGGGGTTGGAATTTGAATTAAAAAATTATATATAAACTTATGCGAAAGTTAATTTTAAGTAGTGTGATTTTCGGGGCCTTTGCAGTTTGTTTTACCCTGGCCGCCAATGCCGGCACCATCACCACTATTGAGATGGACGGCGATATGAGCGATTGGGATAATGTCCCGGCTTTGATCGATAAAGAGGCGCCCCAGCCGACTCTGGAAAATTCTACCAGTATCGGTACAACCCATTATTGGGACCATGACAGCCTTTCCTGGGCGGAGGGCGTGCCTGCGGAAAACGCCTGCATGTACAATGACATGCGCCCCTTGAAGGTTTATACGGTCAAGTTCGCCAATGACACAAATTACATGTATTTTTATTGGAAGCGGAAAACCGATTTCATGGATTATTTTTGGGAGGATGGGGAAACTTTATCCGAAGCCGGCTTTACCGGCGAACCAGTTGAAGAAAACGAATTCGGCTCTGTGCCGCCGTGCTTGGGCGACACCATTTACAATCCCGCGGATTTCAACCATGACATGGTCTTCAGTTTTGACACCAATTTGGACGGGCTTTACGATTATTATTTGGTCATGAACGTGATTGCCCCCGAAGGTGCGCCCGGCGAAGCCTACGACTATTCCGTTAATTCCTACATCTATCAAGACAGCGGCAGCGGAATTTATGAAGGCCGCGATAATGAAATCTTGGTGGAAGACTTGGGCGATAATTACGAGCAGTATCCAAGTTCATCCGGCTGCCCCAATGGCGTTTGCCAGGAAGGCCGGATCGCCATGAGCAAATTTTTCGATGATTTGGAATTAAGCTGGAACGACACGGTCCAGGTCCAGTACGACGCCAGTAGCGAGGTTGCCTGGCACACGGCCGCCAACCTTTATTCCTTCAATCGGCACAACCATTTGAAATTTAAACTCACCAATCCTGCCAACCGCAAGACAGTCCATAATAAAAAGGTGAGAATCAAGGGCACGATTAAAAAAGGCACGCGCCTGACGGTTTTGGTGAACGGGAGCAGAAAGGCCAGATTCACCACCAGCACCAAATCCTTTGATAAAAAGGTCAGGGTTAAAAAAGGCTGGAACAATATCATTGTTAAAGCCAAGAAAGGTTCAAATAAAGTAGTTCGCGCCAGGAAAGTGAGAAGAAAGTGATTTCTTTCATTTAAGAATACCAAAAAATTACCGCCGGCAATAAGCAGGCGGTTAATTTTTCACAAATAAAAGGCTGCCTAAAACAAGCCGGGTTTGGGATTTTTCCTTTTAAGTTGTGAAAATAGATTGTCCATGAATAAAAAATAATAATTAATTATTTTTTTATCAAAATTGGCATTGACATTATTTTTAATTAATCTATACTTATCTTTAGTATGAAAAATAAAATTAGTGCAAATTTATTATTTATTAATACTCAACCGCTTCCCCCGGCCTATTCTTTATATTGTCCGCGATGCGGTAGAAACTAATTTTTTTTCAATAACAGTTTACTATTCCGCCTTCGTGCGGATTTTTTATTTATAAAATTAATTAACGATCATCTTCTCTGAACCTCCCCATCTCCATTTCTGAATGGAGAGGGGGAACAGAGGGGGTGAGGAAAAAATATGAAAATAATTACAGCTCAAGATTTGGCAGACTATTCCAAAGAGGAACTATTTAAAAACGCTCTTAAGTATCTGGAGGAAGATTTAAACAATTGGCAGGAATTTAAGAAAAGCCCTCGCCATGCCGTGCATTTCAAACACGGTGTCTTCGAGCAGATGCCGGTTGCTAATAATGATTATTATACTTCTAAATATGTAAACGCCCATCCAAACAACCCTAAACAAAATAAACTCTCTATTGTGGCCACTGGCATGCTAGCAGATGTGGAAACGGGGTATCCTCAAATATTTTGCGACATGACCATTCTTACGGCTATTAGAACAGCCGCCACTTCTGCTTTGGCAGCCAAGTATTTGGCCCTAAAAGATTCCCAGGTTTTAGGATTAATTGGCACCGGCGCTCAATCTGAATTCCAAACCTATGCTTTGCGCCAATTATTTGATATCAAAACTATCCGGTATTACGATCGTGATAAAGAGGCTATGGAAAAATATAAAAACAACCTTAAGGACGCAGGCGTAGAATTAATTGCCTGCAAATCCGGGGAAGAGGTTGTTCAAGATTGCGATATTATCACAACTTGCATCTGTGAAAAAAAACATGTCGTTTTATTTCCTTACGAATCTATTAAGGACAGGGAAGTGTTTATTAACGGCATTGGCGGGGATTGCCCAGGCAAGACCGAACTTGATCCGGAGATTCTTAAACATTCCAAAATTTTTCTTGAGTATTTTGAACAAACCAAAGTAGAGGGGGAGATCCAAAATAGGGAAGGGGAAGTTGATTACACAGAACTTTGGGAATTAGTCCAGGGTAAAAAACAAGGTCGCATCAAAGGCGATAAAATTATTCTCTTTGATTCCGTGGGTTTTGCAGTGGCTGATTTTTCTATGCTAAGAATGCTTTATAAATTAGGCATTGGCAAGGAAGTTCAAGTTTTGCCTGATATAAAAAATCCCAAAGATTTATTTACTTCTGCATTTGAGGTATAATGTTTATATCTAAAGGAAAAAATGAATAAAAAAAGAATATTATTCCTAATTGGACTACTGGCCGTCTCTGTTGGAATTGCTTTATATTGCCAATATTATTTGGGCATTAGCATTGTTTATTCTCATTTTTTTTACATCCCAATAATGATAACGGCCATTTGGTGGGGCTATTGGGGCTTGGCTGTCGCCGGCGGTTTAGGTTTGCTGATTATTTTATTAAACATCCCTTCTGGAGCTACCAGTTTTTTTGAAGATATATACAGGTCAATATTTTTTATTATCGTCGCTTTTTTAACGGCTTATATCAGCAATAGCCAGAAAAAAATAGAAAAGAATCTTATCTTGAGCAATAAAATGATCCAGCTTAGAGAAAGCATTATTGGCCTAATGACTCATCAAGTAAGAAAGCCTCTCACAACCATAAGGTGGACCCTGGAGTCAATATTAAAAAAAATTAAAAACAAGGAACAAAAAGAAGAACTGGAAACCTGCTATGATTCTGTTTTAAAGCTGAATAATTCAGTTGAAGATTTTTTGGAATTAAATAAGGTTGAAATCAGTGAGTTAAAAAAATTCAAGCAAACTGTAAACATCGGGGAAGTGGTTAAAAAAATTATCGAGGAAAATAAAGATGAAATTTCCCATAAAAAAATAATATTAAAAATTAATATTAAAAAGACCCCTCCGATTTTTGTTGATCGGGTTATTATCAGGGAAGTTGTTAATAATTATTTATCAAATGCAATCAAATATACGCCTTCCAATGGGGAAATTTCAATATTTTTAAAACAGGAAAATAATAAAATCATTTTTTCAATAGCAGACACTGGCTGCGGCATTCCCCAGGAAGATCAAAATAATATTTTTAAAAAATTCTTCAGGGCAGGCAATGCCGAGAAAATGGCCCCGGGTACCGGCCTTGGCTTGTATATATCTCGCGATCTTGTTCGTCTCAGTGGCGGAAGGACCTGGTTTACTTCCGAAGAAAACAAGGGCAGTACTTTTTATTTTTCATTCCCTTTATAAAATATTTTTGTTATAATTTAATTATTAAAATTAATAATAATTTATGAAAAAAATAATACTTCTCATCTTCGCTTTTTCATTGATCCTTACTTCCTGGGCTCTGATTGCTAATACAACTCAAGCTGAGGATGTGGTCACTTTAAAGAAAGTAAAAAATGTAAGAGTAGTAAAAAAGGGGAATAAATACATCACCTTAAAATGGAACAAAGTAACTAATGCCGAATCTTACAAAATCAAGGTAATGAACAAAAAAAAGAAAAAACTAAAAATTGAAAATTCAACTAAAATAAAGAAAAAGATAAAAAACTTAAAAAAGAACAGAGTATATAATTTTCGCGTGCGGGCAATAAACGGCGATGTAAAAGGAAAATGGTCTATTATTAAAAAGGTCCGAACAAAAAATATTGACCCTACTCCAGACCCAGACCCAACCCCAACACCCACACCAGAGCCAGGCGACTTTGCTATTTCCAGCACTGCTTTTGATGATGACGGAGCTATTCCGATAAAATATACTCATTGGGGAGATGATGTAAATCCGGCATTGAGCTGGGAAAATGCTCCTGAAGGAACTGAAAGTTTTGTGCTTACTGTTATTGATATCGATGCTTCAGATTTTGTCCATTGGGGAGTTAAGGATATCTCCTCTTCTGCAACTGGCGTAGCGGAAAATTCTGTTCCAACCGAGGGTAATCAACTACCAAATAGTTTTATTCCCTATTCATCCATTTACCAAGGGCCTTACCCACCCAGTGGGACTCATCGTTATGAATTCCGTCTTTATGCTCTAGATATAGCTGAAGTAATCGGAGATACTGTAGCTGAAGTAGAAACTAATATGTCCAGCCATATTTTAGAACAATTAACTCTTACCGGGACTTATACTGCACCGTAAATCGATATATTAAAAACAGCCTCGTAAAAGGGGCTGTTTTTTGCTAGAATAAATCTAATGGAAACACGAAAGAAGCAATTAATTTATTGGATATTCGGCCTCTATATAATGTGGTGGCTGGGCTTACTGGTTTCTACATTTTTATTCGTTGATGAGTATATAATAATTGGCGATATTATTTATTTTGCAGTTATTTGTATTGTTGGCATAATCATCCCGTATCATCTTTTCAATAAATTTAAAATCGGCTGGAAAGAGATGCCAAAAAACATGACCCTGGGATTTTTAATCTCCAGCCTAATTTTAATTGTCGTAGTATTTATAGTAGGAATTTATTTAATGGGAGGTATTGGAAATGGTTTGCCTAATTTTGAATATCTGGCGGAAGTGGAAACTCTAAAAATAATAAATCTAATATTAATTCTTGTTCCCACATCCTTGGCCTATGCAGTTTTCTTTTACGGTTTTGTGCAGGAAGCCTGGGAATATATTTTAGATAAAAGCCGCAGTAAAATATTTCTGGCAGTTTTATTTACTTCCCTTATGTTTGGACTAACTCATATGGGCTTTGTTGAAGACTGGTCTAACATTAAATTGGCTTTGCTGGAAGTCCTCATTATGACATTTCTTAGCATGTGCCTGGGATTATACTTCCATTATTTCAATTCAATCTTTTTTGTTTACATTGCTTTTCTGACCATTAAATGGTTTATCTCTGTGCCTAGTGAAGTCATTCATCGCGATTTCCCTGTAAGTTTAACAGGTGTTGCTGTATTGTTAATATCTTTTATTTTATATTATCTTTTTATTGGTCGGAAAGGACCTTTAAAAAAATTAAAACTAAAATTTAAATTTAATGATCAAACTTAAATTTATTGCCCCAATTTGCCTGCTGGTTTTGCTCTTTTGCGGCTGTAATAGCCAGCTAGACCAGACAAATCTACCTGCCTGGGTAAATGATTTTGTAGTGGAAAAAGAATCTGCCCCAGTGGAAAATCCTCCGGCATCTATCATTAGGTGCACCTATCAAGGCGAGGATTCATATTATATTCCTGCAGCCTGTTGCAACCAAATGAGCCAGCTTTACGATCTGAATAAAAATAAAATCTGTTCCCCGGACGGCGGCTTTACTGGCCAGGGTGACGGACAGTGTTCTGATTATTTTACCAATCGCAAGTATTGTGAAATTCTTTGGGAAGATCCTCGCTAATGAATGTTCCAAGCCAGATTTAAAGATTCATTTCAATCTGGTTGGAGTAGGTTCCGCATTTACCGCCTAAATATTCACACACTCTTACATAATAAGTGCCAGAACCATCAAACGCTGTGGTTGTGCCTTTTGTCTGTGAAGGACTGCTGTAATATGCATATTTATCTCCATCCCTGGTTGGATAGGTAGGATTGGCATTTTTGGACCACACTAGCTTAAACCCGCTAGATGAATAACCATCTACGCTCCATTGTACATTGTAATCGTTGGTGTAGGGTAATGCATTGGAAAGTGAAGAGCTTCCGCTATAAGTAGAAAGAGTAATAGATTCTACGCCGCTTTCTTCGTCATTGTCATTGCTATCATCAGAAGCATCAGTTAGATCAACTTTAATTTGATTTGAATAAGTTCCGCATTTTCCGCCTAAGTATTCGCAAACCCTGACATGGTATGTTCCGGATCCCTTAAAAGCGTCAATCTCGCCTTCGTCCGTATCTGGATCAGAATAATACGCATACTTATCACCGGATCTTGTAGGATATTCCGGTTTTGAATTCTTTGACCAAACCAATTTATAGCCATTTTCAGCATCAATCTTTGATTCCCAGTTAACAGTAGTGTTTTCATCTTCACCAGTTAAGTAAATCGGTCCTTTTTTGGTTTTTACTTCTTCGCCATCGCAGTAAGCTCCATACTCCCCGTTAACTTTGGCTTTTATCCTGATTTTATATCTTTTATTGGCTTGAAGCCCCTTAACCACGGTTTTGTTATTCTTAATTGTTTTTTTAACTTTTAAATTTTTATTTTTTTTCGTAACCACTCGAACCAGATATTTTGAAGCATCTTGTACTTCATTCCATTGCATGTAGACCTTGCTTCTGGTTCTTTTTTGAATTTTGACACCGGTAACTTGTTCGCTTGCCTCAACTGCTCCGCTAAAGGCAAATAAAAAACCGATTGCCAGGGTAATAATCGCAAATTTTTTTCCAGCCATTGCTGGATCCAGCCTTTGGCTGGACATATTCTTTTTCATACTCTATATTTAATTATTAATCGCAATAATAATTAAAGTATAACATTAAAATAAAAATTTTTACAAATTAACTTGATTTATTGTTTATTAATGTATAGGGTATAAAAAAGCATTTTCCAGGAGGTTAAAGGAAAACATGACAAAGTTCAAGATTGGAAAGAAGTTGGACTTCGGCCTGCGGGTCCTCGCTGTCGGCCTCACCTGCTGCGTGCTCGGTGTTCAAGTCGCCTGCGTCGGAACTGTCCGAACGGTTCGTTTCCTGGCAAATTGTCGAAAACCCCCTTAAGAGGATGGGGGAAAATCTGGGCAGGCCTCGCACATGTGTAAAAGCATTGTGCGAGGCGCCCGGAGAAATTATCGCCACAATGGTGGTTTTTTGTTATAATAAACTTACTAAAATTAATTATAAAAAATGTCAGAATATAAAAGTACAAAATGGCCGGTTTGGTTTATTATTGTCGGCGCCCTCTTCTTAATTTCAATATTTCTCTTCTTAGCCGATTTATAAAATATGGCATCTTTATCAGACATAAAGCAGGAGCTTCAAAATCTAGCAGATTCTAAACAAGCTGAAAATCTTCAGCGTTTTTTTAAAACTGGAAAAGGTGAATATGGCGAAGGTGATTTTTTTATCGGTCTTAGGGTTCCTCAAATAAGGAAAATCGTTAATAAAGAATATAAAGACACTTCTTTAGCAGATATAGAAAAGCTATTACACAGCAATATTCATGAACACCGCATGACAGCCTTATTATTACTAGTAAAGAAATTTGAAAAAGCCAATAAGCAAGAACAAGAAGAAATTTACAATCTATATCTAAAAAATACCAAATATATTAATAACTGGGACCTAGTGGATGTTACCACTCCAAATATCGTCGGCACATATCTTTTAGAGAAAGACAGAACAATTTTATACAAACTAGTTAAGTCAAAAGATTTATGGGAAAAGAGAATTAGCATTCTAGCTACCTTTCCTTTTATTAGAAATAACGACTTTGAAGATTCTCTTAAAATTTCCGAGATTCTTTTAACAGATAACCATGACCTTATTCACAAGGCTGTTGGTTGGATGCTTCGGGAAGTAGGGAATCGAGATATAAAAACAGAAGAGATTTTTCTTAACAAACACTGTAAAAAAATGCCTCGAACTATGTTGCGTTACGCCATAG
>JBDRCS010000048.1:0-13440 GCA_043821615.1 Patescibacteria group bacterium
GTTCAAAAAATGGTTTGTTAAAATCATAGTCCTGAGCATAGTCTAAGGGATTCCATTTATCTGAATACCAGCAATCACCGCAATAAACCTTATATGGCTTATCTGGAGAATATTGAGAAATGATTTTCTTTTTGCATAAATCACATTCATCCGGATAAAGGGATAATTCATTGCGCCAAACCAATCTTCTCTGATTTCGACAATCCGGACAAAAAGTCGGAGCAGGAACTTTCATCTTATTATAAAACTCCTGATCATTATCAGTTATTTCGAAAGTCTTAAAACAATTTTGGCATTGTGATTTCATTGTTTACATATTCCACAGCTTATAAAAACTGCGAGATTGATTATTAGCTAATTCTTCACTTCTTATAGTAAGGCCGAATAATTCCGTGCCAGGAAAGATAAAAGAAACTGTATCTTCAAATATGACTGTATCCATGGTCTGGCCCAGACCCATGCTTTTATATTCCTTAAAATATTTGTCTTTTTCCTTCTTGGTGAGTACGCTTTGAGCGGTCTTTTCAAAAACGGCTTTCATGTTAATCCCTTTTTCATTGGTAACATTTTCCATTTCATCAAAAAATTCATAAAAGTGAGGATTAAGAATTGGCATATAATCAACAGCTGAAATCCAGAGAATTTCATCACCTTTCTTTGTATTGGTCCAGGCTTCATTCCAAATTTTGGTAATAGCTTCCTTACCGCGGAAATAATGAATTTCCAGATCCTCCGGCACAGAGGCAAAAATAATATTAAGCTCTCCCACTAAAGCCGGCAGATTCTTGCCTAAAGTATCCAAATTTCTTCTTCTCTCCTCATACATTGAAAGAAGCTTGGCAGGTTTAGCGACTTTTACTTTTTGGCCGTATTTTCGGACATCGATATCGGCCATGCCTTTTTGGCGAAGAGTCTTAAAAATTGTATAACCACTCATTCTAGATAAGCCTGCTCTTGAGGCAATCTGAGGAATTGTGCCGAGGCCCAATTCCAGGCCGGCCACATAGAATTTAATTTCGCTCTCAGTAAAGCCTAATTTTGAAAGATCTTTTCTTAGCTTGTCATTTAAGGGTTTGGCTGATTTCTTTGTTTCTGACATATTATTTATGTTAAATATAAAATATAAGTTCTAAAACATTTAATCAATTTGTATTTTACAACTACCTGTGGAAAAGTCAAATAATAGCTAAAATTAGCCCTTTTTAATAGTTGTAGATGTAAACTATATTTTTACATTAATGTCCTTGATGAGGACAAGAAGCACAATCTCCCATGCAGGATAAGCCCTTGGATTTTGATTTGGTTTTAACTTTAGGAGGAATATATTCCTGGCATTGCTCGCCACATTCATGCTTAGCCTGCCAATACCAAGTCGGGCCATAAATCTGGTTTTGCTTTTCTATCTTCTCCCCTTTTGCATCGAAGATTTGATTACATTTTTCACATTTAAATTTACGCATAATTTTCGCCCTCGCCGGAAGGCTCGGGCTATTAGGTGCCAAATAGGGCGAGCCTTCCGGCGAGCTGTTGTTAATTATTAATAAATCTCCTTTTTATAACAGTCTGGACACAGTATCTTCTCATATCCAAGCTCGGGTTGATAATAATGAACTGAATCTGTGCCACATTGTGGGCATTTGAATGGTTGTGGCTTGATGTTCATGATTTGTGAAAATCTATCCATGTTTCTTCTATCTGGATGAACATGAGGAATGGGAAGATTATTTTCTTTATAAAAATCTATTTCTTGTTTTACAAGCTTGAATGGTTTTGAAGTTTTTTCACATTTTACAACTTTACCTATAAATGAATCATCAATTTCTTGAGCTGAATCTGGAAGAGTGTTTGAATCTACTCCCATGTCTTTCACTTCTTTAGGTTCATCCCAAAATCCACCTATAGCCTCAACTTCTTCTTTTATTTTTGGATGATAGATATTTGCAAAACTATTGTTGTAGCCGACATAAGTAGACCGGAGAGGCCAGAATTTGCCATAATCCCCTTCCCCTTTCATCTTCTCTATTAACTTGTCTTTTAATTCAAAGTATTCTTTTTCATCATATTGTTTATTAAGAATACAATATTGTTTTTTTCGAAGACCGACGCAGCCAAAACAATCTTTGCAGTCATGACACATGTCACAACAATCACAGTTTTGAGTAAGAAGACAATTAGTGCAAAATTTGCAGGCATAACATTCAGTGCTTTGAATTATTTCATAGCATAATTCACCTTTATATAATCCGTTTAAATCACAACAATCCTTATTTTCCGCGCTGCGAAAAACATTCAGGCAATTCTCTGAATTTTCATTAAAAAAATTATTATGACATGATTTACAACCAGTAAGATAGCTGCCAATGGAATCTTCGCATTTTTCCTGATAGAAGGCTCGATGAATGGCGTCTTTTTGAAGATGTTTTTTTAATTCTTCCTTCAATTTTTCAATTCCGAAAAAAGTATTGATTTTTTCCTGTGATATTATTTTTTTATATTCATCTTCTGAAAATTCCTGGTTGCGAACACAATATTCTTTATTGCGCAGGTTCCAGCACATAAAACAATTTTTGCATCCGCGACAATCATAAAGAAATTTACCATCCACACTGTCACGAGTGTTCAAGGAATGGAAAATATTATAATTTTTAAAACAAAAAGTAAGATCATAGCAGCGATCGCAATTATAGCAATAGGTGACATCGATTGAATCTTTACAATAAAGAAACCGATACGAATAATGGCAGTTTTCATCTTCAACCATGGACCGGGAATAATAACAATCTTTACAAGCATAGACATCATCACAAAAATCGCAATTAACATTCTTCTCATCGCCGAGCATGTGAAAATGGGGGGTCTTGTCTTGAAGTTCTAATAATTGGTCAATAAATGGCCTATCCCGATCTATTTCCTGCTCTGGAGCTTCCCAAGCATCTCCAAACCAGGCATCTCGTCTATAGACAGGGAAACGAGCATCCTCAGGAATAGTAGAGATAATGGTCTCGCCTGTTAGATCGCACTTCCGAGAAAAGAAGTCACCATAATTCCAAAAAGCCAGGCGCTTCATGTTGCGACAATCAGGACAATCAGTCGGATCAGGCACTTTAAACCTGTCTAAGAATCCTTGTTCTCGTTTGGTAATATTGAATTCTTTTTGACAAGTTTGGCAGTTCATTACTCGCCAATTATTTTAATTAAAACTCTTTTATCTCTTTGGCCGTCGAACTCGGCATAGAATATTCGTTCCCAGGTTCCCAGGTCTAATTTGCCATTAGTGATAGCGACAGTGGATTCGCGGCCCATGATGGTGCGCCAAAGATGGGCATAGGCATTGTCTTCTCCGGTGAGATTATGCTTCCACTTTTTTACATCTTGGGTGGCCAGCTCCTTGAGCCAGGTTTGATAATCTTCTATTAATCCACCTTCTAGATCATTGATATAGACACTGGCAGTAATATGCATGGGATTTATTAATACTAGACCATCTTGAACACTTGATTCGTCTATAACAGCCTGGACATCGTCGGTGATGTGAACAAATTCTATTCTTTCAGAAGTATTAAAGTGCAAATATTCGGTGTGAGTTTTCATATTTTAATATTTAGAAATTAACCTAACAACCTGGTCTTGCAATTTTCCATTGGTGCCAATAAAATCTTCAACTTTATCCAAGGGCCAGGGATTGCCCTGAAAGTCAGTGGCTTTGCCTCCGGCTTCGCGAATTAATAGAATACCGGCACCAACATCATAAGGATTGATTTGAGTGGTAATGAAGATATCGGCTTTACCGGCGGCCACATAGACGCATTCTAAAGCAGCTGAGCCTAATTTACGGATATCTTTTACTTTGGGGCCAAGTACTTGCCAGAGTTTGGTCGATCTTTTGAGATCTTTATGATTGCCTTCGCACATTACTATATAAGATCCTTTTACTTCTTTTCGTGAACTTACTTTTATTGGCTCTCTATTTAGGAAGGCTCCCCCGCCTTTTTCAGCCCAGTACATCTCGTCTAGCACAGGATTATAAACAACGCCGACTATTGGTTCGTTATCTTTAATAAGAGCTATAGAGGTGGCAAATAAAGGATTGCCTTTTGTAAAGTTTGTGGTGCCGTCCAGGGGATCAATGAGCCAGGTATATTCAGATCCCACATCTATCTTTCCAATTTCTTCAGAAAAAATATTATGAGTGGGAAATTTTTTACGGATAATATCTAAAATCGCTTTTTCAGATTCCAAATCTGCCCGAGTGACAATACTGTCTTTGAGCTTGAGATCTTTAATCTTATTTGATTTAAAATATTTTAGCTGGATTTTTCCTGCTTCAAGAGCAGCTTTTTTAGCGGCGTTTAACATAGGAACATTTTACCTTAAAAGGGATTAATTTTCAATAAAAAGAGAGGCGAATATTCGCCCCTCCTTTTTGTCTTTAGTTTACTACTTTTACCCTATATCTTGATGATTTTTGCGCGGCTGTGCCATAAGCTCTTTTGAATTTGGTTTTTCCCGGTTTCCAGCGGAACTGGAAGTAAATAGTTTTCTTTGGCGTAAACTTCATTATAACTTTTCCTTTCTTACCTGTTTTTTTCTTCTTTACGTATTTATATTTAAACTTTGGCTTTTTCTTGTTCTTCTTGTACATCTTTACTGGTTTGCTCTTAAGGACCTTTTTAGTGGCGCCATCTTTTAAGGTGACCGTAAACTTTACTTGTTTTCCTTGTTTAACCTTTTTGGCGCTTCTTACCACCTTGAATTTCACCTCTGAGGTCATGCCGTAAAGGCCGGTGTTTGTGCCGGCAACCAAGCCGTCAAAAACCATGGCATTAAATGTTTCACTATTAAGGCCGGTGTAATATATGCTCCAATTATTTCCGGAATCTGTTGACTTGTAGATTGAACCTGTTCCGGCCGGACGTGCTGTGGAAACATAGATATTTGAAGGCAGGGCGGGCTCATAGGCAACGGCGTGAAACCAACCGTCTGAAGGCAGGCCGTCACCGGTTTTATCGGTCCAGGTAGTGCCGCCGTCTGTGGATTTCAGGACTTTGCCCGTTGAGGTGCCGCCGCCAACGGCAATTAGATTGCTCCCCACTAAATCAATGTCATTGATAATTTGATCGTCTATGTCTCCAGTAAATTGAGTCCAGGAACTACCGTCATATTTATAACCGCCCAAGTGTGTGGCTGTGGAATCATTTTCCGCGCCAACTCCGACATAAAGATCGCCGCTGCCATTACCCACAATGGCATTGCAGGGCACGCCGGTGAGGCCGTGTACGCTCCAGGTTTGGCCCATATCGGTACTCACGCCAATACTGCCATCAACACTGCCCCCGCTGCTGGCTGTGGAAACATAAAGATCTGTGCCATCATAATAAAAAGAGGTTGGCATTCCGCCCAAACTGGCTCCGGAATCTGTCCAGCTAGTCCCGCCGTCGCTTGAGTATTCAATGCGACCATTAAAGCCAGTAACCACATAATCATTATCAGAAGGATCAACCCAAACAGCTGTGGCAGAATCGTCTGAACTATTGGCAATGATTGGATAAGTCCAAGTTGGAGTTGCATCATTGAAATTTGTCGTTTTTGCCAGTCCGCCATAAGCTGCAATATAGGCAGTAGTCTTGTCAGTTGAAACCGCAATATCCTCTACAGTTACGCCAAAAAGGCCGGAGTCAATTTCCGTCCAGGTGGCTGCGGAATCAGTGGATTTGGAAATGCCTTGTAAACTGTCAATCAGGACAGTGCTGGTATTGTTCGGATCAACCGTGACATCCTTGTCGCCTTTTATTCTGTCGGTTCCGCCAGTGAAGCTTGTCCAGGTTCCGCCGTTATTGTCAGTATAATTGGCGCCGACATATACTCTGGAACCGGCAAAAGCCACGTCACCGCTAACACTGCCGAAAGCTGTGCTGGCCCAGGTAGTTTTTGTAATTTTTTGTGTATTGGTGCCATTTACATATAAAATATAGGCATCATCGGTTGGTTTTACATAAATGCCGCTATTACCATTATAGGTGTCGCTAATACCCGTATCAGTAAAACTTGCTCCACCGTCGTTACTAAAATATAATTTTTGGACATCGCCGGAAGTGTTTCCTAAAATATAAAGCTCGTTTGAAGCACCGGTTGCAATACTGTGAACACTTGTCATTCCGCTGGGAAGAGTAATAGAAGAAAAATTACTTCCTTCATCGCTACTTACCATTAAAGTGCCGTCCCTTTGAGGAATAAATAATTTACCGTCTCCATAATAAAGATATTGAGATACATTAGACACTCCGCTTAATTGTGTCCAGCTGGCACCACCATCCTGAGTGCGATAGGCATCAATGCCGCCTACAATAAATACACTGCTGGTTGAAGTGGCTAAACCGTCAATATTTCCAAAATCTGAGCCTACTGGTGGCATGTTCCAATTGACACCGTCTGTAGAATTAAAAATGCCGTTTGGTGAATTGAGCCCGGCCCAATAGGTACCATCATCGGCAATTTCTAAATGGTGAACATAGCCACCTTCAAGGTTTAAGCTTGTTCTGGTGGAGCCGGCTTGAGATTCGTCAAAAACGTTCTCAGCAGATGCTCCCATAGCAAAAAAAACGCAAAAAGCCATTATAGCAATTCCGCTTAATAATGTGAGTTTCCTCCGCATAATATTAAATTTAATTATTTAAGTTTAATCTAATAGACTTTTTTATTATAACATGTTTCGCAATAAATATCCCCCTGATATGGTGTTAATAAATTTTTTCCGCAATTTAAGCATTTATTTCTAATTAATTCCCTTTTTCCCGCCCTGATATTCCTGTTTTTATGCCGACATTTAGGACAATTTTCCGGTTCTGGCAAATTCATTTTCTGATAGAATTCTTTTTCTTGCTTAATGATTTTATATTTATGATCACATGTATTATGATTATCTTTGTTTTTAGGATAATATTCCGAGGCAACAGTCTCTTCATGTTTGAAACCAGAAGTGCCTTCAGGAAAAAATTGACCATATTCTCCTGTTTTAATCATCTGGTCAATTATTTTTTGTTTTAATTTCTTATATTCAGCTTCGGAATATTGCTGATTTAAAATTATATATTCACCCTTAGTAATGCCGATTGAACCAAAACAATCATGGGAATTATTACACTTATCGCAATATTCCATATCATGACAATAATGAGAAGCATTGCAAAATTTGCAGTTAACCATATTAAGAGTACTAATCAATTCAAGAGAGTGCTCTGGCTTATACAGGGAAAAATTCAGATCATAACAATCTTTGGCATCCAGCACGTCCCACAGCCATTTGGAATTCTCACAATTAACAATATCAAAACAATCTGAACAATTTTTAGAATTGGTAATATCGTTACCAGTGCAATTTTCTGAATTGGTTTGGTTAGAATATTTTATAATTTTTTTATTATTTTTAAATTTTATTTTATTTTTAATTTTTTCGTATTCCTCTTGAGAATATTGTTTATTATCAATACAAAATGATTGATTTCGCAAGTTGGTGCAATTAATGCAATGTGAGCAGCCTTTGAGGTCATAACAATTATGGCAATGGTCGCAATCATAGCAAAGAGTCAGCCAGGTGGAGCCATAGCAATTGTGGCAATTGACGCACTCATAGCAAAGCTCGGAATTGTAGACAAAGCTGTTGTCTACGCAGTCTTTGGAATATTTTACGAATTTGCCATAGAAACACTGTTCATTGGCTTCGCCGGCAATGTCATAGTAGCAACTTTTATCATCGCCACAGTATGAAACATATTGAGAGTTTTCACAATTGACTACGTCCAAAGAAAGAGTGGGTACGATTTTGTAGAGAGCCTTGAATTGTTCGAAAAAGGGCTTTTCAAAATTAAAGTCTTTACTAAAATTATTTGGATCCCAGGAATCTGAGTACCAGCATTCCGGACAATAAACTACTTGATGTGATTTTTTCGGATAATAGGCAATAATGTCTTTATTACAAAAATCGCACCTTCTTTGATAGAAAGTGCGCTCGTTGCGCATGCTTAGCCGGCGCATTTTGCGGCAGTCCGGACACCAGGTAGGTTCTGGAACATTGAAAGATTTATAATATTCCTGATCTTGTTTACTTATATTAAATTTTTGCTGGCAGTTGTCGCAAATCATTTTAACTTTAAGCTATAAAGTAATTTATTCCATAATAGCACAAGGCGGCGACAAGAGCGGCAAAAGGAATAGTAATAATCCAAGCCCAAATAATTTGCTTGACTACGGTCCAGCGGACAGCGGAAAGACGGCGGGATGCGCCGACACCCATAACAGAGGTAGAAATGGTATGCGTGGTGCTGATGGGAATGCCAAGAAAACTGGCGATAAGTATAACAAATGAGGCTGAAGTTTCAGCGGCAAAACCCTGAACCGGCTTGATATCCGTCATTTTCATGCCCACGGTTTTAATAACGCTTTTTCCGCCTATTAAGGTGCCAATGCCCATGAAAAAAGCCGAGATAAGGATAACCCAAAATGGAACTTCAAAATCAGTAATATATCCGGCCGCAAACAAAGCCGCCGTAATAATGCCCATGGCGTTCTGGGAATCATTAGTGCCATGAGTGAGGGCCATGAAAGAGGCAGACACAACCTGCAATTTTCCAAAAAGAAAATTGGCCTTTTGCGGGCGCCATTTCTTGAATAAGTGATAAATAATAACAATTAAAATAACGCCTACGATAAAGCCGCCAATGGGCGAGGTCACCATGCCAATACCGATTTTTTTCAAACCTTCCCAATTAACTCCACCAAAACCATAAGCTGCCAAGCCGGCTCCCATCAGGCCCCCCACCATGCAGTGGGTAATGCTAACAGGCGCACCCATATGAGTGGCAATCGCCGCCCAAGCTACAGCCCCGAGAATGGCGGCAATAATGACTATTTCAGTCAGGTGCTCTTCCGGGATAATGCCCTTGCCGATTGTTTTCGCGACTTCGGTAGTCAGAAAAGCACCGGCAAAATTTAATACTCCGGCCAGAAAAACTGCCTGCCAAATGCTAAGCACCCGCGTGGACACGGTGGTGGCAATGGAATTGGCGCAATCATTGGCGCCATTGTAAAAATTGTATAATGAAGCAATTACAACAATTACAATTACGAATATAAGTGATGTATCCATAAAAATTACTGAGATTTAACAATTATGCCTTCCAGGGTGTTGGAAGTGTCCTGAAATTTGTCCATAATTTGTTCTAAATTTTCAAGGATTTCCTTCCACTTAATGATTTCAATGGGATCCTTTTCCTCTTTAAAAAGACGTTCAATACCGTCAGAGAAAATCATATCGCCCTGATCTTCTAAATCATGAATTTTGATTACTAGCGCATTAAAATTTTTGGTGTACTTGAGCTTTTCCAGCTCTTCCACTAATTCCTTTAAATGATTGGCTGCTTTAGGAATAATCTGCGCAAATTTTTCTACAAAATCCTTTTTTTCCTTAACTTCATAAATTTGAATATTGTGTATCACATCTTCAAGCAAATCGACAATATCATCAATTTCACTGGTGACAGTGTATAAATCTTCCCTGTCCAGTGGCGTGATAAAGGTTTTATTAATACGGTCAATCATTTTATGGGCTTTGTCATCCCCACGACTTTCAATTTCTCCGCTTTTTTTGGCGTAATCGGTAAAATCTGAGAATTTGTAGGCAAAATCTTCAAATAAATTTGAGATTTCCACCAAACATTCCGCCTGGTCCTTCAATAACTGAAAAAATGAAGGCTGCTTTGGCATTAAGAAATTCATTTCTTTTCTTTTAATATTTAATTTTTAATATATTTCTTTATTGTAACAATGCTCACAATATATCACCTCTTCTTTTTCAGGGCAATAGGTGGTTTTAATGTATTTTCCACATTTATCACATTTACGCTCCCATAATTTTCTAGGATTGCGTTTACTAATTCTTTCTTTATAGCGACATTTATAACATTTATCTGGGATGAATATATTTTGGTTTTTATAAAATTTTTCTTCTTGAGGAATAATTTGGAAATTTTGCTCGCAATCATGGCAAATCAACACATCCGGATTGGCCTTTTTTCCACTTTCCTCATACCATTTGTAATTCTTCCTTAGGGCAATTTCTTTCTCTAAGGGAAATATATCTTGCGCCACCGTATCGTTGTAATTATAAGGAGAAATTTTAGCCGGAAAAAATTCTCCGTATTCTCCATCTTTCTTCATTTGTTCAACTATCTTCATCTTGAGATTGTCGAAAGATTGTTGAGAATATTTTTTATTTAAAATATAATATTCTCCTTTTCTGATTCCGGAACTGCCGAAAATATTTTTACTACCGTCAATAAAAGCAGAATACAAAATGTTTTGTGAATTAAAAACCGCATGGCAAAATTCTACAGCATAAGTTGAAATGCCGGAACAACTACATTCCATAGACATCTCAATTTCCGCACAACCGGAAATGTCATAGCAATCTTTGGTATGCCCGGGAAAATTTATCATCCACTTCAAATTTTCCCCTTCTTCCCCGTCAAACACGTCTTGACAATTATTGCAGTTTTTTATGCCATCGCCGGTTGAATTTTCACAGCTGATTTGATAAGCAAATTTCCTGGGAAAATCAAGAGAAAATTTATAAAATTTTTCCCTTAATTCATTAAAGGTGTTTTGCTTCCGCATAATTTCCCCGACTTTTTTCCTGTATTCAGCAGGGAGCAATTTTTCATTAAAAAAATAATATTCCCCGTTTATCAAATTGACGCAACCAAAACAATTTTTGCAATTGATTAAGCCATAGCCCAATACACAATCCACGCAGGTCTTGCTTTGCTGCAGATGTTGGCAATTATAAGAATTATCTATATCCATACAAAAGTAGCAGAGTTCGCTTTCCCGGCAATATGAACAATCAACGCAATCCTTGGAATGCCAAATATAATCTGAGTACATGATATTTTCCAACCAATTAGCGGCAAAAACCAAATAACAATTTTTTGCATGAGAAACATAATTGACGTAATCGCAATTTTCATTGGTTTCCCGAATATTGGTCAGATTGAACTGGGGAACTTCCTTGAGTAATGCGTTAAAATTTTCAAAAAAAGGTTTATTAAAATCATAATCCCGAGCATAATCTTCAGGATCCCATTTATCGCTCCACCAGCAATCCTGGCAATACACCGTATATTCACTGTCTGCAGGGAAACAAGATATCATTTCCTTTTTGCATAGAGCGCATTTAGATTGGTATAATATTTTCTCATTACGCCAGGCCATTCTTCTTTGAAAACGGCAATCCGGGCAATGAGTTGGCGGAGGAACATTTAATTTTTTATAAAATTCAAAATCTTCCTCTTTTATTTCAAAATTATGATTGCAATTTTTACAGGCGGGCATTATTTATTTTCAGTTTTTTTCTTGGTGACAATATTAATCAAATCTTCCACAGCTCCAGTTTTATTTGCATTATTGGTATAGCCCTCAAAAGCACGGAGCACTTCCAGAGGAACCGCAAAAATAACTGTATTAGATTGATCTGAAGATATATCGTTAATAGAATTTAAAGTTCTGAGATGTAGAGCACCTGGTGAGGTGGCAATAGTCTTGGCGGCTTCAGCAAGATTCTTAGCCGCCACAACTTCACCTTCGGAATTAATGATAGTGGCACGCTTTTCTCTTTCAGCTTCAGCTTGCTTGGCCATGGTCCGCTTCAGGTTTTCCGGCAATTCAATGTGCTTAAGCTCCACCGAAGAAACATCTATACCCCAAGGGTCAGAGGAGGCGTCCACTATTTCCATGATCTTTTTAGCCACGTCGTCCCGATTAGCCAGCAATTCATCCAAAGAGACTTCTCCCACAACATTGCGCATGGTGGTCTGGGCCAGCTGAGAAACGGCATAGTAAAAATTTTCCACTTCCAAAACCGCCTTTTCCGGATTGGAAACGCAATAATAAATAACAGCGTTCACTTTTACGGAAACGTTGTCTTTGGTAATGGCGTCCTGATCCGGCACGTCCACGGCTTTGACGCGAATGTCCACTTTGTGCAGTTTTTGAAAAATCGGGATAATTACTTTCCAGCCGGGTCCATGTGTTTTAGTGTATCTGCCCATGGTGAATAATAGGCCTCTTTCGTATTGGTCAACTTGTCTAATGAATAAAACTAGTAAAATAAAACATCCGATAATAAAGGTGATAAATACTCCTATGGCTGCTCCAATCATATTTTTTATTTAATATTTAGTAATTATATTATAGCACATTAATAAATCTCTTTCTGATAACAATCTTTGCAGTAAATAATATTTGTATTTTCAGGTGAATAAATAGTTTTCATGTCTTTCCTGCATTTTGAACATTTTCTATCAAATAACTGATAATAATTATGAGACTGAAGACGGTTCACATGACGTTGATCTGGACCAATATTTGGTTCTGGCAACTTCATCCGATGATAAAAATCTTCTTCTTGCGGAATGGTTTTAAATTTTTTGGAAGCAATATCTTCCACATCATCTTTCCACTCAGATCCTAGTTTATTAGCTTTAATTTTATCTAAAGGAAAGTATTCTTGAGCAATGGTTTCATTGTAGGCAAAGGGCGAGGTTTCAAAATGAAAATATTCTCCCCATTCCCCTGTTTCTCTCATATGGTCAATAATTTTACTAGATAATTTTTCATATTCTTGTTTAGTATAAGATTTGTTGAGGATGCAATTTTTCTTATGACGCAAACCGACGCAGGCAAAAATATCGTCATTGTGGTGACAATCAAAACAATAGAAATTATTAGTGCCGTGCCAGCAAAAGAAATTAACTATGGAAGATTCTAAATTTACTGTAGAACAAACATTATAACAGAGTCGGTTACCATCTGGAGCGCAAAAAGTACAATCATAAGTGTCTACTGTTTTAGGGGCAAAATAAATATATTTGCAGTTTTCACATTCCTTGCAGTCAAAAGCCCAGTAACAATTTACAGAATTGTAAATATTGTCACCTGTACAATTTTCACTACTATAAATATGAGATTGGACATGCGGTAATTTGTTTTTTAATTTTATTAATTTCTGTTTTAAATTATTTATTTTTTCTGCATTTAGATTTTCAAATTCTTGAGATAATTTTTTATATTCTTCTTCGGAATATTGCTGATTAAAAATACAATATTTTTTAGAGTGTAAACCAAAACAACCAAGGCAATCACTGCAAGAAAGGCAATCTTCGATCATGGTACAGTCATGACAATCGCGGCAATTAATAAAATAACGGCAATGAAAACAATTTTCGGAAGCTACACCTTCATAACATAATTCGGAAGAATAAACAGACAAGCAGTCAACTATATCTTTACAATAAACTATAAATTTACCAAACATACAATCTTCATTATCACCTGCCCCAAAAAACAGAAAACAATATTTTTGGTTAAGAGCATAATAAGTATAATAGC
>JBDRCS010000049.1:0-9231 GCA_043821615.1 Patescibacteria group bacterium
CCTTTTGGCCGTTAAGCACGGCTAATAATCTTTCCAAACCAATGCCGGTATCGACATTTTTCTTTTTTAGGGGTAAGTATTTATTTTTTACGCCATTGTACTGCATGAAAACATTATTCCAGATCTCTACATATTTTCCGCAATCGCAGGCCGGGCCGCATTTAGGGCCGCATTCCGGAGCACCAGTGTCGTAGAAAATTTCCGTGTCCGGACCACAGGGGCCTTTATCGCCAGGCAAACCCCACCAATTTTCGGAGCGTCCATAATAGTAGATACGTTCATCCGGAATGCCCATGGCGCGCCAATATTCGGCTGACTCTTCGTCTTTGGGGATTTTTTTGTCGCCCATAAATAAGGTGACAGATAATCTGGCAGGATCAATACCTAGCCATTCATTACCAGTTAGAAATTCGTAGGAAAATTGTATAGCTTCTTTTTTAAAAAAGTCGCCCAATGACCAAAAACCCATCATCTCTATAAAGGTGGCATGCCATTCATCGCCCACAATGTCTATATCTGTGGTGCGGATACATTTTTGGATATTTACTAAGCGTTTTCCGGCAGGATGATCTTCACCCAATAAAAATGGCACCAAAGGATGCATACCAGCTGTAGTAAATAAAACAGTGGGGTCATTTTCCGGGATTATTGGAGCCGAAGGAATATTTGTGAAACCCTGGCATTCAAAATAGGAGAAGAATTTTTTTCGTAAATCGTGGTATGAAATCATAATATTGGGATTATACGGAATATTTAGGATTATTTCAAGGCGAGTAGCCATTGCTACGAGCATGAATGGTTCGGGGCAATGGCCCCTCACCTGAGATTTATTAATTTACTTTATTTATTATTCCACCGCCAAGAACTTGTTTGCCTTTATAGAAGACAGCAGATTGACCTGGTGAGATAGCGCGAACTTTTGTAGAAAGAGTAATTTTATTTTTTTGAATTTTAGCTTTAATGGGTTTGGCTTGATATCTGATTTGGCAATCATATTTTTGAGTGCTCTTTGGAGGTTCAGAGATCCAATGAACATTTTTAATGGTGAAACTATTGGACATGATTTTTTTATCTTGAGCGTCTTTGGAAATAAAAAGCTGATTATTCTTTTTATTCCAGCCAATAACATAGTACGGACCCTGCCCGCCCAGATTGATGCCCTGCCTTTGGCCATAGGTGAAAAACGGCAAACCTTTGTGCTCCCCTACTTTTTCTCCATCTAGAATAATGTCGCCGGGCTGTTGATATTTTTTAGGGATATTTTTTTTAAGGAACTTGTCGTGGTGCTTGCGCGGGGCAAAGCAGACATCTTGAGAGTCTTTTATTTTGGCTTGAGGAATTTTATGTTGAGCTGCTAATTTTCTGATATCGTTTTTGATATAATTTGAATTGGGAAATAATATATGCTTTAGCTGAGTTTGAGTGAGATTATATAAAAAATACGACTGGTCTTTTGAAACATCTTCCCCTCTATATAAATAATATTTATTTTTTTTATTAATGATTTTAGCGTAATGACCAGTGGCTAAATAGTCAGCGCCCAGGGCTTTTACTTTTTTGAGAAGTAAATCGAATTTGATGAACTTGTTGCAGGCCACGCAAGGATTAGGAGTAATGCCTTGAGCATAAGATTCTATAAAATTATCAACTATAATTTTTTTGAAGTCTTGCTTGAAGTTGAGGGTATACAAGGGAAAGTCTAATTTGTCAGCCACACGCTGAGCCAACATCTTACTTTCTACAGAGCAACATTTATTTTCAAAGTTTGCGCCTTCTAATTTGGGATCGCTCCAGAATTTCATGAACACGCCAAAAACATCATACCCTTGTTCTTTGAGTAAGATGGCGGCCACAGAGGAATCGACTCCACCGCTCATGGCAATGGCTACTTTTTGTTTGTCTTTCTGCATTTTATCAAACGAAATATTTTACTAGAATTGTAATTAACTGCAAACTGAGACAAAGTCATCCATTTGCAGCCAGTTGGTTCCATTGCAAACGCAAGGAAGATTTAGATCAGAGTCGTAATACATACTGCCTTCTATGCCGATATCTGTGCAGGTTTCTGGCGGAGTGGCAGTTGGAGTGAGTTTAAAATGATTATTTACCTCAAAATCAGCATAGGGTGTAACTGTACCAATACCTGATTTTCCACCTGAAGCGACGAAATCATTTCTTTGTACTCTGGCATCGTTACTCCCATCTTGAGTACAAGTTCCATCTATACTTAATAAATCAGTGTCATCATCAATACTAGAAATGCTAAATCTGGTTCCGACTTCATCTAAAAATACGTCGCCAGGATAAATAGTTGATAATGTGGGCGAGCCATCTAATTGGACTTCATCAGGGGTGGCGCAGCCGCCGGTGGCTATGCTAAGAGCAGGCGTTTTATTTCCACCACCAGTAGCAAGCATTACCCCGCTGGCCGTGTTTATTGAGCCTATGGGATTAATAGTGATATTTGTATCAGGATAACTGGTATAAATAAAAAAATTGTCATCATCATCTCCGGAACCGTCATTGCCTAGTGTAAAATTATAACTTGAATCCCCAGCTGTTTCTGGTGTGAAATAAAATCTTGCTGTGTCTTTATTGAGAGTCATGTTTTCTTCCCAAGTGTGCGTTCCTGTCCAGGTTGGAGAGAAGCCCTGATTAATAGAAAAGGCTGTGTCTGTAAGAGTGACACCCGTGCTAGCTGTATAGGTTGTATTAGTATCAGTATTTTGTTGGGTTAAATCTACTAAACTTGTTCCATTATAAACATAGAGTTTGGTATCAGTCCCATAATAGATATTGCCCCCATTAAGATCAGTTAAAGTTAGAGCTGAAGTGTTTGTTTGAGAAAAATCAACGGTGTTGGTAATGGCTCCTCCTTCTAGAGTTGTTATGCCATCAACTTTAAAATCATCAGCTATCTTAACTTCTTCACCTGAGTCATTATTCTTAATAGTACCTCGAACATCTAAATTAGTATTCAATTTTAGACGTTTGGAAACATTTACCTTATCGGAAAGCTTTAAGACTCCTTTTTTGTTTACAATTTTTCCAGTGACATTAAGATTTGTAAATTTTTTAAAACTAGCCATTATTTCACTAGTCGTATTTTTAAAATCTTTTTTGGCATCATCTATTGAATAGGCAAAAGTTGCCAGTGGTAAAATTAATAGTATTGATATTATTGTCAACCCTCCTATAATTTTTTTCATAAGAATAATTTAATTTACAATTATATTATAACCTAAATATAAGATAAATGAAAATTACAAATATTTTTTATTTTTTAATTTGTCTGGCAAATATTGCTGTTCGGAATCATCTTCAAGAGGCGTGTATTTATAATCTTTACCATATTCAAGTTCTTTCATTAAATCTGTAGGAGCATTACGAAGGTGAAGCGGGACTGGTAGATTGCCAAATTCTTGGACATCTCTGGAAGCGCGTTTACTGGCCTGGTAAGCTGTAATATTTTTTTTGCTTTTGGCTAAGTAGATGACAGTTTGGGTGAGGATGACGCCACACTCGGGCATGCCAATTTTGTGGCAGGCCTCAAAACAGGCGTTGGCCAAAACCAAGGCTGTGTTATTTGCCAGGCCGACATCTTCTGAGGCAAAGCGTACCAAACGGCGGGCAATATAAAGAGGGTCTTCGCCACCTTCCAGCATGCGAGCCAGCCAATAAACAGCGGCGTCAGCATTGTTGCCGCGCATAGATTTATGAAGAGCAGAAATAATATTGTAATGCTCTTCACCTTGCTTGTCATACATCAGGTGAGATTTTTGCAAAACTTGTTTGACTAATTTTTCATCTACTTTTTTCTTTTGAGCCACACAGGCATCAAGAGTGTTCAAGGCCATGCGGGCATCGCCATTTGCCAAATTGGCAATCAATTTAATAATGTCATCCGCAATTATTATTTTGTGGGAACCCAATCCCCTTTCCTTATCTTTAATGGCCTGATTAATAATTTTTATAATATTTTCTGGTTCAAGCTTGTTGAGAACAAAAACGCGAGTGCGGGAAACAAGAGCAGAGTTTACTTCAAAGCTGGGGTTTTCTGTGGTGGCGCCAATTAAACTAATAGTGCCTTTTTCTACATGAGGAAGAAGAGCGTCTTGCTGAGCCTTGTTCCAGCGATGGATTTCATCTAAAAAGAGAATGGTTTTTATTTGCAGGCGCTGATTTTGTTGGGCGCGTTCTAATACTTCGAGTAAATCCTTTTTACCGCTTTCCACGCCGGAGAGCCGGATAAATTCAGATTTAGTTTGTTTGGCGATGATGGAGGCTAAAGTGGTTTTACCGCTACCGGGTGGGCCCCAGAAAATCATGGACGGGACTTGGTCCTGTTCTATGGCTTTTTTCAGGAAACTGCCTTTACCTACTAATTCTTCCTGACCAAAAAAGTCTTCCAGGTTTTCCGGGCGCATGCGGTCGGCTAAAGGATTGTTGGGAATATTAACAGTCATAAAATTGGTTTAAAGTGTTCATTATTTTATAACTTAAAAAGGGTGTTGTAAAGAATTGAGCCCGGGGCAGCAAGTGCTACTCCGGGCTCGATGAGGATGGTTTTGTCCCATCTGGCGCCGATTCAGGCGCGCAGAATGGAGACAGTGGAATCCCCGGCAGCCAGGCTGATGAGGACAGCCGATCCCCGGGGGAAGGAATGGAAGCGGCTGGACGTGAAGAAAATTCCGTCGATCACTACGTACACCATCTCGGTCTCGGGATCGAATTGGACTTTGGCACGCCTGGCGCCTTGACCACGGAATTTGCGAAAGTTCTGCGGGTTCAGCTCTTTGATATCGGGCAGGGCCATATTCTTCCTTTCGAGATTTGGGCTTGATCAGGCGGCGGAACGGTCGCGGCAGTTGGCCTGCAGCGAACAGTTGTTCACACTGATCTCGCTGTAGTTATAGCGCAAGGCGATCACCAGCTTGGTACCCTCGGGGTAGCCGTTGAGGCAGGAACCGATCCAGATACCGGCGTTCACCTGTTCGTTCTTGAGGTGGACGAAAGGCCGGTGGTCCCAGGGCCAGGGGCAGTCGATGGTGCCGGCAGGATCGCGATCCCACTTGACCTCGACCATGAAACGCTGGCCCTGAAGGGTGTGCCGCAGGAAATTGTCCGGTGAAATCACCTGCGCATTCGTCGTAACAGATTCTCGCATGCCTAACTCCTCGTGTAAGGATTATATTTCGCTAGGACTTTATATTGAAAATAGATTTTTGTCAATAAAAAACAGACCCGAAGGCCTGTTTGTAAAGTTGTTGTTTGAGAAAGTGGGCAACGTGAAATTTATTGCCACCAGGGAGATCCTGCGCGCTATCCTGGACCTGCCTGATGAGAGGGTTTGGCCTCTCCACCATGAGAGTCGCTAGCGGCCCTTGACGATCCGACCCTTGACGATCTGGTAGATCCTACCGGTGAGACAGGCCTGTGCCTCATCGATGTGGGCAGCGATCTGTTCTCTCAACGAAGTAATCTCTCGCTGAATGCGAACGCGTTCTGGGCGTGGCATCCCCTGCTTCAGCTTTCGTTCCAGCTTGGTTCTCCGGTTTCGGAGGTGCCACGCCTTGAGTTCAGGCAGGGTAAGTCGTAGAGCCATTGTATACCTCTAACTTTCTTTTTTTGGGATGAAAATCCCAGGGTTGATTCCTGCCTCTCTCTCAGACAGGAAAAAATTCACGTTGCCATGTGCGTTGTGCACATAAGTAATGATTATATGGAAAAATTCAGAAATGTCAATTTTACCTGTCTTTCCAAAAAGCTTCGGCTTCGTTTTCCAGCATGTCTAAACGAGTATAATAATCGGGAAATTCGTTTAAATGGGCCAGGGCAATTTTGCCGGTTGTAAGCGGGTCATCGTCTGTTACATTGGTGCTGGGATTCACGAGGCCGTGTTCCAGCTCCACATCCATACCCATACGGAATTGCTCTACATCCCATTTGGACCAATCGATCCCTAATTGTTCACCAATTGATTTGGCTTCTTCAGGAGTGAATGAATTTTTATTCGTCATTTTTATATTTTAATTTATTAATCAAATAAATGCTTATTTAATTATAGTTTACTTTGATATTATAATGATTGTCAAAATAATGAAAAAACCAGGACTTGAACCTCTCGTTTTTTTATAGTAAAATGCTTTGGTATGACAACAATAAGTGTAAAAGATTTAAAGAAAGAATATAAATTAAAAGGAGGCAAGAAGATCAAAGCTGTTGACGGCGTTAGTTTTGATATTCAAGAACAAGAAATATTTGGATTTTTAGGTCCAAACGGAGCCGGTAAATCTACAACAATGAAAATGCTGGCAACCATTGAGTATCCAACCAGCGGACAAGGCAGTATAAACGGTTTTAATATATTAAAAAATAAAAATGATGTTAGGAAATCGATTGGCATTGTATTTCAAGATTCATCTCTTGATGACAAGCTAACGGCTGAAGAAAACCTTAAATTTCACGCTAAGCTTTATGGTATATCAAGCGCTGCTTATAAACAGCGGACTGATGAGGTATTAAATCTGGTAGATTTGCAGGAAAGAAGAAAAACTATTGTTAAAAATTTTTCCGGAGGCATGAAGCGTAGGCTGGAAATAGCCCGCGGTTTGATTCATTATCCGAAAGTTTTATTTTTGGACGAACCGACAATCGGTCTGGATCCGCAAACAAGGGCTTTGCTTTGGGATTATATCATGAAGATAAAAAAAGAGCGGGACATGACCGTTTTTATGACCACCCATTACATGGAAGAAGCAGAATATTGTAATAATATCGGAATTATTGACCATGGAAAAATGATTGCCTATAACACTCCTTCTGCTTTAAAACGTCAAGTTGGAGGAGATATTATAAAATTAAAATCAGAAAATTTGGAAAAATTAAAAAATGAGATTAAAGACAAATTCAAGATAGAGGTCGAGCAACAAAAAGACACGTTACTTTTAACAGTTGATAAAGGAGAAGAATTTTTACCAAAACTTTTAAAAGGGCTGGATACGCATGTGAAATCCGTAGAATTCAAAGAGCCTAATTTAGATGATGTATTTATTAGTTTGACCGGCAGAGAGCTGAGAGATGAAGAAGCTTCACAGCATGAAAAAATGGCATCAGGTATGGGCCCGGGAAGGAGGCACCACTAGTATGAATTTTTTCTCTCCTATTTATATTATTTGGCAACGGGAAGTAATTAGATATTTTCGTGATAAAGCCAGAATCGTTTCTACTTTACTGCAACCAATTTTCTTTTTAGTAATATTTGGAGCTGGGTTTCAGCAAACTCTGGCTGAGGGCGGCAACCTGGGTGTGGATTATATTCAATTCATGTACCCAGGCATTATTGCCATGAGCATTATGAGTGTGGCGATATTTTCTACAATTTCTACTGTTTGGGACCGGGAATTTGGTTTTTTGAAAGAGATATTGGTAGCGCCGGTTTCAAGAACATCTATTGCTTTAGGAAAAACTGCCGGAGCCATGACTTTAGCTTCAATGCAGGGTTTGATTTTATTATTAATTGCCCCGATTGTAGGCGTGTCGTTAAATTTTATTAGCGTAATCCAATTATTTGGATTGATGATATTGTTGTCTTTTGCTTTGGCTGGTTTTGGATTGTTGATTTCTTCCTTAATGAAAAGCACGGAAAGTTTTGGGATTGTGATGCAGGTAATTATTTTTCCGATGTTTTTTGTTTCGGGTGCTTTTTTTCCACTGACGGCGGTGCCGGAGTGGATGGTTGCGATTTCAAAGATCAATCCCCTAACTTATGGAGTGGATGCTTTTCGGCAAGTGATGTTGAACGGACAGGTTCCTAAAGAGGTTTTGGAAAGTTTATCAGTGTATCCAATTTATCTGGACGCGATATTTTTAATTGTATTCTTACTAATAATGATATTTTTAGCTGTGCTTGCTTTTAATAAAAGAAACTGATATTATTTTTTATTATGAAAGAAAAGAAAAATACATTTAAATTAAAATCCGGTCTGGCTCAAATGCTTAAGGGCGGTGTTATTATGGATGTGGTAACTCCTGAAGAAGCTAAAATTGCGGAAAAGGCAGGAGCTTGTTCCGTAATGGCCCTGGAAAGAGTGCCTTCTGATATTAGAAGAGACGGTGGCGTGGCCAGAATGAGTGATCCGGGCATGATTAAGGCCATAATGAAAGCCGTCACAATTCCAGTAATGGCCAAAGTGCGAATCGGCCATTTTGTAGAGGCCCAGATTTTGGAAGCGATTGGCGTCGACTATATAGATGAGAGTGAGGTACTAACCCCGGCTGACTACGAAAATCATATTGATAAAAATAAATTTGATGTGCCTTTTGTTTGCGGTTGCCGAAATTTAGGTGAGGCTTTACGGAGAATAAATGAAGGCGCTGCTATGATTCGCACTAAAGGTGAAGCTGGAACTGGGAATATAGTAGAAGCTGTAAAACATATTCGGACTTTGGATAACGAAATCGCGAATTTAGCGAATAAACACGAAAAGGATTTAAATAAATTAGCTCGTGAGTATAGAGTGCCGGTGGTTTTGGTGAAAGAAGTTAAGAAATTAAAGAGATTGCCGGTTGTTAATTTTGCTGCCGGAGGCATTGCCACGCCGGCTGATGCGGCCCTGTGCATGCAATTGGGAGTGGATGGCGTATTCGTAGGCAGCGGCATATTTAAGTCGTCTGATCCTTTGAAAAGGGCCAAAGCTATAGTGGAAGCGGTTACAAATTTTAAAGATGCCAAGAAATTGGCAGAAGTTTCTGAAAACTTGGGTGAGGCTATGCCAGGCCAGGAAATTGATCAGCTTGAGGTGAGAATGGCTAAAAGAGGAAAATAATGAAAACTATAGGCGTGCTAGCTCTGCAAGGAGCATTTATAGAGCATGTAAACATATATAAAAGATTAGGAGTGCCTGTGATTGAGGTAAGGAACAAAAAAGATCTTGATCAAGTTCAAGGTTTAATTATGCCTGGTGGAGAATCTACCAGTAATAAATTATTACTAAAAAAAACTGGCCTAGATTTAGAAATTATTAAAAGGGCAAAAAAAGATCTGGCAATTTGGGGTGTTTGCGCAGGCATTATTTTATTGGCAGATTTAGGATTATTGGATGTGGAAGTAGAAAGAAATGCCTACGGAAGACAGCTTGATTCCTTTGAATCCCCTCTTTCTTCAGAAAAATTTCCGAAATTAGAAGGTGTATTTATTCGAGCGCCGAAAATTACTAAAGTTGGTAAGGG
>JBDRCS010000050.1:0-16128 GCA_043821615.1 Patescibacteria group bacterium
CTCTCACCCTAGGCAAATATGGGTTTTGTGAATATGACATAATACTATCCACTATACACCTATCTATTCTAGAGTGTCGCAAAGGTATTGAACCATTACGTTAAACTTGAATAAATTTAAAATCGTGTTATAATAAATAACTAGAAATAATTATCTACCTTTTTTTAATTTATATATGGAAAATCCAGTAAAGAAATACTTTGGTAGTACCAAGAATTTTGTTTGGGAAGTTGTTAAAGTTGTTGTTATTTCACTGGCGATTATTATACCAATCAGGTATTTTTTAATTCAGCCATTTTATGTAAAAGGCGCTTCAATGGAGCCCAATTTTTATGATTACGAATATTTAATTATAGATGAGATTTCTTATCGTTTTGATGAACCAAACAGGGGGCAGGTAATTGTGCTGAGGGATCCCAGAAATAAAAGGCAATACTTTATTAAAAGGATTATCGGCCTTCCCGGAGAAACCGTAGAAGTAAAAGACGGCAAGGTGACTGTTTATAATGATGAATTTCCAGAGGGTGAGGTATTGGATGAGACCAGTTATTTGGGAGACTTAAAAACCGGCGGAGAGGCAAAAGTTTCCTTGGCCGGAAATGAATATTTTATTCTGGGAGACAATCGTTCAGCCAGCCTTGATTCCCGAATTTTCGGCCCGATCGTGGAAGATGAAATAATCGGGCGAGTGTGGGTGCGGGCTTATCCTTTTGACAGGATTAGTGGTTTTGAAAATATTAATTACGAACTTTAAAATATATAAATATGTCTCCTAAAAAGAAAAATGCTTTAATTCCAAAAAACACAGAAGAAAAGCCTAAAAAAACAATCAAGCAAAAATCCCCCCAGCTTTTAAAGGGCATGAAAGATATTTTGCCGGCTGATCAGAGATATTGGCAGGCAATCTTAAAAGCCTGCCGAAGAATAGCCTCTTCGCACATGTTTGAATGGATTGAAACTCCTGTTTTAGAATCAACTGCCCTGTATCAGAGGACAACCGGAAAAACTTCAGATATTGTAAAAAAAGAGATGTTTACGTTTGTTGATCAGGGGAATGAAAGTGTTACCTTAAGGCCGGAATTTACACCGGGCATTGCCCGGGCCTATGTAGAGCATGGCATGTTAAATTTACCCCAGCCAGTAAAGCTGTTTTCATATGGTCCGCTTTTTAGGCATGACAAGCCCCAAGCAGGCAGATATAGGCAATTTACACAATTGAATTTTGAAATTTTTGGAGACGCCGCCCCGGCCGTTGATGCGGAATTAATAGCGATGCAATATTTTATTTTATTTGATGTGGGTCTGGAATCCATAATTCATGTTAATTCCATTGGTTGTCCGAATTGCCGGCCGCAGTACAAACAATTAATTATTGATTATTTTAAATCAAAGAGAAAGAATTTATGCGAAGATTGCAAAGACAGGCTGACAAAAAATCCTTTAAGAATATTGGATTGTAAAGAGGAAGTATGCCGGGAAATTGCGGCCGAAGCTCCTCAGACGGTGGACTATTTATGCGAGGAATGTAAAGAGCATTTCATGAAAGTATTGGAGCATTTAGATGATGCTGACATTCCTTATGCCTTGGATCCTAAAATTGTCAGGGGTTTGGATTATTATACCAAAACGACTTTTGAGGCATTTTTAATTGAAAAAGGTGAGGAAAAAATCGGCAGGCAAACAGCTTTGGGGGCAGGCGGACGCTATGATGGATTGATCGAATCCCTTGGTGGAAGGGCAGAAACTCCCGGATGTGGATTTGCCATGGGAGTTGAAAGAATATTACTGGCTTTGAAAGAAAATGAAATTAGAGTACCGTCCTTGCCTACGCCGGACATATTCCTGGCACAGCTGGGAGTAAGTGCCAGAAAAAAGTCGATTAGGCTTCTGGAAGACCTGAGAGAAGAAGGTTTTTTCATCAGAGCAAATCTAATTAAAGACAGCATCTCTTCCCAGTTAAGCGTGGCTAACAAATTGGGCGTTAAATTGACCCTTATTCTCGGCCAGAAGGAAGTGATTGATAAAACAATATTGATTCGCGATATGGAGACCGGCAGCCAGGAAATTATAGATATTAACAAGATCGTTTACGAGTTAAGAAAAAGATTAAAAAAATTAAGTGAAAAATGACCAGGATTAAACAAGATTATTAAGATTTAAATTATGAAAGACTGTATATTTTGTAAAATAATTAATAAAGAGATTGATTCGGAGATCTTGTATGAAGATACTGACATGATTGTTGTTAAAGATATTCGGCCAAAAGCTCCGGTGCATATATTAATTATTCCTAAAAAACATATTGAAAGTTTTAAAGATGTTACAAAAGAAGATAGTGAGTTGATAGGTAAATTAATGTTAAAAGCAAAAGAAATGGCCGAAGAACAAGGAATTGCTGAGTCCGGATACAAGGTAGTGATTAATTCCGGGAAAGAAGGCGGCCAAATTATTTACCACTTGCATGTGCATTTATTAGGTGGAGAACCATTAATGGGAGTTGTTTGACATTAATATAGATTTTAGTTATATTATATTTAGTTAATTATTATTTATTCACAAGAACGGAGGTGAATAGTTTTGGCAGTTGAAATAACCAAAAAAGAAGGAGAATCAAACGAAAGCGCTATTAGAAGATTTACACGCAAGGTCCAATCTAGCGGGTTTTTGTTGCAAGCAAAGCAAAAGATGTTTGTTGTTCGCAAACCGAATAAACGAAAGGTGAGAGAGTCAGCGATTCGTCGTAAACAAATTCAAGATGAACGTGAAATTCTCAGAAAAACAGGTAAATTGGATGAAAACACGGACAAGTATGGCAGGCAAAAAGCCCCAAGTCTTAAGATTAAGATCAAAAAATAATGAGTAAAATTGCTGATAATATCAAAACTGACCTTATTAGCGCTCAAAAAAGCGGAGATAAAAGAAAAGTTGAAATTCTTAGAATGGTTCTTTCCGAGTTAAAAAACAGGCAAATAGATACGGGAAAAGAATTAACCGAAGAAGAAGCGCAAGAAGTTTTAAGGAAAGAGGCCAAAAAAAGGCAGGATTCCATAGTTGCCTACCGGGATGCCGGGAGGGATGATTTATTAAAGGCTGAAGAGCATGAATTAGAATTAATTAATGGATATTTACCGGCTTTAATGAGCGAAGATGAAATAAAAGTTACAGTGCAAAAAATTGTTAGCGAAAATCCATCTTTAGACTTTGGTCCGTTAATGGGCAAAGTTATGGGGCAACTTAAAGGTAAGGCTGATGGAACTTTAGTAAAGAAAGTTGCTCAGGGAGAGATAAAAAAATAAAAACATAGTATGAAATACAAAACGGGGAAAACCTTAATAAACGCTGGTTTAATAATAATTTTAGCGGTGATTATGGGGTCTTCCCTTTTTTGGATTGCAGCGCCTGCAGATGCCCAGGTATTTACGGATTGGGATATAAATTTAGGAACAGCTGATCCTCTGTCTATTGTGGTGGCTATTATTAATTGGGGTCTGGGAATTTTGGCTTTAATTGCCGTGATTGTGATATTGATAGGCGGATTTGTATGGATGACCTCCAATGGTGATGAAGAAAAAATAAAAAAAGCCAAACTGATATTAAGAAACGGCGTAATTGGGTTGGTAATTATTCTGGCAGCCTGGGGCATAGCGGCCTATATTATTAATATTCTATTAGATGCGACCGGCTTTGGCCAAGGCGGACCCGGTCAAGGTGGCGGTCCAGGAGGCAGCGGAGATGTAGTCGGAGCTATGTCTGTAAGACAAGTAAGCCCTTTGCCTGACCCGGCGGAATTTGGCGAAGTTGACCTTTGTAGGGTGATTTCAGTTACTTTTACACTTCCTTTAGTTGAAGAGTCTGTAACAGCGCCAGCTCAAGATTTTCCTGATGAATTTAAAAATGTGAGGGTTTTTATTCCGGAATATCTGGACCAACAAGGGGATACTGTAGATGCCGGTGAAGACGGAGAAACCTGTGCAGATAATTTTCAGTGCCGGTCCGGGGTTTGCGACAATGGCAATTGCGTGGGTAATCAGATGGTGGGCAGTATTCAGTTATTTGAATCCAGCTATGGTTTTTCCTTTTATCATGATGATTTTTTAGCAGACACCACCTATAAAGTTGAACTGGGATATGGAGAAGGTTCGGGTATCGAGGGCAACGACGGGCAGATTTCCGGATTTTTATCAGCGGCTGACGATTTAAGGCAGTGGTATTTCACAACCGGAAACGAAACTGATGAGATTCCTCCTCAAGTTGATATAAATTATGTTTATCCTAATGATGGCAATACTGATGTTTGCCAGCTTGCTCCGGTGCAAGTTATATTTAATGAAACCATGGATCCGGCTTCAATACGCAGTGATAATATCTGGCTGAATTTATTTGCTGACGGGGTGGCGAATGTCTTGGATGTGAATCCGCCTAATTTTATTTCTTTTCAAAATCCATATGATACTTTTGTATCCGGATCTCCAAATATTTTGGATCCATTTACAAAATTTACTTATAGCTTATATTCCGGCGACGCTGCCAATGATTTTGAAGGCGCGATGCGTGATGCTTGTGGAAATCCTTTAGATGGTAATTATAATGGCATAGCTGAAGGCAATACAACTGATGATTTTGTAGACCCTGCTTCTGCCAAATTAGCTGATGGCTGGGAATACCCCTGGGATTTCACGACTAATGATGATCCTTTATGCGAGCCTTTAATTACTGATTTAAATCCTGACCAGGGTTATTATAGTGAAGATTTAAATGCAGATGGACAGGCTGATCTCGGAGATTCCTATGTGGTTGACATTAATGGTGAAAATTTAATTGGTGCTTTATGGGTTAATTTTACCAGTAGAATAGATGCGGCTAATTTTAATTGTTTTGATAATTCTCAAGGAATGGACCATTATCCATATGGGGCCTGTCTTGTATCAATGAACAATACTTTGTATCAAGCCAGGACTCCCTCTGGTTCTCAAACCGGCCCAGTAAACATTGCCACTGATGTAGGGGAAGCGCAAAGCCCGGAATCATACACCGTGCTTAGCCCTTATATTTCGCGTTTATCTCCGAATACTGGCCCGCCAGGGCAGTTTATAACTGTAAAAGGCTCGAATTTTGGTCAAAATGTCGGCCAAGTATTTTTAAATAATTCCCAGCAGCCATTTAACAGAATTACGGCAGAGTTGCCATGCGCAAATTCCTGGCGCAATACGGAAATAATTATAAAGGTTCCGGAAGATATTGCGCTTTCCGATTATAATTTACAGGTTGTTACTGAAGGCGGGAATTATTCAAATTATCAAATTTTAGAATTATATGACGGTTTGCCTGGCCCGGGAATTTGTGAACTTCGGGAAGTGGTTTCCGGCCAGGCCTGTTCTGATACAGGGCAGAATCCAATAGATATTTTTGGGGAAAATTACGGCGATTCCACCGGTCAGATATTTTTTGAAGAAACGGAACAAGAACAAATTTCTTTATGGAATGCTCCGGCCCCAAATCCGGCTGATGGAGCTTATGTGGAAGTGCCAAATTCTCCGGAGACAGACCAGGGCAGATATGATGTAAAAGCTGCTTCAGCGGATGCGAATTTACCTCTTTCCAATGGCTTGGATTTTGAAATGCCTTGCAACCCGGCTCCGGAATTGTTTTACTATAGATCCTGTAATGTAGATGAAGGCGTTTTGCCTTTGCCAAATCCATATCCAAGTGCTGACAATGGCTGTAAAAATGCCTTAGTAAGCTTTGCTTTTACAGCAGACATGAATTACAACAGCGTTAATAGCGCCTTCTCGATATACAAGTGCAATAATGGAGAAGATTATGACGGAAACACTTGTGAACAAAATGAAGTTCCGGGCACATTAAGCGAGGCCGGCTTTTTGCCGGGTGCTTATATTGGCCAGGTAAATGATACTGATTATGAAAAATTTAAGTTTGTGCCGGCTCAGGGCGCAGATTTGGAACCGGGCTATTGGTATAATATTACAGTAACAACGAATGCAGCTGGAATGGATAGCGTACCTGTACCGCAGGATTACAATTGGCAATTCAGGGTTCGTGAGGGAGACCAGGCCTGTGTGGCTGACCACACAGTGCTTTATCCTTATAGAAAAGTTATTAATTTTCACAATCCGGCCAACCCTTGTAGTGATGGTGAAAATGATTACACCTTCAACGGCAGTGCTTATAATGAAGACTGCATAGAATTAAATATTGGTACTTGGCATTGGTATCTGCAAAATCAAATCGGCCATGAAAATCAGACTGTGGGAGATATTTTACAATTTCAATCCAATGAAATAGATAAATATAAATCAGGCCAAAATGCCGACCAAGTAACGGTTTGCACGCAAGGAGACGATGAAAATAATTTTGGTTATACTGATTTATTCGGAGAACCTTGGGATACTGACAATAATCAGGCCATGAGCTCGGATGACAGCGAAGTGATTGTTGATTTTGGCTATTGCACGGACGATACAGATTGCCAAAGCAATCCCGGCTGCGGCGATTCGGTCTGCAATTTACAAACATCTCATTGCGAACCGACCATTAATGATGTAAACCCCAATCCGGTTGGGCAGAATTCCTGTATAACCGTATCCGGCTGTTATTTCGGGGCTAGCCGGGAAGGCACTGCTTATTGCGAGTGCACAGTTGATGATAATACTTGCTTTGTTTATGAAGGATCTGCTTCTTGTATATTGCCGGGCTTGGAAAGCTGTTACTTAGACCCAAATCCGGAAAAGGCTGATCCTAATGATGCTAATAACTATGTTCCTGGTTATGTATTAGATGTCTGTAATAATGAAAACCCAGAAGATCCAGATGATCCCAATGATGCAACATATACCATTCCAGGACTTGGTGCTTTAAAAATCGGTAACGATGAAGTGGGATATTTAGCAGATCAGCCTCAATGCGGAGATATATGGTCTGATTCGCAGATTGTGGGACAAGTGTTAAATACTACAGCCGGAGCTTATCCGGTATCAATAACATCTTACTATGGTTTTGAATATATTTATGGTACTGATTTGAATGTGGGAGCTTTTCAAGCGCCTTGTCTGTGCCGGGTAGAGCCGGACCAGGCTTACGAAGGAGCAACCGTAGATTTATATGGTAAAGATTTTGGAACCACCTCTGGTTCAACCAGTTTTTATGCCTTACCTACGCGCGAGAGCGGTGCCTTTGATGCGGTTAATTGGACTGATACACAGATTACAGATGTGATAGTGCCAGCCCGGGCAATTTCTGGATATGCTAGCGAAGGAAATGAGGGTGTGTATGTAACAGATGCCAATGGAGCAAGAAGTAATGCCAAGGATTTTGGCGTATCTTGCAGTAATAATTGGGATTGTTCCACCCAGTGTTGCTTTAATAATCAGTGCGCCGAAGAAAATGTTTGCAATGCCTGCGTGGACAAGACTGATTGCGTGGAAGCCGGCGGCTGCGGCGGTGAATGCACCAATGGAACTTGTGATCCTGTAATATCTTCGCTTTCACCGGGAAGTGGCGCAGTTGGCCAACCAGTGACCGTACAAGGTTGTCATTTTGGCACGCCTGGCCCTCAAAGCAATGTAACTTTTGGTGATACGGTGGCTGAATATATTTGCAGCAGCACTTCTTGGAATAACCATGAAATATATGTAAGAGCGCCGAATGATTCATTTGTTGAAGGAGATGAAGCGTCGGTAACAGTAAATAGGCGGGGAGTTGATGAACAAAATATTCCGGTGACGCTTTCTTCAAATGCAGTAAATTTTGTAAAAAACAGTGCTTGCGAGGGAATATTATTTCCTGAGTTGTGCAATATGAACCCCGGCTACGCGCCTTTTGGAGCGTCCACTGATGCGGAAGGCTTTAATCTGACTGACAGTTCGTCCGGTTTTTGCGAATGTGAAAATGAAGACCCGGCTGAGACCTGCTTAGTAACGGAAGGTGCAAATAGTTGCAATGGCCAGACTACAACTACGCTTTATGCTTATTCAGAAAATACTGCCCAGGAATGTACGGAAGATATGGATAGTTATGATACTAATGCAAATAAATGCATAGTTGCCCTTGAAAACGATCCGAATACTACCTGTGAAATTGAATTGGGTCAGATTTCTTGTGATATAATTCAGAATTTTACATGCGAGCTCGATGATATAAATGAAGACGGCAACCCGGATACATGCAATACAACTTATCCGGACTATACTTTACAGGGCGGGGCTGCCGTTTTCTATAATAATAAAACTTCCGGAGTGTGGGATTTGAAAGACATTTGGGAAAGATATGAAACAGAGGTGCCTGGTATTTATGATGAGCCAGAATCAGGAGATGTAGCGGTGGAAGCATCCATAGATCAGCTTACTTGTACTTCCAATGGAATTGAGTTTCCAATTACTTGTGATGATGGCTGTGGTGATTGTGCAGACGGCCAGAATTGTTTTAATGACAGTGGTTTACAGATGTGCACCTTTGAAGACGCCGGTTTTTGCCGGCAAGATCCGGGCGCTTGTTGCGGTAATACCGGTTGCGAATATGAAGATACGCCAGATCCTACTGCTGATTTGGGAACTTGCACAAATAGGCCGACTTTAGCAGGATCCACGATTACAAATGGAGCCACTAATGTTTGTCCTAATGCGGCCATTCGTGTGCAATTTTCCGAACAAATAGATAATGTTGATACAAGTAATATTATTTTAAAGAAAAACAATGTCAATCAAAATATTACAGTTGAATCTCAAACCGGGTTTATTGTGGATGTAATTCAAGAAGGCTTATTAACTTCAGGAACGTATGCCTTGTGGATAAAATCCGATGCTGGCAATTATCCGAATAATGGTTTGGTTTCGAGGGCAACCGGGTTAGCCCCTGACTGTCATTATTCTTTTACGGGCGACTGTGCTGAATATAACAGATATATTAAAATAGAATTTACAGTTGCGCAGGACGCCTGTGATCCGGATTATGTGGATTTAAATGCGGCTGATATTGAATGGGCTGATGGGCTGGGCTATATTATGAATGAGCCTGAACAGGAAGAAGATTTTGTAGCCACGGTTTATGACGAGGGTGATCCAAATGATGCAGATGATGATCAGGCCTTGAGAGAAATGGAAGGTGGAGAACCAGGAGATATTTCCTGGGATTATTCCTGGTATCCGAAATATGAAACCATGGAAGATATGGCCAATGCTCAATGCGGTTATTCCGGCATTTTAATGGGCGGACCAGAAGCGGATTTTAACCAGGATGTTGATACGCAGACTGTAACGGCTGATAATCCAACAGAGGATCTTCAACCGGATCAGACAAGAACGGAAATAGGCGTAACCGTAGAAGGCCTGGGAGAGACAGAACACGGCTGGACCGGTTCACTATCCGATTCAAAAATGACAACTATATTATATTGTCCGGAAGATAATTTGGCAGTTTACAATAATAATGCTTATCGATTTACTTTACTGTATTGCCGAGGACAAGAAGGCGAAGATTTATTGCCGGATTTCTTTGGAGAAAATAATAATAATGTAACGCATCTGGTGGGTTCAAATACTGGTCAAGATTATTTAGATGAGTATTTATTTTCCAATGATGACAATGAAGACTTATTAGGAATGAGAATATATGCCAATGATGTGGCCGGCAATGGCAATTTTTCCGACAGCGTAAAGCCGGGGCTATGGTATACGGAACGGGCCCAGAATCCTAATTCAAATTATGGTACAACATCTGTCAACGGTTATGAGGCAGCTACAGTAGGCACAACCACCTATATCGGCGGTTCCACAATTATAAATAATATTTTGGGTTATCCAAATATTTTTCTCCTTTCCTATAATCAGGGAGCGCAGAATGAAACCACGACGGTTGTAAATGAAATTTTAGATAAAATATTGATTAATAACAGGATCGGCTATGTTTTAAATAACGGCACTTGCACGGATAATCCTAACCGCGTGGCCAGGGATACAAAAAGGCTAAATGATCTGGGCACGATTAAGTTTTACCTGGATAATTATCGGGATTCTGATCTTAATGCAGACGGCGTGGCAAATTATCCAAAGGTAAATACCGGTTCATATGTAAAGAATATGTCCACTTCTGCCTGGCCTTCCTGGACGGCAAATTTGGGCAATGCCCTGGGTACCAGCCTGCCGAGCGATCCTTTGAATACTTTTACTGACTGCGGAGAGGGATACGATCCGGCAACCTGCTGGGATGCCCTGAATAAGAAGTTTTATGGTCCGGCCGGTTCCTATATTTATCTATATAAATCCAATTCAGCAGGTACGCCTTATTACTTGTATGCCGACATGGAATACAGCAATTCCCCGTGGGACAACGGCAGCTACAACCCATGCAGCTCGCCTGATGAATGCAGTACATTTAATTATGAAGTTTCTGAAAATTAATACCAAAATTTAATGGCGGAGGAAGAAAAAAATAAAAATATTCCACAAATTGAAGATATATTTGCCGAGGAAGGGGAGCAAGAGGTTGTGCCGGCTTTTCAGCCGCCTAAAATGCCGCCACCAGCTCCAAAAATAAAAATAGAGCCAGAGGACGCAGCACCAGAGCCACAAATGCCGGAAATGGAAGAAGAGAAACCCAGCTTTCCCTGGAAATTGATATTAATAATCATAGCGATTTTAATCATTTTGGGAGGCATTGGAGCCGGGGCTTACTATTATTATATTTTTTATTATTTGGCAGGCCAGGAAAGCACGGAAGAAGGGAGAGGAGAGACAATGGACGTTTTTGCACCAACAGTGATAGAGGAAAAAACTGTAGAGACCGAAGTGATAATGCTGGATACGGATTTTGACGGCTTGTCTGATGAGGAAGAGAAAAAGCTGAACACCTCCATTAAGGAGGCGGATTCAGATGGAGACGGTTTAACAGACAGGGAAGAGGTGAAAGTATACTTAACTGACCCAAGGAAAGAGGATACGGATAATGACGGCTATTCCGACGGGGAAGAAGTGAAGAATTTTTTCAATCCCAACGGAAAAGGCAAACTGTTTGACTTGAAAAACGAAATAAATAAATTAAATAACGAATAATTATGGTAGAAGATATTTACGGCCAGATTCCAAGTGAGAATCAACCCGAACAAGCACCTTCAACTCCGGAGGTATACACAATGCCCAACCAATACATGGGAGCGGGAAAAGCTCCATCAAGCGGTGGGTCAAATTTAAAAAAGCCAGGCAAGGGATCAAATGGAGAAAAAAAGGGCAAAACCTGGATAATTTTTGTAGTAATCGGAGTTTTGCTATTGGCAGTATTGGGCGGGGCCGGGTATTTTTTAATGCAGTATCTAAATCAGCCCGAAGCAGAAATTATAGAAGAAAATGTAAATATTGCTCCCGTAAATACCAATATCAATGCCAATGATATTACAAACGAAGCAAATGAGAATTCCGGTCTGCTATTACCGGATGGTAATGATAATACAAATGAGAATGCAAACCGGAACGCAAATTCAAACGGCAATTCCAATTTAAATTTTAATGGCAATGTTAATACTGGTGATGGTATGGAAATAATTTCTTCAGTTGATTCTGATAGCGACGGCCTGACCGACGAAGAAGAGCTTTTATATGGCACCAAGACAAACAAACCGGATTCAGACGGTGATGGCTTTCTTGACGGAGAAGAAGTAAAAAACGGCTACAATCCTAACGGAAAGGGAGAAATTAGCGCCAATGATCAAATTGATAAATATAGCAATGAAGCCTATGGTTATGTAGTCCTTTATCCTAAAGGATGGATAGCAGAGGCCTTAAATGAAGAGGATTCCTCTGAAGTCTTATTCACATCAGAAACAGCCGAATTTGTGAGCCTGACGCCGCAGGATAACCCAAACGGACTTTCAGTGGAGGCCTGGTACCGAAGCCAGTTTCCTGACAAGGCAACAACAGACACTCAGATTATAAATATCAACGGCCAGGAAGCTCTAGTAACTGCTAATGGCACAGAAGTTTATTTTGGCAATGATTATTATATTTACGGAATTAAATATAATTATGGCTTAAAAAAAGAAGTGAATTTTTTAACCACTTTTAAAATGATGTATCAGGGTTTTAAGCAAAATTTGGAAGCTCTAAAAAATTCAGTAGGCAATAAAAATAAAACCAATACCAACACACCGGCTTCTGAAAATGCCAACACAAACACTAATAATGAGCAAAATACGAATGCAAGTAAATTGCCATATTACTAGGAAGACAGATTGCCGATATATTTCTGAAAAAGAAATCAAAGCTCTTTTAAGGAAAATTAATAAAAATTTAAAACTAAAGGATACACTGGATGTGTCTTTAGTTTTTGTAGGTAATGCAGAAATCAGGAAGCTAAATAATAAATGGAGGAAGAAAAACAAGGTAACAGACGTATTATCATTTCCATATGAACGAAATACGGGTGAAGTGGTTATTTCTTGTCCACAGGCGGTGAAACAGGCAAAAAAGCTGAAGGTGGACGTGAAAAATGAATTTAGGCGTTTAATTACCCATGGAATATTGCATTTAATTGGTTATAAGCATTTTTATAAAAAAGATAAGGATAAAATGGAAAAATTAGAAAATAAAATTTTGTATGATAAATTTTAAAAGACTGGGAAATAGCTTTGTATATGCTTGGAAAGGGCTGATTTATGCCCTTAAAAATGAGCAAAATTTTAGAATTTTTATAGTTTTAGGGGCAATTGTGCTGGTTTTAATGTTTGTTTTTGATTTGGCCAGATATGAACGGATTTTTTTGCTGATTTTAGTTTTTTCAATTTTAATTCTGGAATTGGTAAACACGGTATTTGAAAATTTAGTTGATTTCATTGAGCCCAAAATGAATGAAAAGGTGGGGGTGATCAAGGATATGGTAGCCACAATTGTACTATTAGCTTCAATTACGGCCGCGATTATCGGATTATGGATTTTTGTACCACACATTATAGCTTTATTTTAAAAATTATATTATAATATAGATAACTAAATTTTTTTAAGAATATGCCAAAAGAAGATATTATTACCGGTCTTGATATCGGATCAACTACAATTAGAGTTGCTGTAGCGCAAGTCGGCACAGATGGTGATGTAAATGTAATAGGTGCATCAGAGCATCCATCTGAAGGTATTTCCAAGGGAGTAGTGACTTCAATTGAAGATGCTGTTTCTTCCATTTCCGGAGCTCTGGAAAAAGCCGAACGCATGACCGGCATTCCCATTGAGCATGCTTTGGTTTCCGTATCCGGGGCGCATGTAATTTCCCAGGACAGCCATGGTGTTATTGCCGTTGCAAAAGCAGACGGGGAAATAAAGGAAGATGATATAGAACGCGTCATTGAAGCGGCTCAGACCGTGGCCACACCGCCCAATCATGAAATATTGCATGTTATTCCGCGCCAATTTTCCGTAGACGGCCAAGTGGGCATAAAAGATCCCTTGGGCATGACCGGCGTAAAACTAGAAGTTGATGCCCAGATTATTTTGGGCCAGGTATCTCAAATTAAAAACCTAACTAAATGTATTTATAGAACAGGCGTAGATATTGATGATCTAGTGCTGGGCGTTTTAGCGGCCAGTGAATCCGTTCTTACCAAGAGACAGAAGGAATTAGGAGTCTCCTTGATTAATTTGGGCGGGCTGACCACCTCATTAATGGTGTTTGAAGAAGGTGATGTAATTCATACAAAAATCTTGCCGATCGGCGCCGGGCATATTACCAACGATATTGCCATTGGCCTGAGGACAAGCGTGGATGTGGCAGAAAAGGTGAAAACGGAATACGGTACGGCCTTGCCGGAAGAAGTTCCAAAAAAAGACGATTTTGACTTGGCTTCCATAGAATCAAATGAAGACGGCATTGTTTCCAGGAAAGAAGTGAGCGAGATAATAGAAGCCAGGCTGGAAGAAATGTTTGCCATGATAAAAAAAGACCTCAAAGGCATAGAAAAAGACGGCATGCTGCCGGCCGGAATTGTTTTGACAGGTGGGGGATCAAGATTAGCGGGAATTGTAGAATTAGCTAAAAGAGAGTTTAATTTACCGGCTAGCGTGGGCATACCCAAGGATTTTACTACGGCCATTGAAAAAGTGAATGATCCTGTCTATGCAGTGGCAATTGGTTTGTGCCTATGGGGCGCAAATTTATCAGAAAAGAACCATGCAACTTTTGGCAGGTTTTCTTCTGTTGGCGAAGTAACAGGGAAAATGAAAGGTTGGTTTAAATCCTTGATGCCATAATATTAGTTTTTAGTGAACACTAAATATAGCCCCTCTAAAAGAGGGGTTTTTTTATGTATAAATTATGTATTCAAAAAGACTTGCTTTTATTTTTAATATGTTTTAGAATTGTAGTTAGTTTTTATAACTTTCAACTAACAATTATTTATTAAAATTATGGCAAGGTCAAAATTTACTGAAGTAAAACCAGATATTGAAACTTTTGCAAAGATAAAAGTATTGGGCGTGGGCGGTTCAGGTGGCTCAGCTTTAACAAGAATGGTAGATTCCGGCCTTAAAGGCGTGGAATTTATTGCGATTAATACAGATGCCCAGGCACTGCACCATGTACCATCTTCTAAAAAAATTCACATAGGAAAATCAACCACTCGCGGCTTAGGCGCGGGCATGGATCCGGAAGTGGGATTGAAATCAGCTGAAGAATCACAAGAGGAATTACTGGATAACTTAAAGGGAGCTGATATGGTTTTTTTAACCTGCGGTTTAGGCGGCGGCACTGGATCAGGGGCAGGCCCGATGATTGCGGATCTAGCCAGAGAATGCGGAGCCTTGACAGTGGCGGTTGTAACCAAACCTTTTGGATTTGAAGGCGAACAAAGAAGGCAAATTGCAGAAGCAGCCTTGACTGAACTGCAAGAAAAGGTAGATACAATTATTGTTGTTCCCAATGACAAGCTTTTACAAATTATTGATAAAAAGACATCCTTACTTGATTCCTTTAAAATTGTAGATGAAGTTTTAAAGCAGGGCGTTCAGGGAATATCTGATTTAATTACCGTACCCGGCTTGATTAACGTTGACTTCGCTGATGTAAAAAGCATCATGCAAAATGCCGGTTCTGCCCTGATGGGCATTGGCACGGCTTCCGGCGAGACTAGATCTATAGACGCGGCCAAAGCAGCCGTGGAAAGCCCTTTGCTGGATCTTTCCATTGACGGGGCCAAAGGCATATTATTTACTGTTACTGGCGGTCCAAATTTATCTATGTATGAAGTAAATGAGGCGGCTAAGGTTATTACAGAGTCAGCTGATCAGAATGCCAGAATTATTTTTGGCTCGGTTGTTGATGAAAGCATGGGAGATGAAGTAAAAGTTTCCGTGGTAGCTACCGGATTTGGAGATTCTGCAAGAAGTACAAAAAAAGTGGAAGCCAGGGCCAGATCTCCTTTTGGAGCCGGAGCCCAGGACACGGCTGATATAGACAGAGGCGGAAGGGAAGAAATTGAAGATGTGGAAGTAATGCGTGCCACTGCCCGGCCTGAATCTGCCGGTTTTACCCAAAAAGATATTACCCAAAAACCGGTTGATCTTGTGGGTGAGGATTCAGATGAAAACGGAGAAGATCTAGAAATTCCGGCTTTCATCAGAAAAAAGATGATGTAATTACAACTTTGTTATTTAAATAAAAAAGCCCTGCTATCTGGCGGGGTTTTTTACATCCATAAATCGATTTCATTATTGCGGTCACATTTCCAATTTTGGGGATTTCGGATTATGTAATTTTGGATGCGTTTTAAATCTTTGTCATTGCGGACAATATGATCAAAAAATCGTTCCTGCCATTGGAATAACGGTAAATGATTTTTTCGGATTTGATTGGTGCACACAGATTTGAATGACCGCATCATTTGTGATAATGAATTTGGTTGTAACATGGGATTATGATGTCCTGTGATTCCACCTTGTGATTGTTGGTTTTTATGTTTATTGTTTGATGGTTTTTTTATGGCATTTTCATTATTTTCCGTAGAGACGTATTGGTTATTTTCCGTAGAGACGCGATTAATCGCGTCTCTACACAAACCATCACCATCATTACACAAACCATCACCATCATTACACAAACCATCACCATCATTACACAAACCATCACCATCATTACACA
>JBDRCS010000051.1:0-34988 GCA_043821615.1 Patescibacteria group bacterium
CCTTCGTATAAACCAAATAAAATAGAGCCCCGGCGCATGCCCAGCTCCTTTTTTTGAACCTTGTCCGGCTCATCTTCAATGACAATGCTGACATTATCCAATTTATCCAAAAACTTTTTAGGAATTGCCTGAATACCTTCTTCAACTAATTGTTCAAATTTTTTCTTTTCCATGCCTGAATTATACCACAACTGATTTTTTTGCCCTTTTTCTTTCTATTTCAGTTAAATATTTCTTGCGTAATCTTACGCTTAAGGGAGTTATTTCCAAATATTCGTCTTCATTCATAATTTCCATACCCCTTTCTATTGTCAGCTCCAGCGGCGGGGTAAGTTGAATGGCATCGTCATTGCCTGAAGACCGCATATTAGTAAGCTGTTTTCCTTTTATCGGATTAACTATTAAATCCACTCCTTTGGATGAATTTCCAATCACCATGCCTTCATAAACTTCCGTGGTCGGCCCGATATAAAGCGATCCCCTTTCCTGAAGATTAAACAGCGAAAAACCAAGCGCCTTACCAGAGGCCATGGAAATCATTGAGCCAACATCTCGCCTTTTAATCTCGCCCACATATTTTTTATAACCAATTACCCGGGAACATAATATACCCTCACCCCTGGTGTCCACTACAAATTCGCTGCGATAGCCAAGCAGGCCCCGGGTGGGAATTTCAAAAACTATCCTGGTCTGAGTGCCTTTGTTTTCCATGTTCAACATTGTTCCTTTTCTCTTGCCCATTTTTTCAATCACTGCACCGGAAAGATTCATGGGAACATCCACAATCACTTCCTCGAAAGGTTCAGTTTTCTTCCCTGCCTCTTCTTTCATAATAACTTGCGGCTGAGAAACTTGAATCTCATAACCTTCTCGTCTCATATTCTCTAATAATATCGATACATGAAGCTCGCCCCGGCCGTAGACTTTATAAAAATCAGGGGAAAAATCTATTTTCAATCCCACATTCACTTCCATTTCCTTTTCCAGCCTCTCTTTTAATTGTTTGTTCGTCACAAATTTTCCTTCTCTGCCAGCAAAGGGAGAGTTGTTTACCATGAAGTCCAGGGATATTGTCGGCTCATCCACGGAAATTGCCGGCAGGGCTTCCTGTTCCTTATTTACGCAAATAGTTTCCCCGATATCTATTCCGGGGAAGCCGGCCAACATCACAATGTCTCCGGCTAAGCCCTCTGGGATTTCATTTCTTTCTATGCCTTTAAAATTAAAAAGCTTGGTAACTTTTCCCGATTCCGTGGTCCCGTTCACTCTTTTAACAATTAAATTATCTCCTTGCTTTACTTTGCCTTCATAAATTCTTCCAATAGCAAGACGCCCAAGGAAATTATCATAACCCAAATTAAACGGTTGGAATCTAAATTCTTTTTCAATGTCTGCTTCTGCTGGTTTCACTTTCTGCAAAATCATATTCAATAATGGGGAAAGGTCCTGAGAGTCGTCATCTAAATTTTCTTTGGCTATTCCTTGTTTAGCAATTGTATAAATTGTAGTAAAGTCTAATTGTTCGTCCGTCGCTCCCAAATCAAGAAACAGCTCAAAAACCTGCTCCTGAGCCATATCCGGATCAGCCGCCGGCTTGTCAATTTTATTAATAACGACAATTGGATTCAATCCCAGCTCCAAAGATTTTTTCAAAACAAATCTTGTCTGAGGCATTGGCCCCTCTTGTGCATCCACTACCAATAGCACGCTATCAATCGATCTTAAAACTCGTTCCACTTCTGATCCAAAATCCGCATGCCCCGGAGTATCAACAATATTAATCTTCGTGTCCCTATACAAGACCGAAGTATTTTTAGAATAAATTGTAATGCCGCGCTCTTGCTCTAAAGTGTCCGAATCCATGCTGGCTCCGTCGCTTTCAATAGCTCCGGTTTGTTTCATGATCGCATCGGTAAGAGCTGTTTTTCCATGATCCACATGAGCAATAATGGCAATATTCCTAATTTCCATTTTAATTTTATAATCAAATAAAAAACTGCCGTCAGGCAGCAGAATTAATCTACTTGTGAAACAGTATAATTAATATCCTAATAAATGTCAATTAATTCTGGTTGTTTAAATATTCTTTTACTTTTTCAATAGTTTCCTCAATTGTTATCTCTGATTTTACCAAATAATAAATTGGACCGGTTTTAATTACTTCCTTGACAATATCATTGTCTCCTTCAACATTAGTCAGCATAATTACAGGCACGTTTTTCCCCCATACCACATCGCTTCTTAATTCCTTTAACATTGATAAGCCGTCCATTTTGGGCATAATAATATCAAGTAAAATAATATTCGGCCTTTCTTTTAAAGCCACTTTTAATCCTTCTTTCCCGTTTTTAGCGCTTAGAACTGAAAAACCGGCCTCCTCAAAACCATAGACATAGGATTCCCTTATTGCTTCGTTGTCATCTATTATTAACACTTTTGCCATAAATATATTTTAACTGATTGGCAATAAAAAGTAAAAAGTGCTGCCTACTCCTTGTTCAGATTCAACGCCGATAATTCCGTTGTGAGCATCCACGATTCCCTTTGAAATTACCAAACCAAGGCCGGTGCCTTTTTCCTCTCTGGTAGAAGCTTCCTGAAATTGAACAAATTTATTGAATAATTTTGGCATATCCTCATTGCTAATGCCGATGCCATTATCCGTCACTGAAATAACCAGAGAATCAGGCGAACTTGATATTTGCTTGTCTAAATTTATATTTACCCATTTAATATTATTTACTTCCAGCTCTTTAGTAATGTCATTTCCTTTTTTATGAATAAAAGCTTGAACAATCACTTCTCCCCCTTCGCTATTAAATTTAATGCTGTTGGAAATCAGATTATTCAAGACTCTTTTTATTCTTTTTGGGTCAAAACTAATTTCATTTGGAATATCCTTTCCAAATTGAGATTTCAAAGCAACTCCCCTGTCTTGAGCCGCTGGTGTAAAGAAATTAACACGATCTGTAATTAATTCTTTCACATCAGAATTTTGTTTATTAATACTAAACTTTCCTGCCTCAATTTTTGCCAAATCTAATAAATCATTCACTAAATCAAGCATATCATTTGAGGATGAATTTATCATTCCCACAAAATTATTATAAGTTTCAATTTTTTCTAAAAATCCTTCCTTTGCCATCATCTCAGACATAGATTTAATGCCGTCCAATGGTGACCTTAATTCATGCACCATCATGGATGTAAAATCCTCGCGCATTTTTTCCAATTCTTTTTCCTTGGTAATGTCATGAAACAAAACTACCCCGCCTAAAATCTGATCTTTCGCAATTCCATAACTGCTTCTTACCGGAGATACGATAATTTGATAAAATTTATCTCCTATTAAAACCTCGTCGGTAATTAATAACTTTTTTAATTTTACGCTTTCTTCCAATTTGCCCCTGATGTCAAACCTTCCTTCCAAGTTGTCAATGAAATCAAAAATTGTTACTTCTTCTTTTTCCTCGCTAAGACCCACAGCCATTTTAGCGGCCGGATTCACCACCATCACACGATAATCCTTGTCTGTCATCACCACTCCTTCAGTCATGCTGGAAACCATGGAATTTAACTTACCTTGCTCTGTCTGGACCACATCCTGCAATTGTGTTACTGCATTAGAAGCTTGCTGGGTAATTTTATATAATATGGTCATTTCCTCTTCCTTATACAAACCCTCTTTTGTATGAGCAACAGTCAGCACGCCCACTACTTTGTCTCCAATTACCAAAGGAATGTTAAAAAAAGATTTAACCGGGGTTTCAAGATCATCAACCAAAATAGCTCCGGATAAAGTTTCTTCTATCTGATCTTTTTTAAATTCTTTATCCAAAAGAGCGGACAAAGATTTCAACATTCTATTTTGAACTTCATCAATAAAATTCCTGGAAACTGATTTTTCCAGATCAACTTTAAAAATAATTTTTTCCGGTTCCAGAAGCATGTATGATACGGCGCTGTAATCCATGAATTGCCGCAAAGAACCAGTAATAATATCAATAATTTTTTCTACATTCAGTGAATAACCAACTCTTTCTCCCAGTTCTTTTAAAATTGCCAGCTCATACATTCGCTGATTGGTTTCAATTTGCTGTTTTTCACTTTCTTCTTCAATTTTCTTATTATCTTTTTTTACTTTTTGCCACTGCAAAAATAAAACAACTACGGCTGTCATAGCCACTGCGGCAATAATAATAGCAATTATCGTAGCTGTCATTTTAGTTAATTAAGATTATTTTTGAGTTAACTTTTCTGTGTCTTTGATTACTTTTGAGATGGTAATAAAGGCAATTCCAAACACGGCAAACCAGGCCACAAAAATAGGTAGCACCACAAAAACTGCTCTATCGAGATTAGTAAATAAATAACTGGTGCAAACCACGCCCAAACTGTACATTTCAACCAGCATGGTAATTACCAAGACTTTTGTAACCTTGCCAACCAGGGAATCTTTTACCATTGCATAAACCTTTCTTCCCTTTACAACTAAAACGATGCTGCCGGCAATTAAAACAGGCCAGCCAATTATTAAAATTATATTTCTCATAAGTTCCATATATTTATTTATTAATTAATTAGTCTACTTTTTCAATATCCGGATATTTGCTAAACAGCGGCAACATTGCGCTTTTCACAATTTGTCCTGAAAGCGAAACGTAAGCATCTACCAACTGTTGCAATGCTTCCTTGGCATCGCCTTCAATTGAAGTAACATTTCCTTTATCATCAACCGTGATCCCTTTCACACTTCTCGCTTTTAAGACAGCGATTTCCGGTCCTAAAATTATTGCCTGTTTGGCAACAATTTCAGAAAGTAATTGTTGATACTGGTCTTGTTCTGCCATATTATTTTTTATTAATTATTTAAAAAAACGCCAAAAATGGCGCGATACTAACTAAAAGTTTTTTTTTACTTCCTCCATTAATTTTATTTTTGTTTTTATTGCCTTAATAATAACATAAAAAATACTTTTCGTCAATTCAAATTATCACCAATTACCTGATAAAATCAGTATAGTCATTTGTAAACGACCACGGTCCAGAACCGCAGCTGCCAAGAGACTGAGCCTCTACTCTTAAACCATCATCACTGGTCATCTGCACCAAAATTGTTTCACCTTGATCAGTGTCATAACAATAAATATTCCCATCAGAAGTCACCTGGTCAAAATCCCTGTTTACAAAGCCGCTGTCGGTTGGGGTAAAATTATATGTTCCAGAGCTCAGCGAAGAAGTAGAGTCGCCAACTGAAAATTCTCCCATTGTATAATCTGTGTCATTGTGGACCAAGGCGATCTGATGGTCTTCCTGCCAATTCTGGCCTTCGGGCGTATCCGGCAAAAACCATCTTCCCTGGGCAGTGCCGGCCACATCCTGTTTGATCGTGCCACATAACGGCTCGCCCACCCTTGAAACAGTGCCGTTTCCTAAAAGCGAATAAAAATAATCTTTTAAATCAGCCGGGTAATAATCCAGCGGGCAGACATTATAAAGCCGGGAATCATACCAGCGGCTTTCATTGGCCACGCCGGTTACCGCCACTCTGGTGTCATAAGTTCCCCAGTCCAAAGCTCCCTGACCGGTATTTCCTCCAGCCGTGCCTATTTCATCACCGGCCATTAATTTCTTACGTACTGTTCTTGAACATCTTTCATATTCTTCGCCTCCTGCCTCATAGCTAAAACACTCATAATCCTGCACCCCCTTATTCCAGGCATCCTGCATTGCTTCTGATATTCCTGAAATGTGCCCCATAAAACCATGAAATTTTGCGCAGGACCGGAATTCAATATCATAATCTGTAAATACCGGATCAGCCGATAAATGCTCTGATGTGCTTATTGTCTCCAGCCAAATGTCGCCCGGCGCATAAATTGGTACCTTTGTCATCCCTTCAGTAAGGTAATAATACATATGGTCAGTTGGAAAAACATGGCCGGTTGGATTCATCGCCCCTAAAGGTGTAATCGCTATATAATCGTCATTATCCAAAATTGAATTTGAATACCAGGTGTAATCGTCGCCACATTTCGGATATAATCGAACCTTCACTCTTTTTTTCTTGTTTCCCCACTCCCACTTGTCCTGATCTTTTGTCTTTGCCCGAAAAAAAGCAGTCTGCGAAGGCCGGGTATAAAAAGAAAACTTACCTTTCTTATTGATCTTTTTAGTTTTTATATATTTATATTTTTTCTGATATTTTCTAAAAATTTTTACCTTAACGCCCTTTTCCCTTGGCTTCACATAACCATAAACCTTGACTTTATTGTCTTTAATAATAGTCTTTTTACTGGTATGCAAATAAACCTTTGCTTCTCCGGCAAATGGCACCAATAAAAAACAAATTAAAAAAATAAAAATTACTTTTTTCATTAATTTTATTTTCCCATTAAATAGGAAATGGCAAAGGCTAAAAAACCCAAACCAAATCCAATAAACAACCCTGCCGTAAAATTATCAACCAAAAAGCCAAAGCCCATGCCTAAAAAAATTCCTGCAGGTATGAACAAGGCGCCTTTTCCGTATTTATCTTTTGAACTCTCTTTTTTGTCTGCCATAATTTTTAATTTATTACTAATTTATTATTCAATAATACTTCCTTTATAAAATATTTGAAAATAACCCCGGATGATGTGAGATTGGGAGAAGCACTTTAGTAAGATATTTCCATTTTTTTTGTCGGTAGAGACGGTACCATGTCAGGCATTTCCCGAGGACCGATAAATTCCGGACGCTCCGCGGCAGGGGGAGTTCCGCGGATGATGATTCCCACGTGATGGTACTTCTTCGCATCAGGGGGTATTGGCAATGACGATTCCCAGCCATGCCAGCTGTCAGAAAAATCATCGCGAGTCATAACGAGCCGCGAGCCAAGCAGGAACGGATCTTCCAGATACACATTCTGGTCGTCCATCCCAATGACCACCATATAATGCCCTGCCTCTGGAACCCAGCTATCTTTCCACGAAGTGTCCGGAGCTGTATAGCGCTGCGCGTCAACAATGACTGGAATGCCTTCTTGGAGAGACGCTTCAAGATCGCTGAGGGTAAGGTTTTCTTTCCACTCGGCATCAAATCCCAATTGTTGTGCAACCTGCACTATGTCCCAGGGGTATGTCCCGTGAGAGGCTGCCGTGTTCAACATTGTCCGCAGGTCTGACTCAAACGAGTCCATACCGTAATATTTCATGACTGCCTGGAAGGATGCGGCGCCGCAGGAATAGTGCTCTGCCTGCCGGACATCAGGGACACCATCAAGCATAAGCGACACTGTTTGGTCAGGCGTCTCATCTGCTGTCGCAGGAGTATTTTGGTTGGCAGTGGAAGAAGAACTCTCCGCACAGCCTGAGAGCAGAAAAGTGCTCAGTAAGATGCAAAAGCACAATGGAATTACCGATCTGATTGAATAAAAATTTTGTAATTGCATAGATATTCCTCCTGTATTAAATAAATAATTTTACCGATTAATGTTTATATTTACAGCCAGCCAATGACAAAGAAATAACAAATAACGGCAATAGTTAACGCAATCATAACAACCGCTATAATGACATGTCCCGTCTTTTTCCCGTCCTTCTTGTGGAACTGGCTTAAATTCATACCGTAAATCGCCGCCACAAAAGAAATGATAAATAATATTGTTGAAAATATAGTTAAAAACTTTAAAATGCCATTGGTTTCATATCCGTAAATAGAAATATAATAATTCACCATGTCTGTAGCAATGTTATTGAAAGTCTCAATAATATTGGTTAGATACTCAATATTCTCATAAGTAATGTGAAAATAATCCTTCACCTCCGGAGAGATTTGCGGATAATTATAATTGGCCAGATTATGGATCACTTCCCGCATCGGGATCATAACCTCTCTGCCAATTGTCAGTTCTCTTTTTATCGTATAAATATCCTGTAGCAGCGATTCATTGGGAGAATCAAGCAATTCTTTCTCTATCACGTTAATCTGTTCGTTGATAATATCAATTGCTGGGAAATAACTGTCAACCACAACATCAGTCAGCACAAACGCCAGATAGTCGCTGCCGAACTTCGGCAAATTTCCCTTCTTTTGATTTAACCGGTTATTAATAAGATTAAAATCATTATCATTATTCTGCTGAAAAGAAATCACGTAATTGTTTCCCAGAACCATGCTGATCTGTTCAAGGTCAACCGAATCAATATCAGAATCTTCTTCAAGCATTTTCAGGCTGATAAAAATATAATCAATATCGTCTTCCATATGGGGAAGTTTGGTCGTATTGGCAATGTCTTCCTGCACTGAAGCAGAAAGGCCAAAAGCAGCCCCGAACTCTTCAATCAATTCTTCGTCATGAACGCCGTTAACGTCAATCCAGGTCACATAACCGTCTTCAATGGCATTTTTTGCCTCTTCAACCGTATTGGCTTCAATTTCTTGCACAATATCTTCATTGTATTTCACAACATCAATCGAAACCGGATAACTCTTTTCTTCCCCTACATAATTAACTTCTCCGGGGATGCTCTGATAATCCTTTTCTTCAAATAACTCTATTGTAGGAACATCTTGAGCCTTTCCAATATTAGGCAATAATATAAAAGCGGCTGCTAAAGTAAGTAATAAAATTTTTATTTTTCCAGCCAAAGCTGGATTTAACATTTGGTTAAACATATTTGATATTATTAATTAATTATATTATATCAAAAAAACCCAAAACGGGGACTCCGCAGGATAAATTTTTAAACTTTCTTATTAAGTAGTAAATTTCTTTACAATTATAAAAGTAAAATAAGCTGATAGCAAAGCAAGTAGCATTGCTACTAGAGTCCCCAAATATAAATTATCAATATACGAATAAGCATATCTAACAAATATTGCATATGCAGTTACATTTATCAACGCACTTACTGTAAAAGATTTTGCAATTGCTCTAGTAAATTCTACACCATGCATTTTATATACAATAATCAATATTGATATAAACATAGCTGGAAAGCTCGCAAACACTCCGCCATAGCCGGGGCCGCCCAATTTGCCCATTAAGACTGCCAAGCCAATAATAAAACCGCCAAAAATACCTCTCCCGATAATTTGCCAAATATTATATTTGATTTTAATATTCTGTACTGATTTTATCTTTAATATTTTCTCCATCATATAGAATGAAAAAATAAATACTATTAAAAAGATGAAAATAGAAAGTAAAAAATTATTTAAATTAAAATAAATTACTAAACCTGAAACTATAAACCAAGCTAATATTGCACCTGCCAAGCTAAAAAATAATTTTTTAGTTTTAATAAAAAAAACAAATATAAGGGCGAATATAGCAATGCCTCCATTTGCAGCAGGCATGACTGTTGTGGCTTCTGCAGCAATTTGAGGTGATTGAGTTAAGCCAATAAAAAATAACGACAATAGAGAAGTAGAGGGTAATCCTCCAATCCACCCGCCGATTTTACTTCCATATTTTTCAGCTAGTATAGTCGTAATAATAACCCAAACTCCTCCAACAATAAAAGCTAAAATTAGTTTTAAGATAAATATTGTATCCATAACATTATTTTCCACTTATTTTCCATGAAGGCTTGCGCAGGGCAAAGATAACAAAGGGCAAGGCAATGAAAAATATCGCCAAAACCGTTATTGTAATTATATATTTTTCTAAAGAAATGTCCGTCAATTCGCTTGAGGGCAGAGTGGAAAGCGGTATGCCGGCGGCACAGGCCAATATGCCCAGGCCGGCAAAAAACCACATCCCCTTTCTGCCTCCGGGAACGCTGAACGGCCGGGGCTTGTCCGGAAATTTTTTCCTCAGCTTGATGCCGGTCAGAAACATAATTATATAGACAAATAAATACAGAATCGCGGATATGGCTGTAAAAAACCAGAACCCACTGGAAACCGTGCTGGAAAAAACAAAAAGCAAAGAAATTAAAGTGACGATTGCGCCTTGGACCAGCATAATATTCACCGGCATATCATGCTTGTTCATCTTCTGGAAAACTCGCGGCAAGTCGCCGTTTTGCGCGGCCACGAAAAGACCCCGGCTCGGACCGGCTATCCAAGAGCTTACCTGCACCATCATTCCCGGCGCCATCACCAGCACCACCACCGGTATCAGCCAGGAAATATTAAATGTTTTGCTGACCACGTAAAAGGCCTCCATTAGCCCGGCCGTCAGGCTGATCTGGTCTTTGGGAACGATCATCGCAATTGCCAAAGCGCCGAATAAAAAAACCAAAATAATAATGACGGAAGAGATTAAAATGGCCTTGGGATAATCCTTTTGCGGATTTTTTACTTCATTCACATGCACGGCCGAAACTTCCGTGCCCGCAAAATACAGAAATAATCCTCCCAAGAAAACAAAATTTCCAATATTGCTTAGATTTGGCATTGCCGCTTGCCAGGAAATGGGTATAGCCACGGACTGGTCCGTAAACACCCAGATAAGACCGATCGCGAGTAAAGCGATTCCCGGAAAAATCAGGCCTACGGTGGATCCGAAATTAGCCAGCCTTCCTGAAGCCTTCATGCCCCTTAAATTAATCAAAATGGAACCCCAGTAAAATACTATTATTACCGCGATCGTAAAATATGGATTCTGGGCTAATTTTGGATTGATAAGAAAGGCCAAAACTGCTGAACCGGCCGCCAGGGCAGTCGTGAAAAAAAATAAATTTTGCAGCCATTGCAAACTAATGGCCACAAAAGCCCAGCGCTCGCCAAAGGCCTGCCTGACCCAATGGTATATTCCCCCTTTTCCCGGAAAAGTGGAAGCCAGTTCCGCGGAAATGAAAGCCGTGGGAATTAAAAAGAATACTACCGCGATCAGGAGAAAAAAAATAATAGAGAGGCCGTAGGTGGCCATAATCGGTAATCCTCTAAGATTGCAGATCAGCGACACGTTGATCATCGCCAATGTAAAAACTCCTAAAAATTTTGCGGTTCCGTACTTCTTTGTTTTGCTCTTACTTATAGCCATAAATTTATAAAATTTTATTATATCTATTATATCATAAAACCCAAAAGCCCCATAAACAGGAGCTGAAAATTTGGTTATAACATTGAGCGAACGAAGTGAGTCGAAATGCTCCGCGGGCTGGACGAAGTTGGAACCTGTTTATTTCATTCTACCTCTATCTAATCTTGAGGGTTCAAAAGTTTCTTTTTGAATTTCTCTTAGAATCTCAGTTTCAAATCTCCTAGGTTCATCATTTTCTCCTCGTAAGTTTCCCTCTAATAAAGCCCTAACCTCATCAGGATCAGTAGTTCTACTCAAAACATACTTAATCTTGGCCATAGCTTGCTGAAAATCACCAATTCCTTTCAACTCTATCCATTTAGGATTAGGTGGATTTTCATGAGCATAAATAATAATTTGGTCGGGTTTAGCATATTGTTCAACTGCTTGTTGGCGAGGATCATTGTAAAATCTTCCTCCAAATAACAATAAAGCCTTACAATTAGAAAATTTATTTACAAAATTCTCATATGGTTCAGGCCAAGGAGAGTAGATGTTTAAGGGGCCAATTTCGGTTTCTTTATTAATTTTTAATTCGTTTATTTTTAATTCAGAATCTTCGGAAGGAGGAGTTAATAGCATATCAGCTTTTACTTCAATATCCCCATTCTCATCAATGGTAGCTAATGGTGGCGTCCCATCTTCAGTATCAAAAGCATCAACATCAGAAGCTGAATACTTCCTAGCTTTAACACCTCTTTCTAATTTTCCATGGAAACAAATAGTAACTTCATTTATTGCGGGTATTTCATTCCCTGATTTCGCTGCCACATGAATAGCATCAATAAGATTCTTCGGCCCATCTGAACCTTCGTCTATGGCAGGAATCATAGAGCCTGTAAAAACTATTGGTTTTTTCAAGCCTTCAAGCATATAAGAAATAGAACCAGCTGATGGAGCCATTGTATCAGTACCAAAAACTACAACTATTCCGTCGTACTTTTCTTGAGCTTTTCCTAATTCTTTAGCTAATTGATTATAATATTCCACATCAGCATTTGAAGAGTCTATGAACTCTCCATCTTTTCTAAATTCTTGCCATTCAATATTATAAGGAAGATCTTCAAGTTCTGGAATATTCTTTTGTAAATCTTCAGCTGTTCCGGGTTTTAATGGCCCTTTTTCAGCTTCCCTGTGCATGCCAATAGTGCCTCCTGTATATAGCACTAATATTTTTCTTTCCGATTTTTCCTTCATTATAATTTTTTTTTATATATATTCTTAGGATCTAAATTATTTACTTACATTATACCATAAGTTCTAACGTCCAATCAGGGGGTAATATAAAAGCCCCATAAACAGGGGCTGAAAATTTGGTTATAACATTGAGCGAACGAAGTGAGTCGAAATGCTCCGGGGGCTGGACGAAGTTAGAACCTATTTGGTGATTAGTGTATAGTATACCCTACCCTCTGACTCACTATAAATATCAAAAAGCAACCTCTTTTGGGGCTGCTCTTTTTTTATCTAAAGTAATAATAAATGTGTGGAGACCTGCGTGCATATTCTTGGCGTGTAGCCTCCACAACCAACAGGTCTATTTCTTGCTATATGTATGGCTCCTTTCCTTTATTCAGTTATCTGTTTGTGGTCCGCAAGCCAGTGCCATCGAACCTCCCAGAACCATCGCAGCAAAGCCGCAGATAGCACCATTCAATGCCGCTTCTGAACAGGCAGAAGCAGGATCGCAGGGGAAGCCCAGTATCAGCAAACTGACATAGACCACGAATCCAATACAAGCAACAACTATTCCCAATACCCTCAAGAAACCGAACATGGTGAAGCACCTCCTTTTAGGGAACTTACTATAAATAAGATATTTTGACAATATGATATTCAAAAAGTTCTAACGTCTGATTCGGGGGTAAAATAAAACCCCCATTTTTAGGGGGTGAAATGTTTGGCTCCGGGGGATGGACGAAGTTAGAACCTGTTTAGTTATTTAATATTATCTAAAAAGATATAATTTTATCCGACTCTTCCGCAATATTCATCAGATCTTGCATAGTTGATAATGGACAGGCCGGCGACCCTTCCTTTTTTCTGGATTTCAAGCAACTTCCACAAGCAAAAATTTCCCCTTGTGCATCCATGAACTTGTCTATCTGTTCCTTAACATTAAATTTTGGATCCTCAATCTCCTCGCACTCAACGCCCTTGCCTATAAAGAATATCTTAACTTTGTGTTGCTTATCCAAGGAAAAATTAGCAAACCTAAAAGCATTCCATACTGTTTCAGGATCAATTTGGCTGATTATAATTCCTATTTTCATATAATTTTTATTAATTGATTATGATATTTGTCTCAAAATAATTATACCACAAGTTCTAACGTCCAATCAGGGGGCATAATAAAAGCCCCATAAACAGGGGCTGAAAATTTGGTTATAACATTGAGCGAACGAAGTGAGTCGAAATGCTCCGGGGGTGAGATTCGAACTCACGACCAATCGCTTAACAGGCGACTGCTCTGACCACTGAGCTACCCCGGATCATTTTTTGATTATCCTGAGTGATCCTGAGTAACCGAAGGATCGTATCGAAGGATATATCAAAAATCTTTAATTGTCAATCTAATAATCCCTAAGCTTCCGCATTCCCATATGCCCTTGGATCTTTTCCAAGGCCTTGGCTTCAATCTGCCTGATTCTCTCGCGGGTTACGCCGAACTCCGTACCTACCTCTTCCAAGGTATGGGCCACTCCGTCCTGCAGGCCGAATCTCATCTCCAGAATCTTCTGCTCTCTTGGCGGCAATTCACGTACAATGTCCATCACATGATCCTTAAGCAATTGCAAGGCCGCTGCCCTGTCCGGTGTTACGGTTTTCACATCTTCAATAAAGTCGCCCAAAGTGGAATCTTCTGATTCATCATCCCCCACGGAAGTTTCCAAGGACACGGTCTCCTGATTAATCTTGATAATATGATGGACTTTGTCCAATTCCTGGCCCATCTCTGCGGCAATTTCTTCCGGCATCGGCTCCCTTCCCAAAACCTGGATCAGCTGCCTTTCAATTTGCTGGAACTTATTAATCGTTTCCACCATGTGAACCGGAATGCGAATCGTTCTGGACTGGTCTGCCAATGATCTGGTGATAGCCTGCCTGATCCACCAGGTTGCATAGGTAGAAAATTTATAGCCTTTCCGATAATCAAATTTTTCAACTGCTCTGAATAATCCGACATTGCCTTCTTGGATCAGATCAAGTAAAGACAAAGAGCGGCCGGTAAATTTTTTTGCAATTGAAACCACTAGTCTAAGATTTGCCTCAATCAGCTGCTTTTTTGCATCCTCATCATTTCTTTCCTTAAGCTTGGCCAACCTGATTTCCTCTTCCGCTGAAAGCAATGGCACCTTTCCAATTTCTCGAAGATACATTTGAATCGAATCCCCTGAAATATCAGAAAGATCAAGTGCTGAACGCGCATTTTGTTTGGCCGCTGCTGCGCTGGCATTGGCTGCTGCCGGCCCGACATTAAGTATGCCGGTATCAGTTTCCACAATCTGCAAGCCGATATTTTCAATTCCCGAAAGCCAAACCTCGTAATCATGCAAATAATCTTCAACATCCGGGAAAGCGTGCAACAGCTCGGTCTCAGTAATAAAATTTCTGGTCTTGCCCTTTCTCACTAATACTTCAGACATTTCCACGGGAAATTTCTGCCTGATATATCTTTCTTTTCTGGCAGTCTTTTTCTTGGTTGTTCTCTTTACTGCCGGTTTTTTGGAAACATTTTTCTTTACTGCCGGCTTCTTGGCAACTTTTTTCTTAGCCGGAACTTTCTTTTTTTTCGCTGTTTTTGATAATTTCCGCATTTTTGCGGTTTTTTTCTTTGGTGGCATATTTTAAGAAATATTCATTAATTTTTGGGTGAGCAAATTAAACTCACGGGATAATTCTTCGATCCTTTCGTTTCCTGCCATTGCAGGATCCGGCACTTGGCCGGAAGAGCCAGTTTTTTCCATTTCAGAAATCTCTTTTTGTATGCTGATGATTCGTTTTTGGATATAATTTTTTTCCAAATCACGAATCGATGATACAACTTCTTTTTGTAAGTCGTTTTCTGATATATTTGAAAACTGTCCCTCTCCAAACAGGGATAAAATTTCAATCCTCTTTTTTAATTCAGGATACTGTTCAACAAAGTCTTCGACATTAAATTGTTCTTGCTTATTATAGTAAATTACAATATTTTTGTAAAGGTCAATTATCTCATCTCCCACCAAATACTCCACATCCAAATAATCAATGAAATATTTAATGTCCTTATTTTTATAGGTAATCAACGCCACAACTCGTTTCGATAATTTTTCATATCGGTCACTAATTGCCGTTTTCTCTTTTTCCGGACTGTCCGGCTCTTTTTGCCCGGCAACACCGGATTTGAATGGGACAATTTTTTTCCGGAGAACGTCTTCCGGCACATTAATTAATTCTGATAACTTTTGCAAGTAATGCGTCTGCTCAATTGAATCCCCGATCTTGGTTAAGATTGGCAACAGCTCCCTGGCAATTTTTTTCTTATCATTTACATCACTAATATTTTTATCTTTAATGGCTGAGGCAAAATAAAAATCCATAATGTTCTGAGAATTTTTCACTGCCTCTTTGAATAAAACCGGATCTTTTTTAATAAGGTCGTCCGGATCTTTGGCTCCTTCTGGCAAGGTCAGCACCTTAATATTCATTTCCTTTTGCATGGCCACGTCAATTCCCCTTTTGGCTGCCTCGGCACCAGCCTCATCCATGTCAAAAGCAATGATAATATTTGGTGAATATCTTTTTAATAAATTTACCTGTTCCTCTGTCAGGGCTGTTCCGCTAGAAGCGACCACATTGGAAAAGCCGGCCTGATGAGCACTAATCACGTCCATGTTGCCTTCCACCATTATTGTCGCACCCAGCTTTTTAATATTCTGTTTGGCCTTATCCAGCCCGTAAATCACCCGCGACTTGTCATAAACCAGAGTCTGGGGCGTATTAATATATTTTCCGGTCTTGTCAGCTTCGTCTTCCTTCAACTTCCTGGCCGTAAAGCCCACCACGCTGCCATGCACATCGCAAATGGGAAACATCAACCTACCTCTGAATCTGTCATAATAGCCGGATCTTTTCTCGCTTTTAATGGTCATCCCGGCCTGAAAAATCTCTTCTTCCTTATAACCTTTTAATAATAAATGCTGATTCAACTTTTCCCAGTCATCCAAAGAATATCCAAGTTTGAATTCATCTATAGTGTCTTCTTTTAATTCTCTCTCTTTCAAATAGTCCTGAGCAATTTTTCCTGCTTCGCTTTCCAAATTTTTTTGAAAAAACTCACAGGAGTCTTTTAATATGTCTAATATTCTCGTCTTTCTGTCCTCTAATTCCGGATTTTGTCTGGTTAAAGTCACATTCGCTTTCTTAGCCAAGATCCTTAATGCTTCGGGAAACTCCACTCCTTCTATCTCCTTGATAAATTCAAACATATCGCCACCTTTATCACAGCCAAAACAATGGAAAATCTGCTTCTCCTGGCTAACCATAAATGAAGGCGTTTTTTCATTATGAAAAGGGCAAAGCGCCTTGTAATTGCCCCCAAGTTTTTTCATGCTTAAATATTCCGATAATACGTCAACAATGTCTAATCTTTGTTTTATTTCATCAACTGGTGAATTCAGCATTTTTATGATATTTTTAATAAAGTAACAGCTTAAAAATTTTACTAACAATTCACTAAATAGTCAATTATATGATAAAAGTCGTGGGACACAGAGGCGCTGCCGGATATGCTACGGAAAATACTCTTTCCGCCTTTAAAAAAGCCGTTGGCTTGGGCGTGGACGAGGTCGAATTTGATGTTCAGCTTTCCAAAGACAAAGTTCCCATCGTTTTTCACGACGATTTTCTGGATCGCATTACCAATAGCCGTGGCTTTGTGGGAGATAAACCCTGGAAAAAACTACAAAAAGTGAAAGTTATTGATCATGAACGGATTTATAAATTAGAGGAAATTTTGGAATTTATAAAAGACTTCCCTCAGGGGCTACAAATAGAATTAAAAGGAATAGGCACAGAAAAGCCGGTTTTACGCCTGGTTAAAAAACATCGTCTTCTTCATCGCACCACTTTTTCATCTTTTTGGCATGACCGCGTTAAAAAAATTAAAGAGCTCGAACCCAAAGCAAAAACAGGCGTAATAGTTTCTGATCATCCTGTTCATCCCCTGCAGGTAGTGAGAAATGCGCGGGCCAATAACTTGCATATCAGAAAATCTTATGTAACAAAGGATCTTGTAAAATTAATGCACGCTAATAATAAAAAAATATTTGCCTGGAATGCAGATACGGAAAAGGACATTGTTCCATTAATAAAAGCCGATGTTGATTATATCGGCTCCAATCGGCCTGATGTGGTTATTAAATTATTGAAAAAATTAAAAAAATGTTAAAGCTCATAAATTACATCTTTCCTTTCTACCACAACTTTCCATTTTTTTTTCTTAGCAACTTTAAACAAGTTGTTATTTGGATTAAAACAAATAGGCTCGTCCACCAATTCTAAAAAACCAACATCTGCTTCTGTATCTCCCAAACCAATTGATCCTTTCAAACTAAAATTATTTTCTTTGCAAAAATTTTTAATATGGTTCTTTTTATCCTGCGCCGGCACATCTAATATTTTATTGGAAAATTTACCATTATTAATTTCACGAGTCGTACCCATTAAATAATCAAAATTATAATATTTATTAAAAGCATTAATTATTTCCACCGGGGAACCGGAGATAGCCACCAGAAGATACTGATTTTTTATTTTTCTAATTAAATCCCTGGTATAAACATAAACTCTGTCTTTCTGCCGTTCCACTACTTTTCTAGCAACCCTATTAACATCAACTACTTTTTTGTTAACCACATTTTTATTATATACTTTAATTACGTCTTCAATATAATCCTGATAACTTCCTTTGCGGTCTATCCACGCAAAATAACTTTTATCTAACTCTTTCTTAATTGATTTGGGAAAAATATCCTCTTTCATCAACATCCAATTCAGCTCAATTAAAAGAGAAGATCTGAAAATTGTCCCGTCAATGTCAAAAATTGCTAATTTATTTTTATTCATATTTAAATTATACCACAAACAAAAAAGGCGACCTATTAGTCCCCTAATTCTGAAACCTTCACGATCGTGTATCCGGCCATTTCTATGCGCGAAACAATCTCTTCTAAAGCATCAGCCGTAGTATTATTCATGGTATGCGCTAAAATAATTCCCCCATTCTTCAAATTAGCTAAAGCCCCGCCAACTATGGCTGCTCGATTATTGCGATTGGCGCCGGTGTCACCTGTACTCGCTGTCCAGTGATACCAGTTATAACCCAGAGAATTCACCACTGCGTCCGTATGTGCATTATGCGAACCGCCCGGATACCTGAATATTGGTTTGGGATTTATGCCGTAGCCTGCCATCAGCTCCTCTGTTTTTCTTATTTCAAAAGTTATTTGAGAGTCAGATAATGATGTAAAAGCTGGGTGCATATAACTGTGATTGCCAATTTCATGGCCGCCGTTCACAATATTTTGAAACTCAGTTGGTCGTTTTTCTACCATGTCTCCCAAGCAGAAAAAAGTTATTTTCAATTCATGGTTTGCCAAAGTATTTAAAATTTTGTCTAAGGATCCGCCATTGCTGTAGCAGTCGTCAAAGGTCAGAGCCACTTTGGGGCCCTTAATAATTTTCTTGCCCGTTTTTAAAGTAATTAAAAATAATTTTCGCGATGGCATATAGCTGGCATTAACCTTGCCTCTAAATTCCGGATCATAAACGGCAAAATCCTTTAACTGCTTACCTTTCTTGCCAAATATCTTCACTTCCGGACCCCAGGAATCTCCCGGACCGGTAATAATTCTTTTTTTTCTATTTTTCTTTACCTTGCCAACAGATAAGGTTACGCCGCCGGCAAACTCATCCGGATATGCCTTGAATTCAGATACCACGGCTTGAGCCTTGTTTTTATAAACTTTTACCCAGGCCTGTCCTTCCGAGGCCTGGCCCACAATTATTTCATCCTTTTTACTTTTATTAAGATTCCCAGCTGCAACCGTAACTCCCCCGTGGAAACCCTGATCAAAAGGAAACCATTGAATGCCTTCCCAGTCGCCGTTTCCGTTAAACACCCTCACTTGCGGACCGCCGCCAGCACCTGCACCAACTATTATCTCATCCTTTTTTCCTTTGGTCACATTTCCGGCCGCTACATAACAACCGCCTTTAAAACTGTCTGGAAAAGCTAAAAACTCCGCTATTACATTAGTATCAGTCTTGGTAAAAGAATAAACCTTTACCCAGGCCTGACCTTCTGACGCCTGTGATACTATCAGCTCCTTTTTGCCGTCGCCATTAACATCGCCGGCCGCCAAATTTACGCCCCCGCGAAAATCCTCGGCAAAAGCAAAAAAAGGCGTCCTTATTTGCGTGCCTTTCCAGTCAAAAACCTTTATTTGCGGACCGCCGCCTGCCTGCGGAGCCGTTATTATCTCTACTTTATGATCACCGTCAAAATCAGCGGAAACAGCATTTACGCCAAAAGTGAAGTCACTATTGTAAGCCTCAAATTCCTGTACCAGCTGTTTGCTCTTTGAATACATGCGCACCACCGGACCCGGGTCTTCATAAGCCTGGGTTAAGATAGGAAAAAATAAACATATAATGAATATTGCGAGGTATTTCTTCATAAATTTATTATATCAAAAAAAAGGCAAAAAAAACAAGGCGCCCCTCGCAGGCACCTTGTTTTAAAACGCTGTTAATATTTATTTCCAAAGAGCCATGCCCATGCCCCTACCAATACCATGACCCCGGTCTGGCAGGCCTAATTCTTCTCGAATTATTTGGGCTTCTTCAAAATTGCCGTCTTGCATTAACTGATGCATTTCTTTAAATTTATCAAAATTTTCTTCGGTTATTACATCAGTAATTTTTGGCCGGGCTTCAATCTGCTCTTTCCATTGAGCATAATCGCCCGTGGCAATTATTTCATTCATCTCTTCTCGATGGCCTTGTCGTTCTTGCATAAATGATTCCTTTTCTTTCTCAAGCTCTGCCTTGTCATCATCGGACAGTCTTTCCCACACTTTTTGGAAAAAACCTTGTCCCCATTCAAACTCGGCCGCCTGAGATGCCGTTGCCATTGTCATGCCGGACAATGTCACCGCTGAAACCAATGTGAAAACCACAATTGATTTCTTGGTTTTGTTCATAAGCAATTTAATTTAATTATTAAATGCTAGGCCGTAGCACTTAATAATACGCCGGTTCAAAATTATTTATTTCAGGGGGAGTGAATTGTCCGCCTCTAGGAGGCATAGGATTAGTTTCAAAAAAATCTCCCCTGCCTTCAAAACCCCTTTCCCAAGGCTTTATTACATCTGCCCTGAATTTATCTCTGCCTATTTCTTCACCAATTACTCTAATGGCCTCATTTTTCTCTAATCTAATAAATGGAGGCAGTAAAGTCTCATCTTCAAGGACCACTTCCCATTCATTCTCGTCCCAGTCCTCTAATATAACGCAATCGCCGCACTCTTCCATGCCTTCAATAATAATGCCGGACAGCAATCCGTCCTCAACTTCCAGCCACATCTCATGCGGTAAAACCACTACGCGGTGATACCCCGGCAAATGCGCCTCTAGCCTGTTTTCAATCAGCTGGGCCACACCAGTAAAATAAAATATTCCCGCTAAAAATAAATTTGCAATAATTAATGCTATTAATATAAAGTACCATTGCAATTTATAGCCCTTATTCGTTCCCTTGAATTCAACTAAAGCAATTACTCCCAAGGTAATAGCTAAAACCATCCAGAAATATGGTAGTGTTTTAATAACAAACAAGAATCTGTTAGGTAATGCCATAACTAATTTAAAATCTTGCTGTACAGAAATCTCCCAACCCAATGCCATGGCCAATGAAATTATAATCAAAACCCAGCCAAGCAAAGCCCAAAGCAATATTTGTTTAATAATAAAATATTTCTTGGACCTAGGCTTTAAATCCTTTTCTTTTATGCTCTGTTTAATTCTTTCAGCTATATCATTCATATTTTTTATATTTATCCAAATCAACTTCTTTTACCAGCAACTTTTTTGCCCGAGAAAGTAAAGTACCTACTGTAGCAGTCGGTTTTTTAATAATATCAGAAATTTCCTCATAAGAATAATCATAAAAATATTTCAGCTGTACTACTTCCCGATATTTAATAGGCAATTTCTTCAAAGCAACTTCCAGATCTTCTTTCAATTTTTGATTATCTACCTTTTCATCGGTGTTAAACTCATCTTTTAAGAAATATTCCAAATGCTCATCTTCTATGTCTGGATCATTAAGACGTTTCTTATTTTTCCGCCAATAAGAAATTGTCTCGTTGTGGGCAATGGAAAAAAGCCATGAGGAAAACTTTTTGTTTTGATCAAAGGCATTTAAATTTTGATAGACCTTGAGGAATACCTCTTGAGCAATATCCTCCGCTTCCTCCATGGGAACACCAGATATCCTCTTTATATAATTTAATATCTTTGATTGATATTTTCGTACCAGTTTTTCATACGCTGCCGCCGATTCAAGACTTTTTGCAACAAGCTCTAAATCCTCTTTTTGGTCCTTGTTTTGGGCCATATACTTATTAATACGCGCTAAAAATAAAAAAATTTCACCTGCCTAATGAAACCTTATATATCACTTATTGTCAATTTATTATTTTTTACTATTAATTAATCCCTGGTAAATTTTTAACAATTTATTAGCGATTTCTTTTTCTGAAAAATTATCCGCTGTTAACAAAGCATTTTCTGAAAATTTTTTAAATAACCTTTTATCGTCTAAAATCTGATTTAACTTTTCAGCAAATTTAACAACAGATTTTGATTCAACTGCAAAACCATTTATATTATTTTTAACTACCCCACTAAAAGCCTCGTCTTTTAAAACCACTACCGGCAAACCACTTGCCATAGACTCCAAGATCACCAAGCCCTGAGTCTCTGCCAATGAAGCAAAGGCAAATAAATCTGCAGTATCATAAATAGCTGGCATTTCATTGTGGGGAATCGCCCCTACAAAATTAGCATTACTATATTTCTTTTTCATTTCTTTAAGACGCTTGCCTTCTCCCACCACAACCAATTCCACATCATCCCGCTTTTTCACAACATGTTGCCAGGCCTTTAATAAAAATTCGATATTCTTTTCTTTATTTATTCTGCCTACTGTTAGAACAATTTTCTTATCTTTAGAAATTTTATATTTTTTCTTTATATTTTCAATTGTTGCCCGACTTTCTTTTTTATTAAATTTTTCTAAATCAATACCAGTTGGTAAAATATCTATCTTCACTCTCTTTTTTACTCCATATTTTTCCAAAATAGTTTTAAACTTTTTTGATGGAGCAATAACCAAATCAGATCGATTGCAAAACCAGCGAGTATATTCTTTAGCTAAATATGGCAAAACAATTTTTTCTTTAAAATAGGCTTTAATATATTCCTCATAATGAGTATGGTGCGTGTATACCAAAGGAATCTTTTGCTTTTCAGAAATAAATTTTGCTAATATTCCCAAACTTAAAGGAGAATGGGCGTGGGCAATGTCCATCTTCAAATTTATTAAATCTCTTATTTTCTTATCTACCGGAAACATACCCAAAGCATATCTATATTCCGGTTCTTTAATATATTTTATAGACTTAAATCTAAAAACATTTTTATTTTTATCTTTATATCCCTTTACTTGGGGAGCAAAAACAAACACCTCATGACCCATTGCCTCCAAGGTTTTTCGGGCGCTTTCAATAGAAACCACCACTCCGTCCAAAACTGGTAAATAAGTGTCTGTAAAAAATCCAATTTTCATATAAGTAATTCTATCAGAATAAACAATTCTTTACTATTCCAATTTCTTAAAATAAGGTAAAATAACAATATAATAAAATTAATAAAAAAACATGAAAAAATTACTTTTCATCTTGCCATTATTTGCCTTGCTGGTTTTTACCGGTGCCATGTGCACTACCAGTACAGACACAACCACCACCACTACAACCAACACTGCTCCTGTAGCAGAAATAGTAGAAATAGTAGAGGTGGAGCCAATGGTTGAATTAGACAAAACCGTTTACACTCCTGGTGAAGAAATTATGGTTACTGTCACAAATTATGAAGACCCGGCCGATACTGCCTGGGTAGGCGTTATTGCCTCTGATATCGCTCATGGCGATGAAGACATGAATGACGCAAACGATGTTGACTATGAATATATAGTAAATGGCACCGACGGAGTCACTTATCTTAATGCTCCCATGGAAGTTGGTGAATACGATATCCGTTTAAACAGCTCAGATTCCGGCGATATTGCCGAAGAAATCACCTACGCTTCATTTACAGTTGCTGAATAAACACTTTCAATCAAAAAACCCCGGCACTATGCTGGGGTTTTTTATTTGGCGGAGAGAGTGGGATTTTAAACCTTTCCTTTCATTCTAGAATTTTCACGGACAAGGAGTGTATATTGTTCACCAATATCTCCAAATCCTATCCTACTTGTATGAAATGTCATAAATCCAGCCTTTTTAAAAACATTAACCATTTGTTCACCATGCGGATTATCGCGTTCAACACGAGCGATTGAAAACTCAATATCACCATGGGTCCATTCAATATCAAAAAGCGCAACATCAAGAAGCGCCTTGGCATATCCTTTTCCCCGATGGTCTGGAAGAACTTCTATCTGATGTATATCAGCCACACGCTTCGACAGCTGAATGCGTTCTCTGATATCCGCAATTTTCGGCCTCCACTCGGGATCCACATCAGTCCAAATATTTTCTTTTTTCGGAACCCATGCTTTTTCAAGTTCTCTGCCAGGGCGCTCCCCCGTGCCAACGGAGTAAATGAGCGTTCCCTCTTTTCCTACATATAAATCATACTTATCTTCAGAGCCAAAATCATAACGTTTTCCTATTATCTCGCCTAGTCTAGATTCTACTTTTTCAATCTTCTTCTGCCGTTCTGATTCTTCTTTAAGAATCTGTTTTGTCATTTCATGTATACGAGGGTAATCGTCAGAACTAAGGTTACCTTCAATAATACTTAGCCTTGCCATAGCATCCTGTGTAAGCTTAAATTTAAGATCGCAAAGGCGTCTTCTGAGATCTTTTTCTTCCTTATGAATCGGCTCTTCAATCTCTCCCATCTGAACCAACTCACCAATGCCGAAAGAAATATTATTTCTATGATAATGAGAATCAGGATTTTCTGAAGATCTTACAGGAATGCCGTTGTCGCTTATCAATTGTCTTCGACCTGGGGAAGCAATATTACGGATTTCCTTTTCTGACATAAATGATAATTACCTTTATTAATTGGCGGAGAGAGTGGGATTCGAACCCACGGTACCTTTCGGCACACACGAACTCCAATCGTGCGCCTTCGTCCGCTCGGCCATCTCTCCATGAGAAATAAATTTACACTATTATTCAAAAAATTACAAGCCCCATCTGCCCTCGCCAGAAGGCTCGGGATATTAGACATCAAATAGGGCGAGCCTGCCTGCCGGCAGGCAGGTCTTCTGGCGAGCCCACAAAACTATCTTCTGGATTTTTCGTATTTTGAAATTAATATCGTTGTCTTTAAAACCGAATCTGGATTCAAACTAATAGAGTCAATTCCACAATCCACTAAAAACTTAGCCAGATCTGGAAAGTCGGATGGTGCTTGACCACAAATTCCAATTTTCGTTTTATTTTTCTTCGCCACTTTTATAACCTGGCAAAGCAAATCCTTTACCGCTTGATTTCTTTCATTTCCCACTCCTGCCACTCGTCCCGAATCTCTATCCAGTCCCAGGGTCAATTGGGTAAGGTCGTTAGAACCAATCGAAAAACCGTCAAATAATTTAGAAAACTCTTCCGCTAAAATCACATTGGAAGGCACTTCCACCATCATGTAAAATTCCAAACCATTTACGCCTCTCTTTAAACCATTATCAGCACAAATTTTCAAAACTTTTTTTGCCTCATCAACAGTCCTTACAAAAGGAAACATAATCTTTAAATTTGTCAGCCCCATTTCTTCACGCACTTTCTTCAAAGCTTTACATTCCAAATCAAAAGCGGGCCTATATTCTTCGGAATAATACCGGGAAGCCCCACGCCAACCTAGCATAGGATTTTCTTCATGCGGTTCAAACTGCGATCCGCCCAAAAGCTGGGCATATTCATTGGATTTAAAATCAGAAGTCCGCACGATTACATCATTCGGATAAAAAGCCGCGGCAATCCGGCCTACGCCTTCTGCCAGCTTATCAACAAAATAATCTTTCTTGCTTTTATAACCGCTTACCAAAACATTAATCTCGGCTTTAACTTTCTCATCCTTAATTTGATTAAAATTCAATAAAGCCAGCGGATGCACCCTAATGTGATTTACAAAAATCAGCTCTTCCCTCAGTAAGCCCACGCCTTTATTGGGAATCATGGCATTATCAAACGCAATCGTCGGGTCTGCCACTATCTCCATTATCTTAGTCTTGGGCCTTTTCAAGGTCTTGAGATTAGTTTTCTTTATATGGAAGGGCAGTTTGCCTTTATATACCCGGCCCACTTCTCCTTCAGCCGAACAAATGGTGATTTCCTGCCCAGGCTTGATTACCTCGGTGGCATCTTGCGTGCCCACCAGACAGGGAATGCCCAGCTCCCTGGAAACAATCGCCGCATGACTGGTTCGTCCGCCGCTGTTGGTGACAATTGCACTGGCAATTTTCATAATTGGTTCCCAATCCGGATCAGTAATTTCCGTTACCAGCACGTCCCCTTCCTTGAACTTATCAATATCTTTCACGTCTTTGATAATTTTTGCCGGTCCCTGTCCGATTCTGGATCCCACGGCAATGCCCTCGGTCAGCACCTTGCCCTGTTTATCCAAAATATATTCTTCCAAATAATTCTTATCAGTCATGGCCTGCACTGTTTCCGGCCGCGCCTGCAAAATATATAGTTCTCCATCCCGACCGTCCTTACCCCATTCAATGTCCATTGGCCTTTTATAATGCTCTTCAATCAATTTTCCCCAATACGCCAGTTTTAAAATTTCTTTATCGTTTAAAACAAATTTTTTCCGGTCGTCTTCGCTCACCGGCACCTCCCGCACCGGCTCCACGCCTTCGCCCGAATAAATCATCTTGATTTTTTTATTGCCTTTTTGCTTTCCAATAATCGGCTTGTATTTAAAGTCCTTTTGTAAAGTTTTATCAAATACAATAAATTCATCCGGTTCCACTTTTCCCTGGACCACCATTTCACCCAGCCCAAAAGCCGCGTTAATGATAATCGCATCCTCAAACCCGGAATCCGTATCAATCGTAAACATCACGCCACTGCCGGCCAAGTCGGCCCGCACCATCTTCTGCACAGTCACGGACAAAGATATATCAAAATGGTCAAAACCCTTGTCTTCCCGATATGAAATGGCCCGGTTGGTAAAAAGCGAAGCCATGCATTTCTTGGCTGATTCCAATACTTCATGCTCTCCCCTTACATTCAAAAATGTTTCCTGTTGTCCGGCAAAAGAAGCGTCCGGCAAATCCTCGGCTGTGGCTGACGATCGCACTGCCACGTCTTTACCGCCCAATTTTTTATAGGCTTTAATTAATTCTTCCTCAAGCTCTGCGGGAAATTGAGCCTTGAGTATGGTTTCCCTCACTTCATGACCTCTCTGAGAAAGATTTTGCATACTGTGAGTATTCAAACCTTTTAAAATTCTCTTGATGTCATCTTTGATTCCGGCTGTTTCCAGAAAAAAATCATAGGCAAAAGCAGTCAAGGCAAAACCATTGGGCACATTAATGCCGTCCTTGCTTAAAGAAGAGTACATTTCACCCAAAGAAGCATTTTTTCCACCCACTAAAGGCACGTCTTTGATTGAAATCTCATTAAACCATAATATAAACTGATTCTTTCTATTTTTCATTCGTCTATTGTGCCCTCGCCAGAAGGCTCGGGCTATTTGTTAATTACCAAATAGGGTGAGCCTTCCGGCGAACCCAAATAAATATTATCTAAATTATTTGAACTTTTGTTAAATTCATTTGTTGGCTTCGGGAAAGCGGCTGGCCCGTAGCCAAAATAACCACATCTCCTTTTTTAACCAACTTCTTTCTCTTGCATAGCTCAATTGATTTTTCTATTAAAGCATCCAAATTTTTGCAAGCCGGTAAGCGGTAAGCCTCGGCACTCCAAATTAACGCCATTTGCCTTTGCGTAACCTCATCGTCCGTCAACACAATCAGCCTGGTCTCCGGCCGGTGCCTAGCTATCATTCTGGCAGTACGCCCGGAAATGGAATTTACAATAATTGCCTTGGCTTTATTTTCCTGCACCAAATCATTAACAGTCTGAGAAATGGAATCCGTTACCGTATATTTTTTCATCTTTAAATAATGGGCCGGCACATCGTCAAATACAGAATTTTCCGTTCGTTCCAAAATTTTAGCCATCATTTTTACGCTCTCCACCGGATATTTGCCAAAAGCACTTTCTCCGGAAAGCATAACTGCGTCAGTATGGTCAATTACGGCATTGGCCACATCACTCACTTCCGCCCTGGTCGGCCTAGGGTTCAATATCATTGAATCCAGCATCTGCGTGGCCACAATCACCGGCTTGCCCGCAAGCATGCACTTTTGAATAAATTCTTTTTGCAATAACGGTACTCGCGAAGGCTGGATCTCAATCCCCAGATCGCCCCTGGCCACCATAATGCCGTCCGCCTCTTTAAGAATCTTATCAAAATTATCAACCGCTGATTCAGTTTCAATCTTTGCAATTATCTTGGTCTTTTTACTTTTTGGAATTAATGTTCGCAGTGTCTTAATATTATTCGCATTCTTCACAAACGACATGGCTACGTAATCAACATTTTGCTTGAGGCCGAACTTCAAATCTTCCTTATCCTTATCGGTTAAAGGCCGGGCTGAAATTTCCACGCCCGGAATATTAATGCCCTTTCTTGAAAAAATAATGCCCGGCTTTAAAACTGTTCCGTAAATAATGCCGTCTATTATCAATTCCACTTTAATATCAATTAAGCCGTCATTTATCAAGATGTGATTTTTTGGCTTAATATTTTTATATAAATTAGCATAGCCCAGGGGAACCTGCTTCACTCCCTCGGGAATATCTTTTTTCCCGATCCATGACTCCGGAATTAAGATTACCTTTTCTTTTCTGGTCAAATCTATGCCATTTTTATCAACTTCCCCGATTCTAATCCGCGGACCCTGCAGACCCTGCATAATCGCCACCGGCTTTTTCATTTTCTTTGAAGCTGCCCTAATATTATTCAACAATATGGCGTGCTGCTTATAATTTCCATGGGAAAAATTAAGACGCACTACATCCATGCCCGCCTTGAACATTTTTTCCAAGGTAGTTTTATTTTCCGAAGCCGGACCGATTGTACAGACTATTTTTGTTCTTTTATTCATAAAACTATTATACCATATTTTTCTATAAAAATAACCGCGAGTTCAGTGCCCCGCGGTTATTTTTTATTTATTACCGATTAGTATACGGTAACAATGCCATAAATCTTGCTCTTTTTACTGCCCGTTCTAATTTTCTTTGATGTTTTGCACAAGAACCCATTCTCTTGGAAGGTAATATCTTGGCATAGTTGGATGTGAACTTTTTGATAGTGTCCGCATCCTTATAATCAATGTCTCTTATATTATTGGTGCAAAAGTAACAAAACCTTTCTTTTGGCTTTTCTTGTTTTTTTCTTCGCATTCTTATTTATTAATTATTATGTATGGACAACCCTAGGGTTGTCCTTACCTAAAAAGGAATATCTTCTACGGAAATTTCCTCATCAGGATTTCCGGCCGGTAAAGGAGCGTTATTGCCTCCCGGGGCTGCTGCCTGAGGTGCTGGAGCAGGTGCTGCCTGAGGAGCTCCACCTTGAGAACCTTTGCTATCAAGCATAATCATGCTATCAGCTATAATCTCTGTTCTGTATTTCTTTACTCCATTTTGATCATCCCAGCTTCTTGTTTGCAGACGGCCTTCAATGTAAATCTTGCTTCCTTTTTTTACATATTGGGCAATTGTGTCAGCCAGCCCTCTCCAGGCAACCACATTGTGAAATTCAGCCACATCCTGCTGCTGGCCCTGCTTGTCTTTCCAGCGCCTGTTTGTAGCCACTGAAAATGATACTACATTATGGCCGGATGGAATGGTTCTGAGCTCAGGATCCTGGGTCACCCGCCCAATTATCATTGCTTTATTTAAGTCCATATTTTTTAATTATTTTATTATTCTAATTCATCGCTTAAGAGCTCGTCCAATTTCTTATCAAGGTCTTCCATGGAAATCTTTTCCTCTTCCTTGGTTTGCTCTTTTACTACCGGCTTTTCTTCTTCTATCGGCTTCAATGGGACCGGCTGGACTTTCTCTGCCTCTTCCTTTTCAGCTTCAGCTAATTCTTTTTTAACCACGTCTTTTTTCTTGGCCTGGATCTTGGCGGCAACTGTTTTTTCCTGCTCAATTTCCTCAGCCGTTTTGATTCTGGCCTTCACGATAAGATGCCTTAAAATTTCCCTGGACAATCTCATTCGCTTGTTAATTTCTTCAATCTGTTTTGGCTCAATGTCAAAAACCATCAAGACATAAGTGCCTTGAGTCTCCTGGCCGATTTTATAAGCTAAATTTTTCCTCCCCCAATTTTCTTCCTTGGTAATTTGTCCGCCAAGGTCGCCGAATAATTTTTTTACCTTGTCTATTGTTTCCGGCGCTTTTTCATCGGAAACAGCTCCCGGCACAATAAAAAGAATCTCGTAATGATCCATAATTTTAAATTTTCCTTGTTAGATCGTTCACCCTAATGAGCTTAGGTCTGGACCCAGCATTTGGCTGGGGAACAATCTTTAATTTATTAGTGAAAATAGTCTAACAGGCTCCCATATCCCTGTCAAGAGGTTTTTAGACCAACCAATGGCTTAATTTTGATCACGTCTTTTTCCACCCGCGTTAAACGCTGGCTCATAAAGCTCATTTCCTGATCTTTCTTTTTCGCAAAACCAACCAGCTCATCCAGCGTATCGGTGATTTTATTGATGTCTTTCTTGGTAGCCATGGTTTCCTTGATCTCCTTGATGTCCCGGGAATTCGTTAAAACGGCATTAGTCAATTTATCAAACCGCTTGTCGTGTTCGTCAAACCGCTTGTCGATCGCCTCAAACCGTTTGTCGTGCTCTCTTAATTTTCTAATAATTTCGTCTTTCATAGTTTTATTATTTTAAATCTTAATTAATTAGCTGTCAAACAAAGTTATTTCACAAAGGGCTGGCAATAGTCCTGATATTCGCCGTGCTCACCTGCGTATAAATTTGCGTGGTCCGAATGTTGTTGTGTCCCAGTAAAACCTGGACATAACGGATGTCTGTACCGCTTTCCAGCAAGTGAGTGGCAAAGCTGTGGCGCAAAGAATGGAAAGTCGCCTCTTTGCTTACTCCCGCCTTCTTCAGCCCGCTCTCAAATATCTTCTGCGCCGTCCTCGTCGTTAATCTTCCTCCCCTTTCGCTGGCAAATACAAACTCATTCCCGCCAGCTCGGTCTTTAATTTCCGCGGCCAGAGGCACCCTCAATTTTTCCGGCAACACGGTCAAGCGATCTTTATTGCCTTTCGCACCTTTAATATGAATAACGCCGCGATCCGCATCAATATCATTTATCCTTAAATTAACAATTTCACTAACCCGCAGGCCTGCTCCATACGCCAGCGCCACCATCAGTCTATGTTTCGGATTCTTGATGCCTTCCAAAATCCTGGCAATCTCGCCTCGCGATAATACCACCGGCAATTTCTGTGAGCGCTTGGAAAACTTCAGCTCAATCCGATGTCTATCTTTAATAATCTCCCGATAAAAAAATTTTATGGCGTTCAAATATAAATTAATCGTCTGCGGCGAACTCCCCCTTTCCTTTTTAAAAAGTAAATATCTGCGAATCATCTCTTCATCCGCCTTCTTCATCCCTGCCTCCGTTCCAATCCTTTCAGACTTCATCCATCTAAAAAAATCCCGCAAACAGCCAACATAACTTTTCACAGTTCTGGGGCTGTAATTCCGAACCAAAAGCTCCTCCTCCACCTTAATGAGGTAATGTTGCATAATTGTTTAATTTTAAGTATAATTTAAGAAAATTATTGGGTGTTAATCTAAATTTTACTTTACTTTTATTCCCTTGGCAATAGTCGCATAACATACCAATATCAATATATTATGCGAAGTGTTTTCGCATAATAACCAGTTATGCGACATATTTTTCAATAATTTTTCTCTAATAAGGAATTTTGTTGAAGAATTTAAAAAAGGAATGGAATTTTTATTTTTTATTTTAAAGAGGGGGATATAAGGTATTTTTTGCTCCGTTCCTCCGCAAAAAATGTTTATTTAATTTAAAGGTAGAAAAAATTGAACAAATCGGTATATTATAGTTACAAATCGTTTTACTTCAAATAAGGCAAAATATGGCAATAAAAGAACCAAACAATGCAGGCTTGCGTAACGCAAACAGAGCAAAAAAAGATGAGTTTTATACTCAGCTTTCTGATATTGAAAAAGAATTAAAACATTATAAAGATCAATTTAAAGGTAAGGTCGTTTATTGTAATGCTGATGATCCATTTGAAAGTAATTTTTTCAAATATTTTGCTTCTAATTTTAATGCACTTGAATTAAAAAAACTTATTGCGACAAGTTATGCTGGCTCTCCTGTTGTCGGCGGACAACTTTCTTTGTTTGACATAGAGGGCTTAAAATCGGTCAAGAAGAAAGAACCGATGAAAATTGAAATTAACGAAGTTAAGGATAATAATAAAGACGGTGCTGTTGATTTGTCAGATGTGGAATGGCTTTTAAAAAATGATAAAAATATCGCTACACCCCTAAAAGAAAATGGAGATTTTAGAAGCAACGAATCAATAAAAATTTTAAAAGAAGCTGATATTGTCGTTACAAATCCACCATTTTCTTTATTTCGTGAATATGTTGCACAATTGGATGAATACAAAAAAAAGTTTTTAATTTTGGGGAATTCAAACTCTATGACTTACAAAGAAATTTTCAAATTAATAAAAGAAAATAAGCTATGGCTTGGAGCAAGCATACACAGTGGGGATGTGGAATTCCAAGTGCCAGACGATTACGAAATCAGAAGCAAAAGCCTTAGAGTTGATAAAAATGGTAATAAATATGTAAGAGTTCCAAGTATCAGATGGTTTACCAACTTGGATTATGTTCAACGTCATGAAGATCTCATTTTGTATAAAAAGTATACTGCGGAGGAATATCCGAAATATGAAAATTATGACGCAATAAACGTGGATGTAACAAAAGATATTCCTATAGATTATAAAGGAGTCATAGGTGTCCCGATTACTTTCATAGACAAACATAATCCAGACCAGTTTGAAATAATCGGTCTGGGCATATCTAATTCAGGTAAAGAAATTGGAGTTGAGCCATATAAACAAGAACACAAAAAATATAGAAAAGAAGTTCAAAAAAGAGGTGCTGTAGATGGTGATTTATATATAATTGAAAATGGGATTGTTAAGGTTCCTTATGCAAGAATATTAATTAAAAACAAAAAACTTTAGCTTATAACAAATTTATTATGAAAATTGAACTTAAAGAAATTACAATTCGTGAATTAACAAATGGCTTTGAAGACAACGCCGAAGCAGGTGTTGTTGGTTATGGCGGAAAACTGGATATTCGCCCACCATATCAAAGAGAATTTATTTATAACGACAAACAAAGAGACGCAGTAATCCATACAGTTACAAAAGATTTTCCACTAAATGTAATGTATTGGGCTGTTCGTGAAGATGGAAATTTTGAAATAATTGATGGACAACAACGCACAATATCAGTTTGTCAGTATGTAAACGGCGATTTTTCTGTGAATGGTCTTGCTTTTCATAATTTAACAAAAGATAAACAAGAGCAAATTTTAAATTATGGATTAACGGTATATTTTTGTTCTGGAACAGACAGCGAAAAATTAGAATGGTTTGAAACTATCAATATTGCAGGTGAAAAACTTACCAATCAAGAATTGCGTAATGCAGTATATTCAGGATCATGGGTTACTGATGCAAAAAAATACTTTAGCAAGACTGGATGTGTTGCTTATCAAATAGGAAGCGATTATTGGAATTGTTCGCCAATTCGTCAAGATTATTTGGAAACAGGTATTAAATGGATTTCTGATGATGAAATTAAACAATACATGTCAGATCATCAACAAGATCAAAACGCAGCACCTTTGTGGAGATATTTTCAAGATGTCATTACTTGGGTGGAAACTACTTTTGTCAAAAAAAGAGCAAAATTTATGAGAGGTGTTGATTGGGGTACGCTTTATAATCAATATAAAGATGAGCAATTTAATACAGAGGAAATTGAAAAAGAAATTGAGCAGTTAATACTTGATGATGATGTTACCAAAAAAAGCGGTATTTATCCTTACATATTAACTCGTGATGAAAAATATCTTTCTATTCGTGCTTTTACACCTGCAATAAAACAGAAAGTTTATGAAAAACAAAAAGGTATTTGTGTGTATTGCAAAAAGCATTTTAAATTAGAAGAAACGGAGGCGGATCATATTACACCTTGGCACGAGGGAGGAAGAACAAATGAAGATAATTGTCAGCTATTATGCAAGAATTGCAATAGGACTAAAAGTGGGAAGTAAATTAACTTTGATTTTTTATACTATTTTTGTATAATAAAATACACTAATAATTTTATATCTTTAAATTAAAGATAACTATGAAATCTACAAATCCAAAAAAACAATTATTTTCAAAACAACAGAAGGATGTTAATAAAAAAGCATTTGAATCTTTTGATTTTTATAAAAAAACTATAGAAATCATGGATAGGGCAAATATTGCAATGGGCAAAAAAACAAATTATACAACTGTTCAAAGTTCAACTTTAAATTATAAAACTAATATTCATGGCTACTCCTCAACGCAAAAAATTTAAAACAATCCAAGATTGGCATGATTTTCTTCTTGAAATACAACAAGCAAAGAAGGAAATAAACCCTTTAGATTTAAGAAAAGCTTGTTATAAGGATATTGAAAAATACAGAGGTAATCCTTTGCTTGTTTATGCTACAAAATTTTTAGGACAATTACCCCCTAGTGTTCCTAATTTTATAGATTTAGAAGATATTGATGGCTTTACTGATATGGTTAATTCGGTTAAAAAAGATGTGAAAGAAATTGATGTATTAGTCCATAGTCCAGGGGGAAAACCTGATGCAACTGAAAGAATTGTAACGATTCTTAGAAATAGATTTGAAAAAGTTAATTTTTTAATACCCCATTCTGCATATTCTGCAGCAACTATGTTAGCTCTTTCTGGAAATTCAATTTTATTACATCCAAGTGCGACATTAGGACCAATTGATCCTCAAATAAATGGTATCCCCGCAAGATCAATAAAAAGAGGTTTTGAAAAAATAAAAGAAAAGATTGCTAAAGAAGGTCCTGAATCTTTACCGGCATATATACCATTAATTGAAAAATATACGATTGAATTATTGGAACTATGTGAAGATTCAGAAAAACTATCAAAAGAATTAGTTTATGATTGGATAAAAGAATATATGTTTGAAAATAAAAAAGGTATGTCTTCCAAAATCAAAAAGGCTGTAAATTATTTTTCTGATTATGACAAACATTTACTTCATTCAAGGCCTCTTTCATTGAAGAAATTACAAAAATTTGGTCTTAATATTGAATTAGCGGACGATAACCTACAAGAATTGCTATGGGAAGCATACATTTTATTAAACGGATTTTTTAATATTACACCTTTTGTAAAACTCTTTGAAACTACAAATGGTGTTTCTTGGGG
>JBDRCS010000052.1:0-2708 GCA_043821615.1 Patescibacteria group bacterium
CGGCGGTACAAAAATAGCCCGCCTTATTTGTGATGTCGCTTATCCGGACGGCTCCCCTTTTGAAGCCTGTCCCAGGCAAACCTTAAAAAGAGTTCTTCAAAAAGCTGAAGAAAAGGGATATACCCAATATTGCGGCCCGGACTTGGAATATTTTTACTTTAAAACTCCCGAAGGTACTGAATTATTAGATCGAGGTGGATATTTTGACCTGCTTTCCATTGATGAAGGAACAAAAATAAGGGAACGCACTCTTTCCATTCTTGAAAAAATGGGCATTCAGTGTGAATGCGCTCATCACGAAGTGGCGCCCTCTTCTCATGAAATCGGTTTGAAATATAAAGAAGCCCTGGAAATGGCCGATACTGTCCTTACCTATAAATTTATTGTAAAAGCAGTTGCTCAGGAACATGAAGTTTATGCAACTTTCATGCCAAAGCCAATTGCCGGCGAAAACGGATCTGGTATGCATACTCATCTTTCCCTCTTTAAGGGTGATACAAATACTTTTTATGATGCTAATGATGATTATAGTCTTTCATCAACTGCCCGCAGCTACGTGGCCGGCCTTTTAAAGTATGCGCCTGAATTTACCATGGTCGCTAATCAATACATTAATTCCTACAAGCGCCTTGTTCCTGGATATGAAGCTCCGGTTTATATTGCCTGGGGCCGCGCCAATCGAACTGCCTTAGTGAGAGTGCCTGCTACCCGTCCGGGCAAAGAAAAGGCCTGCCGGGCCGAATATCGCGCCGCTGACCCTGCTTGTAACCCCTATTTAACTTTTGCCTGCTTCCTTGGAGCCGGCCTGAAAGGCATTGAAGAAAATCTGGAATTAATGCCAATTCAAGAAGAAGACATTTTTGAAATGAATAATAAGGAAAGGGAAGAAAAAGGAATAATGGCTCTCCCCGGTTCTCTACTTGAGGCAAAAGACAATTTTGAAAAAAGCGAGTTAATGAAAGAGATCTTAGGAGAAGACCTGCATAAAAAATTAGTGGAAAATAAAGAAATAGAATGGGATCAATTCCGCTTGCATGTCACTGATTTTGAAAAAGAAAGATATTTACCGATATTATAATTATTCCGTCATCTCAGTCAAAGTCGCCTTAATCTCCTTTTCTTCTCCATTATGAACAATCTTTAATTTTACTTCGTCTCCTACTTGATATTTCTGTATTAAATTAGGCAATTTATTGTCTTCATCTATTTTTTCGCCGTCAATTTCCAAAATAATATCATTTTCTTCCAAGCCGGCCTTATCCGCCGGGCTACCTGGGATTACAGCCAACTGGCCGGGGCTGTCGTCCCTTATTATTAGCACGCCATAATCATTAGCCAGATTGTTTTCTTTGGCAATCTCCTTGTCTATGGGAATATATCTCACGCCCAGCATAGGACGAACTATCTTACCGTTAATTTTAACGCTCTCAATGGCTGATTTTGCCGTATTAATAGGTATGGCAAAGCCAATGCTCTGCCCAGACCAGTCCACAGCCACATTAATGCCCACGACTTCGCCTTTCAGGTTAATTAACGGCCCGCCGGAATTTCCCGGATTAATAGGTGCGTCTGTCTGGATCAATTTATCCAGCTGTTCCTCATTATAATAATCTCCCGCTACAATCGATCTTCCTAAACCGGAAATAATACCCTTGGTAGCAGAATTCTGATATTCAGCCAGGACATTGCCAATCGCTAAAACAGTCTGCCCTATTTCCAAAGCATCACTATCTGCTAATTTCGCCACTTGTAAATCAGGCACATCATTTAATTTTAATATCGCAATATCGTTAAAAGGATCGCGCGAAAGCACTTGGACATTGTCATGCCTGGTGCCGTCGGAAAAAACCACTGAATACTCGGCTTCTTCGTCTTCCACCACATGCCGATTGGTAATAATGTGTCCGTCTTTGGAAATAATCACGCCTGTGCCTCCGCCAATTTCTTCTAGGCCGGATTCTGATTCAGTATAATAATAAAAATCGTCAAATTCCTTAGAAGCAATAATAGACACTACTGAAGGCGCTACCTCTTCTATGGCCGCGATCGTAGCGGATTCATTTTCCAATTCCCTGGTTATGCTTTTTTGAAGCAAATCTTCTGCATCCTGCTCTTCGTTTAACCAGGGTACTACCTGAGAACCCAAAAGCCCGAAAACTGCTCCGGCTGCTCCGCCAATTAATAAACTAATAATAACTACGCTGATAATTAAACCGGTGTTTTTTGGTTTTGAATTTAAATTTTCCATAATAAAAAATTAATTCTTACTATTTTATACGCAAAAACTAATAAATTTATTTTGCAAACTTATTATTAAGCTCTTTAACCATTTTATCAAAGTCCTTTTCTGAAACCTTATGAACCATGGCGCCGTTTTCCAGAGTTTCCATAGCTCGCATCGGACAACCCAGGCAGCCTACGTCATCACCGTAATATTTTCTTAAAATCTTTTCCGCTTCAGGATGCTTTTCCAATAATTCTCCAATAGTAGTGTCATTATTAATTTTCATGCCTAATCAGTTACGGTAATTGCTCCTTCCGGACAGGAAGATTCGGCTTTTGGTGCACATTCTCCTTCTCCGATAACAGTTGATTTATTTTCATCGTCCAGCTTAAAGCAAGACGGGCACAAAGCCACGCATGTTCCACAGCCTGTGCAAAGATCTCTGTCTACTTCGATTTTCATTTTATTTTTTAATTAAATTTTA
>JBDRCS010000053.1:0-5819 GCA_043821615.1 Patescibacteria group bacterium
CCTCCTGGGACATTATTGGCGACAATGATATTCTAATATTTAAGTCCTGTTATCCGGCATCTAATATTTACAGCCAGGCCGAATTAAACGAGAGAAAGGATTATTACCGTGAATTATATGAAGTCTATGAAGATCATCCCAATGTCTTATTTGTCCCCATGTCCACTCCACCCTTGCCCAAAGCCATGACCTCATACAAAAAAGCCAGACGCGCTAAAAAATTCGACTATTGGCTTACCCATAAATATGTAGAGGAATATTCCGGAAACAATCTCTTGCCCTTCCGCCTGCATAAACAATTGCAAACAAAAAATGGATATCTAAAACCAAAATATGTAGCCGACCCAAATGATGGTCATCCTTCCTCAAATTCCGGCATCCGCGTGGGAAACAAACTTGTAAAACGCCTGAATAGTTATTTCGCTAATTAAACTTCAGCCAAAGCTAAATAAATAGTTTTATTAAAATCTAATTCTTTTTGTAATTCTGCAATCGCCACTGCCCTGTGATTGCCTTCAAAAATATAAATCTCTCCTCCTTTTTTCAAGCCTACAATCTGTGTCTCTTCAGGAAAATCTTTTTTAATGATTTCAATTTTTTTATGATCCTGAAAAAATTCATGTTCAGCCAAATCTTTAAACTTTCTACTTTTTACATCTTTGGCAATCTTTAACCAGCCTTTAAAATCTCCACAATTATATTCCTTTATCTCATCAGCAAAAATTTCATATAATTCCCACTTTAGATTAGGCGCATCAATTTCATCAATCTGTTCTTTACGAAAATCATCCCAGGAATCAAAGCCCTTTCTATCATAATAATCCTTCCAGATGTCATCTTTCTCTTCGTTCTCCTTCCAGTTTTCGTATACTTCCTCCCAAGTAATATCTCTGATGTATTTCATATATCTATTTAACAAAATATTTAAATAAAAGTCCACTCTGGACAAAAAATAAATAATAATGTATAATTTTTTTGTCTGTACAGGCATTTTTTTATATCACAATTGGAGTCGTGGTGTAGCCTGGTTAACACATCCCCCTGTCACGGGGAAGATCGCGAGTTCGAATCTCGTCGACTCCGCCAATTAATTTTCTGGATACCCAGGCGGCCTATTTTTAGGCAACCGGCTCAAAGGCGTTCTACTTACAAACGGAACATAGCCATGATTAATGGCAAAATTATAAGCTTTGTCTATCTTATTTTTTTTAGTGGCATAATCAACAGAAAAAACCGGAACATTACTTTGCAAATATGGCTTTAAGGCGCGTCTATCCCACTTTCTCCATTTGTTTTTAATATTGCCGGATTTTAAAGATTTCCATTTTACATCAGCCTTTCCGCCATATGAAATATTTTCCTGGGCAATCGCATCAATAATATTATAATATTCGAGATGCCCTTCTGAAATTTCAGCCCCATTCTGAGCAATTATAAAAAACTTTTTATTTTTCTTTCGGGCATATTTTTTAATCTCCCTTATAAATTCAATCATCTCCTCTTGGGGATCAACTCCCTCTTCCTCAGCTTTTTCCTTAACAGCCGGATCATCATAAGCCAATACCCAATCCATATAAATTCCATCAAACCCTTTATCTAAAACTCGATTCAATACACTATCTTTTTCATAGATAATAATATCCTTCCATTCTTCATGCCAAAAAGCCACCGGAAAATTTCCAGACCAGCCGTCCGGATCATCTGTCAATATAAATTCCGGATCCCCGATTTTCCAATCTTCTTGCCAATACCAGCGCCAATCTTCGGCCTCGCCGATATTTACATAAGCTGCCGCTCTTTTTCTGATTCCGCTTTTTGATCCGTCTGAATTTTTTAAGCGTTTTAATTTTTTCTTAGAGCCAATATCTGCGGGTTCTAAAACTATCAAATCAAATTTAGAATCAATTAATTTATTGAATGATTTTTTATTATCCGCGTTCTGCAGCTGATAGGCCCAAAAATCAACCTCGCCCAAATTCCAGGCCAAAGCCGGCCAGGGAGCCAAAATAAAAAAAATAATGATTATTCTTAATTTCATTATTTCCATTATAGCTAAATTTATTATTCAATGATAGTCCCCAGCTGGGTAACCAAAGAAGATATTAATTTATAGTTAAGATGAGAAATCTTAACTTTATTATTATGAATAACAATCATAAATCCCTTTTTCTTCCCCTTAAAAACAATCGGGAAGCTTAGCAGAGTATAAGTATTCCAAAAAGAATCCGGAAAACTGCCGCATTTTTTCTCAGATTCCTTATTCACCTCCATTATAAATTCATTATCTGAAATATAATTCTTGCAACTTTCACATTTTAAATGAGAAATTATGCTTTCAAATATTCCCCGATTCTGATAATAATATACTTTGGTTTTTTTGTAATCATCACCGCCATTTTTTAAAAAAACCGTGCACAAGTCCGCCTCTGCCAGCCGGCCACAGGTATTCACAATAAAAGCAATTATCTCCTTGTCTGTAAAATCTGCCTTGGTAATATATTTATTCAAATTAGTTAAAGTATCAATCTGTCTGTTTACATTTCCAATATACTGATAAGAGCTAAAAAGCTCCTTCATGGCCTCTTTTAATTTATCCTCTCTTTTTATTATTGCATTAAAAGTAAAATGTAACACCATGTAAACAGTCACAATTACTAAAAATAAATTTAAAACCGCCAACAATGGCGGTGCATTCAATTCCCAGGTTAATATTAATGCATAAACAATGGTTGTCACCAAGCTTATACCAAATACTGTCCACTTAAAATTCTTTAAATTCCTTATTTCCTTCATATGGCCTTCTTATTTGGTGGGTAATTTAGTATATATTATTTGTCCACATTCGGCAATATTGACTTTCGGTTTTTCTTCGGTTATACTTCAAACATGCAAAAAACACTCTCCCCTGCCATTATGTCCGGCCCTCCGCAAATACTGGGCCAAGCCATGAGCCAAACTGCTCAAATTCTGGCTTCTAAGCCTATTTTAGTCATTGATGGCTCCAATAGATTTCGAATGGATCATCTTGCCAAAATGGCCAAAATTATGGGTCTTAAACCACATCAGGTATTAGGCAACATCTTCTTATCTCGCGCTTTTACCTGCCACCAAATGACTGAGCTTATTTGCCACCGCACCTATACTCAGCTAAAAGAAAAACACAGCCATCATTTGGTGCTGGTCGGCTTGCTAGACACTTTCTATGATGAAAACATTCCCTTTGCTGAAGCCAAACGCCTCCTTAAGCAAACTATTATGAGCATCAAGCGCATTTCCTCCATTGCTAAAATTACCATTGTCCAGCCGCAATGGCATGAAATCGCCGGACCAAGAAAAGAATTTTTAAATATATTAAATGGGCAGAACTTTACCGTCAGTCAACTGGCAAATCAATGAAGAACGCATGGCCTGGCATGCTTATCGTCGCGCTCTCCGCCGTGAAGACCGTGTCTATTTTGATACGCTCTGGCGCTATGCCAAGCTCCACGCCGCTGAAAGCTCTATGGCTTCCCGCGCTCTCCCCCTTGAATCCATGATGATTTCCATGCTCCTAGAACAACAAAAACAAATCGATGCTTTTAAAAGATCCAACTCTATGGATTCCCCCTCTCCGGTAAGCGGATAGGGGGGCAGGGGGAGAGGAAAATGAAAATAGAAGCCTTCCTTTTTGATGTCTATGCCGACCATACAGGCATGGTTCTTTGGGTTATTGATAATCAGGGTAAAAATTATTGCCTCCATCAAAACTGGGGTCCTACTTTATATCTAAAAATAAATGAACAAGACAAAAAAAATTATTTGCTATTCTGTAAATTATATAAAAACCAAGTTAATATTTCAAAAACAAAAAAATATGACGTCTACAAAGGGTGGCAAGAAGTCCGCGCCATTAAAATAAAATCTCCTTTTAAATTAAAACAAATTACCAAATTCATAAAAGACCAGCTCCCCTACTCTGCTTTTTGGCAGGGTAATCTTGATGCAGCTGAAATGTATTTATTTGAAAAACAAATTTTCTCTCTGGCTTTATGCGAATTTAAAATTAATGATCAAAATGAAATTCAAGAAATTATCTTGCAAGACGACCGGGGAAAAACAGATTATGACATTCCTCCTTTGAAAATCATGAAAATAAAAATGGGCGGCCGCAAAGCCGATCCCCGCCAGGCCCTGCCCTCTGATCTGGAAATAGAATACGAAGGCCAAGTAATGGTCCTGGAAAAAGACGAACCTTTTCAAATCATAGAAAACCTCAACCGCCTTCTTGAAAACTATGACCCGGATATTATTCTCACTCGTTTTGGGGACTCTTATATAATCCCCCGCCTCTATAAATTCTGTGAACAAAACAAACTCAATCTTCATCTTAATCGAGATCAATCCAAAAACATAGATTTTGGCCGGGAGTTCAGCTATTTTTCCTATGGTCGCATTCTCCATCGCGCCGGTGTGGTTTCCTTGTACGGCCGCGTCCACATCGACCAGCGCAACTCTTTCTTATACAACGAATCCAATCTTGAAGGCATCTTTGAACTGGCCCGGCTCTCCTCTTTACCACTTCAAAAAATGGCTCGCACCTCTATTGGCACGGCCATGAGCTCCATGGAATATGTCACGGCCTTTAAAAACAACATCATGATTCCCACACTCAAACAGGAGCCGGAAGATTTCAAATCCGGTGAAGCTCACCTGCTCTCTGACAAGGGCGGCTTAGTATTTATGCCCAAAGTTGGTTTTCACGAAAATATTGTTGAGCTGGACTTTGCCTCCATGTACCCCACTATCATGGTCAAATTTAATATCTCACCGGAAACTATTAATTGCTCCTGTTGCCCGGATGCGCCCACTGTGCCGGAAATCGGCTATCGCCTCTGCCAAAAAAAAATTGGCATCATTCCTGCCACTCTCAAGCCCGTGCTCGAAAAAAGAGCCCACTACAAAAAAATGCAAAAATTATCAAAAAATACTGATGAATATAACAAATACTATTTAAGGCAAAGCGCTCTCAAGTGGATACTTGTTACCTGCTTTGGTTATCTCGGCTACAAAAATGCTCGCTTTGGTAAAATTGATGCCCATGAAGCAGTGACAGCTTTTGGCCGTGAAGCCCTGCTCCAGGCCAAAGACATCGCCGAAGATGAAGGCTTTGAATTTTTACACGCGATTGTGGATTCGCTCTGGCTTAAAAAAAATAATTTTACTAAAAAAAATATTAATTCTTTGTGTGAAATTATAGAAAAAAAAACCAAAATCCCAGTTTCCTTGGAAGGCATCTACAAATGGATCTGCTTTTCTCCCTCAAAAATTGATTTTGAAATAGGCGCGGCCAATCGCTATTATGGCTGCTTTACCACAGGCGAGCTCAAATTAAGAGGCATAGAAACCCGGCGTCACGACACACCGCCCTTGATCAATAATTTTCAATATAAAATATTAAACGAACTTATGCATCTGAATAACACTAAAAGCATAGAAAAAAACATTCCTCAATATTTTGATTATCTCAAAGATTTGCTTCACAATTTATTTTCCGGTGAAATAAATTTTCATGACCTGGTTATCACCAAAAACCTTTCCCGTAATCCAGAGGATTTCAAAGTAGAAACCCACACTGCTATTGCGGCCAAAGAATTAGCCGGCCGGGGCATGAAGCTTTCTGCCGGTCAGCGCATTCAATATATTATTACTGACGCCGAATCAGAAGACCGTTCTTCCCGGGTACGCGCTTTCGGCTATATGGATGCAGACTGGTCTTACGACGCCAAAAAATACGGCGAACTATTAGTCAAAGCCTTTGCCACCCTTTTTGCCTGCTTTGG
>JBDRCS010000054.1:0-5440 GCA_043821615.1 Patescibacteria group bacterium
TCAATAAATATAAAAAATAACCTTTTTTCGGGTACTTGACGCATTTTTTAAATTTGGTAAGATAATATCAGTATTTAGCACTCTTTATTTTAGAGTGCTAATTTAGCCCAAAAATTTGGCTAATATTAGATAATAATTAAATAAAAAAATATGAGTTTAAAACCATTAGGCGACAGAATCCTAGTAAAACCTCTGACTGAGGAAGAAACCACAAAATCAGGCATTGTTTTACCTGATACCGTTGATAAGGAAAAAAAAGCCGAAGGCGAAGTAATGGGCATCGGCGACGGTGAAGACATTAAAAAACTTGGCCTGGTTGAAGGCGATAAAGTTTTATTCGGCCAATATTCCGGCGAAGATGTTAAGTATGAAGATGACGAACTAAAATTCTTAAAATACGACGAGGTTTTAGCGGTCGTTAAATAATTAACTAATTATCACATGGGCTCGCCAGAAGGCTCGCCCTATTTGGTAATATCAAATAGCCCGAGGCTTCCGCCGAGGGCACTAGATAAACATTAAATATTATTAAAATTATGGCAAAAGACATTCAATATGATGAATCAGCCCGCGAAGGTTTAAAAGCAGGCGTAAACAAATTAGCTAATGCTGTTAAAGTTACTTTGGGTCCTAAGGGACGTAATGTAATTTTAGACAAAGGCTATGGCTCACCTACTATTACAAAAGACGGCGTAACTGTTGCCAAGGAAATCGAGCTGGAAGACAAAATGGAAAATGCCGGGGCTGAACTTGTAAAAGAAGTAGCCAGTAAAACCAATGACATTGCCGGCGATGGCACCACCACGGCCACAGTTTTAGCCCAGGCAATTGTAAACGAAGGGTTAAAAAACGTAGCTGCCGGAGCTAACCCCATGATGGTAAAAAAAGGCATTGATAAAGGCGTGGAAGCTGTTATTAAGGAATTAAAGGAAAACATCTCACAAGATATTTCCGATGATGAAAAAATCAAACAGGTTGCTTCCATTTCTGCCAATGATAAGGAAATCGGACAAAAAATTGCCGAGGCCATGAAAGATGTCGGCAACGACGGCGTCATCACTGTGGAAGAATCACAATCTTTTGGCATGGACAAAGAACTAGTGGAAGGCATGCAATTTGACAGTGGTTATGTCTCTCCTTATATGATCACCAATCCGGACAGAATGGAATCTGAATATGAAAATTCCAAAATCCTGATTACCGATAAAAAGATTTCTTCCATTCAGGATATTGTTCCTTTACTGGAAAAATTAGCTCAAGGCGGAACCAAAGACCTTACCATTATTGCTGAAGATGTTGAAGGTGAAGCTCTGGCCACTTTAGTAGTCAACAAATTAAAAGGCGTCTTTAATGTTTTAGCCGTAAAAGCTCCCGGTTTTGGCGACAGCCGAAAAGCCATGTTGGAAGACATTGCCATTTTAACAGGTGGCAAGGTTATCTCTGAAGATATTGGCTTAAAACTGGAAAACGTGGAAATAGACGACTTGGGTGAAGCCGGTAAAATTAAAGCCACCAAAGACAACACCACTATTATAGAAGGCAAAGGCGATAAATCTGCCATTGATGAAAGAGTAGCTCAGATCAAAAAAGAAATTGACGCCTCTGATTCTGATTTTGACCAGGAAAAATTAGCAGAACGCTTAGCCAAATTAACTGGCGGTGTAGCTGTCTTGAAAGTTGGCGCAGCCACGGAAACTGAGATGCAGGAAAAAAAGCACAGAATTGAAGATGCCCTAGCAGCCACCAAAGCAGCCGTGGAAGAAGGCGTAGTTGTTGGCGGCGGCGTTGCTTTATTGCGCGCCTCTCAGGTCCTTGATAATGTGGAAACCGAAGACGATGAAGAAAAAATCGGCATCAACATTTTAAAGCGCGCCCTGGAAGAACCTGTTAGAATGATTGCGGAAAACGCCGGCAAAGAAGGCTCTGTAGTTGTTGGCGAAGTTTTAAAAATGTCTGAAAATGAAGGATATAATGCCCTGGATGATAAATTTGAAAACCTGGTTGAAAAAGGCGTACTCGATCCAACCAAGGTTACCCGCACTGCTCTTCAAAACGCAGCCTCAATTGCAGCCTTGATTTTGACTACTGAAGCAGTTGTGACCGACATTCCAAGCAAAGACGACTCTGCCCCTGGTATGCCAGCCGGCATGGGTGGCATGGGTGGCATGGGCGGCGGAATGCCAATGATGTAGACGCGAAATCGCGAATAATGCGAATATATTAAATAATAACCGCGGGCACAGTGCCTCGCGGTTATTTATTTTTTCCCTATTTTTGCTATAATATCAACATATGGAAGAGGAAAAACAACCTATAAAAACAGATGATATTACGACCCGCTACTTAAAACAGCTGATTATTCCTTTTCTAATTGCCGTAATTTTTGAAATTGCTGCCCAATTCCTCCCTAATTCCAATATGGTAGTCTGGTTGGCAAATTTCTTCTTATTGTTATACTTAGCTTGGCTAATTCAAAAAGATAAGCAGGTAAAAAACCAAGGTATTTTCTGGATTGGGTTTGCCACATTCCTTCTTTTAGACCTTGTTGTAGCCTTTGCAAAATTGGTCATTAATTGGCAATTTTGGTACTTTTTAAACCTACTTACAGAACCTTTAATATATGCTATAATTGGAGGCGCCTTAACCTATCTGGCAGTTGTCGGATATCAGAAGCTGTTTCCGGTTAAGCCGGTTAAGGAAGCAGAATCAAAAAATAATAAACAATAATAAATTTGAAGGGAGGTGAATTATGGAAGAACAAAAAAAACCAGTAGAAGAAAAAATGACTTTTGACCCCAAGGATGTGGAAGAAAACAAAGCTATTGCTTGTCTGTCTTATCTTGGTATTTTATTCCTTATTCCCTTATTGGCCAAGAAAGATTCTAAATTTGCTCAGACTCATGCTAAGCAGGGCCTAGTAATGGCGATTGCCGCAGTTCTCGTGGTTATCCCTTTCGTTGGCTGGGTTTGGGGCTTGATCGTGATAATCGTAGATATTATCGCCATCGTTAAAACCCTTCAGGGCGAATATTGGAAAATTCCTGGTGCCAATAATATTGCAAAAAAGTTTAACTTCTAAGTTTTCAATACAAAAAAAGTAGAGGCACGCCTTAGCGTATCTCTACTTTTTTATTACATTTTTTTAAAATTTAATCCTCGTTCTTTACGGCCTGCCAAACTTCTTTTTTGATTGTACTTAATATTTTTGGATTCTCCTTAAGGAAAGCTTTGGCAGTTTCCCGGCCAACGCCTAATTTTTCTTCTTTAAAGGAATATGAATTTCCTGACTTGTCTATTACTCCGAATTGAAGACCGGTATCCAAAATATCGCCTGGTATGGAAATACCTTCATTGTACATAATATCAAATTCAGTCACTCTAAAAGGAGCCGCCACTTTATTTTTAACAATCTTACATTTTACTCTATTGCCAATTACTCTGTCCGCTTGTTTGATCTGAGCAGCTCTTCGTACTTCAATTCGTACGGAAGAATAAAATTTAAGAGCCATGCCACCTGTAGTTGTTTCTGGGTTGCCAAACATTACTCCAATTTTCATTCGTGTCTGATTAATGAAAACCACTGATGTCTTGCTTTTTGCTACAATGCCGGCTAGCTTTCTTAAAGCTTGACTCATAAGACGAGCATGAAGACCCATGTGAGAATCTCCCATATCACCCTCTATTTCTGCTTTGGGAGTAAGGGCAGCCACAGAATCAATCACGACAACATCTACACCATTTGATCGTACTAAAGTTTCTAAAATTTCCAAAGCCTGTTCTCCAGTATCGGGCTGAGAAATAAGAAGCTCGTCAATATTAACGCCTATCTTTTTTGCATATTCAGGATCCAAGGCATGCTCTGCATCTATGAAAGCAGCTAAACCACCTTCTTTTTGTACACTTGCTACAATATGTTGAGCTAAAGTGGTTTTACCAGAAGATTCTGGACCATAAATTTCAATAATTCTTCCTCTCGGAACACCACCTATGCCTAGGGCGATATCAAGCGATAAGCATGAGGTTGATATTGCATCCACTTCCATTTGTTTGGCATCTCCCAACTTCATAATGGAACCCTCGCCAAATCTTTCCCTGATTTGATCAATTGCTTCTAAAGCTGCTTTTGATCTACCATCGTTTTTTTTAACCGCCGGATTTGTAGCGGGATCTGTCTTTTTAACCATAATTTTTATTTAATTTTTCCGTACATATATAATAACCGAAGAAAAACCGAAGGTCAAATATACTTGTGGAAAACATTATTCTTTCCCTTTTTTCTGGACTTTTACCTGCTTTACAATAACTATCTCTTTGGAATGCTTCTTTTTAGCAGAAATATTAATGGTGTTGATCCCCTCCTGCAAAGGCACGAGCTCAATAAAACTACCGCTAGGATCAACATTAATCATCTGTCCGTTAATAAACACATTTGCCTCTGGATCGGTTTGGCCGATTATCTCTATGGAATGCTCAGACGTAATTACATTGTCCGGAAAATTACTTATATTTAAGGAAGGCGGTTCCACAATATTGCTTACCTCAAAACCCAAATAAGATAAAATTAACATCACCACCATGGCAATAATTAAACCATAAACCAGCTTGGGAACATTCAAGGCCTTTTTAATGTGCTGAACTGATTTGCCCGGCTTTTCCGGTTCTTTATACATTACTTTCTCTTCTTCATACATTTTTTTCACCCTAGGCCAGGAAAGATGTAAAAAATTTGTATATGTCTTCAAATAATTCTCAATAAATAAAAGACCCGGCAATTTATTATACTGGCCGGTTTCTAAAAAATTTATATATTCTTTTTTAATGCGAGTTTCAGAAGAAGCCCTTTCTATTGAAATTTCCTGCTCTTCCCGAGCGCGTCTCAATTTGTCTCCTAAGGTCTCACTCCCAACAATCTCTTTTTGTTGAAAATCTGCATTCATAATTATTCTTTCTTATTCCTCCTTTTCTTGATTATCAGTCTCTTCTTCCTGCAAAGAATCATTCTCACCCTCATCATCAATTTCTACCTCTTCAGAAAATTCACCGTCTTTCATATTTTCTTCTTTTATTAATATCTCTCGAGGCTTAGCACCGTGCGCCGGACCTATTATACCCTGTTCTTCCAAAATATCCAGTATTCGCGCAGCCCGGGCATAACCGATTCTCAACCGTCTTTGCAGCAATGAAGCCGACGCTTTATGGGCGCGCATGATCACTTCTTTGGCTTCTACTAAAAGTTCATCTTCAGAATCATCAAAACCACCCATGGCAGCAACGCCTTCTCTGGCAGCCATGGATTCAGTTACATCTTCGTCATATTCGGGTTTGGCTTTTCCTTTTAAGTACGAAGAGACATTTTCAATTTCATGGTCAGTTAATAAGGCGCCCTGCAATCTTCTTGGCTTGGAAAGATTGGCTGATATATAGAGCATGTCGCCCTTAC
>JBDRCS010000055.1:0-3318 GCA_043821615.1 Patescibacteria group bacterium
TGGTTTTCTTTTTAATTCGGCTAAGGCCAATTTGCAGGAAAATATTCCAAAACAGCAAAACTGCGATTAGGGCAGTTAGGGCGATAACAATACTTTCTAGGTTTTTAGTAATTATCTCCATAATATAAATTACGCTAGTTACTTCAGGCTAGCATTAATAAGTTATCATGTAAAGATAAGCCTTATTTTCTTTGTTCACAAAAAAAGTAATAAATTTCGAGTGCTCTGGACCCTATAGGCGAAAGGCTTAATGAATATATGTAACACTCTACCCTATTGGTTTGGCCTTCTCCCATAGTGAATTATAAAAAACCCTCATAGTGTCGGCATATGACTTGCTTTCGATCACAAAGCTGTAATTTTCCTCAATCGGCGCAAATGAGGCAACAATATTATCATAAATCAGGAGCGAGTTGCTAAGCTTAATGCCTATTGGCAATTCTCGCCCTTCGCGATTCGTAGCCCTAAGTGTTTCCGGCGGATAATAGCGGTGTAAATTTTTCTGCCCATGATTGCGCAAAATCTTGCTTCGAATGCCTGCCCTATGCGCCCTTTCAATGTAATGTTCCATGAACTGCTTGCCTAAAACGACAGTGCTTGCTTCATGGGCAATTGTCCAAAACAGTTCTTTGTTTCTGGCTTCCAGTGCATCCAGCCAAATTCGTTTCATACCTTCTCTGCCCCGATAATACTTAAAGCTGGTGGAAAATTTTTCCGCTTCAAATATTTTTTTGAGCTGGGGCAAAGATTCTTTTAATGCTTCCTGATTTTTTCTTTGTATTCCTTCTAAAATTTCCGGACTCTCGGCCACATAGAATAATTTCTTACCTGATTGTGTTTGACTCACCAGCCCAAGCTCGACCAGCTTGTCCACGAAATTATACACCGTTGTTCTTTTTACTTTGGCCTTAGTGGCAATTTCCTGTACTGATCCAGCACCCATTTCTAAACAAGCCAGATAGATCCTGGATTCCTTGTCTGAAAAACCTAGCTTATTAACGGCTTTAATACTTTTTTGCTCCATAAGCATTCCTTAATGATTTGTCTAAATTATAGACAAAATGTGTTGCATTTGTCAATCCCCCTGCTATGATAGGCAGTCATTATACAACATTGTTGTTGATGGCAAGTTCGTTAAAAAACCAGGATTGGATGGTGAAACCATGGATAAAAAGCAGAATAAATCTTTTCCTAATTCGGGAATGTTAAGCTATTTGGGATATATTAATATTCCAAAGTCGACAAAGGTGTTTAAAGCAAGTGGTATTCTGGATCCAGATAATCTTGAATATAAATCAGGCGACCTAATCCTTCAATTCAGCCAAGAAATACAATATTATTTTATATCCAATAAGGAGGAACCTGATGATTTAAAAACCATAATATGCCGAAAGATGCGACGTGTTAGGCCAGAAGCTACCTTTTCAATTTTAAATGAAATAAAATGGGACCAAGGTGCTGCAATAAAATTTCGTGACCTGATATCCATCATTGAAACACACAACAACCACAAATTATTATCAATCAATCCTGATATTCCAAATCTTTTTCTTGTTACTGACTCTAAGGGATGGATACGCATAGTTACGCTTCAAATGCAACACAATGGTCTTTGGAAATTAATAACCGATCGCAAATATGATGCTGTGGAGCGAACCTGCCGCCGTTATAGTAATCTGGGGCTGTGCCCTGTTTTTGATGAATTACTTGAGAAAAAATATTACAGATTATTCACAAGACATATGGGCGCACCTTTTATTGAACAAGCCGGGACTGACTTTACAGACGCCCGCTTAATATTCGGAGAAAGTTTCATATCGCCCAAAGAAATGTCAAAAGTATTTGGACTTAAGTTTGACACCGAACAACTTAAGCACTTGCGAAAAACTCTGCCGCCAAAGAAGATGCTGTTTTGGCTTAAAGAAAATGGCTATAAATTGATAGCCGCTCCCCCAACACCAATGACGATATTTGCCATCTCAAAAGTTGTTGAATATAGGTTTGATTTTCGTCGGCACATTGGGTCAGTTTCCTTAGACATTCGCTACAAAGATAATGCCGGGTACTATGAACAAATAAGATTAGCGAAAAACCATATAATTTCACCAGGATGGTTAAAATTCCGCATTAGAGAAGGAGGAATATATTCCAAAAGATATTTGGAAGAATTTAAGAAGGAGTTGCTTCCGATTGAGAGTATAGCCAATGTTTGCGAGTCGTTTTGGTTTCTTGTTTTAAATAAATTCATTAAGGATAAGAAACCAATTAACAACTGCTTTTTTAGACGGGAGGGACTGGTAACAAACTCGGGTTTAAAATGTAACGGGGGCTGGAATCACCAATGTTTAAATAATGATGAAAATGAGGACCTGCTCGCAATTACCAGTGACTCCCTGGAGATACACAATTCTAAATATGCCAATTGTTGGTATGGAATACCGATAGTTATAAGATGAGTCTGTTAAAAATTTATGCCGGATATTAACTTATCCGGCTTTTTTATCTAATCTGCAATTTCCGCAGTTCCCCGATCTCATCGCGGATGATGGCGGCTTTTGTTCAACCTCACAAAAATTGCGGTGGGAGAAGGATTTTCAACTTACGATTGATGACCCGTAGGGTCAGAACCGCTTGTACTTGCGGAAGAGGTGAGATTCGAACTCACGAAGAGATTACTCCCTTGCGGCTTTTCGAAAGCCGTGCCTTCAACCACTCGGCCACTCTTCCTTGATCTTAATCTTTCCAAATACTCAGTAATCTTTTAAATTTTATTCCTCCTTTGTAACTTTTAATTTCTAACTCTCTTACGCAAGCTTCCGATTTAGTATCATATTTTTCAGTATATATTATTTTCCAAGGAGTAAACCACTTTGTTGATTTGACCAGCCCAGCATTATGCCGACAAAATCTATTAGTCATATCAGATGTATGTCCAATGTAGTATCTATTATTTTTTAAACTTTTCAAAATGTATACTGTAAACATATTCTATATTTAGCGTAACAATAAAGCCTTATTATTCAACTACCCTCGCGTAGCGGGGTCCCGCAGTCCCGCCATGCGGGACGGACGCGGGATCGGCCACTCTTCCATAGTATTAAATCTATAAAAATTAACGGTTGTTGGCAAATGTCGCAAGGGTCATTTGGTAAATTTGGATTTTTGTTGTAAGATATGGGTATGGAAGATGACGCAACATTTGATGTAAAATTTCTTGATCCGCAGTCAGTGCTGGATCAGTTGGAAATTCGCGAAGGGATGAAGGTCGCGGACTTCGGCTGCGGAGCCGGCCACTTTTCTATGGTGGCGGCTAAAAAA
>JBDRCS010000056.1:0-2030 GCA_043821615.1 Patescibacteria group bacterium
ACCTTTCATGGACCTCACCGGTAAAAATCCGTCAAATCCTGATTGGAGGCACAAAAAAAATGGTTGTCTTTAATGATTGCGAATTGACCGAAAAAGTAAAGGTCTATGATGCTGGCTTTCAGGTTAGTTCCTTCAAAGAAACCAAAAAAATGTTGGTAGATTATCGTGTTGGAGATATCTATATACCAAAAGTAAGCACCCGTGAAGCTTTAAAGACTATGGTCGATGATTTTTTGGATGCCATTATTCAAGGTCAGGAGCCTTTGGCAAATTGCTTGAGAGGACTTTATGTGGTAGAAATTCTCGAGGCGGCAGAACGGTCCTTAAAAAAGCAGGGTCAAATTGTTAATCTATGAAAATTCTTAATGTTGATAACGATAAACAGTGCCTAAAGGATATTTCAGTGGGAGATAATGTTAAAATATTTAATTTTGTCAATGCTTACGGATGTTCTATCGGCAACAATTCCAAAATTGGGGCCTTTGTGGAGATTCAAAAAAATGCGCGGATTGGTGAGAACTGCAAAATTTCCAGCCATACTTTCATTTGTGAAGGAGTACACATAAAAAACAATGTTTTTATCGGCCACAATGTTTCGTTCATTAATGATAAATTCCCCCGAGCTACCAGTGCAGACGGCGGCTTGCAAAGTGAGGCGGATTGGCAAGTTATTAAGACCGTAGTCGAAAATGGGGCTTCAATTGGTACCAGTGCCACGATTTTATGCGGAGTGACAATTGGTGAACAGGCTATCGTAGGGGCAGGTTCTGTAGTGACAAAAGATGTCCCTGCCCGTACGGTGGTAGCAGGGAATCCAGCTAAATTTTTAAAAAAAATTTCTGTCCTTGAATAAAGCTGTCACAAGTTAGGAGCAAAGTAGATGTCCGAATCCAGAATTGAGTTTTTAGACATTAAAAAGCAGTATCTTTCAATACAGAATGAGATTTTTTCAGCTTTAAATGAGGTCTGCAATGCCACTGCCTTTTCTGGCGGCCCTTTTGTGGATAAATTTGAGAAAGCTTTTGCGGCTTTTTGCGATGTGCAACATGCGGTGGCAGTAAATAGCGGTACTTCCGCCTTGCATTTAGCAATGATTGCACTGGGCATTAAGGCGGGGGACGAGGTAATTGTTCCTGCCAACACCTTTATTGCCACAGCCTGGGGTCCTTTCTATCAAAATGCGGTGCCCGTTTTTGTGGATTGTACAGCAGATACCTGGAATATTGATGTGCAGGACGTTTGCAAGAAGATAACGCCACGCACCAAAGCTATTATTGGGGTTCATTTATATGGCCAGCCGTTTGATTTTGACGCTGTCCTGAACGTGGCTCGTGAGCATAATCTATGCGTGATCGAAGATTGTGCGCAAGCGCATGGGGCAAAACACTACGGTAAAACGGTCGGTAGTTTGGGAGAAATGGGATGCTTCAGTTTTTATCCAGGAAAAAATCTGGGAGCTTTTGGTGAGGGTGGTGCGATTACTACAAACAATGGAATGTATGCCAAGCGCTTGAGAGCGATAAGGAATCATGGCTCAACCGTTCGCTACCATCATGATGAACTGGGATTCAACATGCGTATGGATGGTTTGCAAGCTGCTGTTTTATGCGTAAAAATGAAGCATATAAATGCCTGGACACAACGTCGCCAAGAAATCGCTCTCCTGTATCGAAAGAATATTAATAATCCCCAAATTGTCATGCAAGCCCAGCCACAATGGGCGGAATCGGCCTATCATTTATTTGTGATCACCACCGAAAATCGGGACAAACTTATGTCTTATTTAAAAATGAAGAACATTTTTTGCGGTTTACATTATCCTGTGCCGTGCCACTTGCAAAAAGTATTTTCCCATCTGTGCTATAAAAGCGGTGATATGCCACAGGCAGAATATCTGGCCAGCCATTGTCTGTCGCTACCCATGTATTCGGAATTGTCTGATAGTGAGGTCTACAGGGTCATAGAGGCTATAAATAAATATGTTTGAAGGAGTCAGGTAACTTTGAGCAAATCCAAAAAATCTTTATCAG
>JBDRCS010000057.1:0-39967 GCA_043821615.1 Patescibacteria group bacterium
TACCTGCCGGCGCCATAATTTTATCACGCACTTTTCCATTGACTTGTACCACCAATTCAATTTCATCATCTTTGGCAAGATCGGCATTGTATTCCGGCCAGGCTTCTGAAAAAATTGATTCCATGTGGCCAAACCGTTCCCAAATTTCTTCACACAGGTGAGGTGCAAACGGTGCTAATAAAATTATAAATTTTTCTAATGCTTTTAAATCTAAAACTTTATTTTTTTCATCAATTGAGGATCTCCAATCAGGTTTACTATTTTCCCCATTAAAAAATATCATTAATTGAGCAATTGCTGTATTAAATTTGAAGTTTTCAATATCGCTTGTTACCTTTTTTATAGTTTTATGGATTGATTTTGACTCGATTTTTTTATATTTTTTTTCATTCTCAATATTATCAATGCTTACCATCCATACTCTATCTAAAAATCTTTTTATTCCAATAATCGATTTCGGCTCCCAGGGTTTCACTTCTTCAAAAGCGCCCATAAACATTTCATACATACGCATGGTATCGGCCCCATATTCATTAATGACCTCATCAGGATTCACAACATTACCTCTGGATTTACTCATCTTTTGGTGATCCTCACCCAAAATCATGCCTTGGTTCCTCAATTTCTGAAAAGGTTCATCATGATCGACTTTGCTATCTATTTTAATATGGCCTAAATCTTTAAGAGCTTTATAAATAAAGCGGGCGTAAATAAGATGCATGACAGCATGTTCGGCTCCACCCACATAAAGATCCACAGCCATCCATTTCTTTAAGAGTTCGTTGTCGACAAAAGCTTTATCATTTTTGGGGTCACAATATCTGAGGTAATACCAGGAGGAACAGACAAAAGTATCCATGGTATCAGACTCTCTTCTTACTCCCTCTTTGGCGCCACATTTTGGACACTCAAGATCATGGAATGATTTACTGGAGGCAAGAGGTGATTCCCCTGTTGGTTTAAAATCTACGTCAGTAGGTAACTTAACTGGAAGCTGATCTTCTGGCACAGGAACTTCACCACATTTTTCACAATGAATAATTGGAATAGGTGTGCCCCAATATCTTTGACGAGAAATTAACCAGTCTCGCATTTTATAGTTTATAGTCAATTGTCCCTGGACTTTAGTAGTAATGTTTTTTTTGGCTTCTTGCCAATCTTGTCCATTAAATTCATCTGAGTTAACCATCTTGCCTTCTCCGATATAACACTCTTCATCAGATTGACCATTTTCTATAACTTTAATTATTTCAATATTAAATTTTTTGGCAAATTCCCAATCTCGTTCGTCATGAGCGGGTACGCACATGATGGCGCCGGTTCCATATGAGATTAGAACATAATCTGAGATGTAAATAGGAATCTCTTTATTATTGGCTGGGTTAATTGCTTTAAGCCCTTTAAGTTCTACGCCAGTTTTTTGTTTTTGAAGATCAGTTCTTTCTAGATCAGAGTTTTTCTGAGAAGTTTCTATATATTCTTCTACTTCATCCCAGTTTTCAATTTGGTTTTTTAATTTTTGAACCAATTCATGTTCCGGAGCAAAGACCATATAAGTGGCCCCGTATAAAGTATCAGGTCGGGTGGTGAATATTTTAATGTTGAATTTTGAATTTTTAATTTTGAATTCGATGTCAGCGCCTTCAGAGCGGCCGATCCAATTTGATTGCATTAATTTGATTGGTTCGGGCCAGTCTATTTTTTCTAAGCCTTGCAATAAGTCTTCGGTGTAGTCGGTGATTTTAAAAAACCACTGCTCTAAATCTTTTTGAATAACTTCATTCTGGCAGCGCTCACACTTGCTATCAATGACCTGTTCATTGGCCAGCACAGTCTTGCATTCTTCGCACCAGTTCACGGCAGCCTTTTTCTTGTAGGCCAAACCTTTTTTATATAATTCTAGAAAAATCCATTGGGTCCATTTGTAATATTCGGGTGAGGAAGTATTGATTTCCCGATCCCAGTCATAGGAAAAGCCTAAAGACTTGATTTGTTTTTTAAAAGTATCGATGCTTTTTAATGTTGTTTCTTGAGGATGAACTCCGGATTTGATGGCAAAGTTTTCCGCGGGCAAGCCGAAAGCATCCCAGCCCATGGGGTGCAAAACTTCAAAGCCTTTCATTCTTTTATAGCGGGAAACGATGTCGGTGGCAGTGTAGCCCTCAGGATGGCCGACATGAAGGCCATGAGAGGAAGGATAAGGGAACATATCTAAACAATAGAATTTCTCTTTTGTGGATTTATCATCAGCTTTAAAAGCCCGGGTCTTTTCCCAGTGCTTTTGCCACTTTTTCTCGATTTTTTGGGGATTATACCTCGACAAGCTCGGCATAAATTTATCTTTTTATTTAGTTATTAGTCTATATTAACATTTTGACTAGAATTAGCAAAATTTTGGACTTTTTCACTATTTTTTTAGCTAGTATTAGCCAATTTTTTAAAAATAATCATTGACTTAACAAGGGGTAAATGATAGTCTATCTGGGTGTAAATTTTAAATTTTTATGGCAAAAACAACTTTTAAAAAACTATTGATTAACTTATTACTGGCCCTTATTGAGGGGTTGAGAAAATTAGGACATTATATAAAGGTTCTTCTAATAACCATTACCAAACCAGTGGCATTTTTATGGAAAAAATTATTCCGGCCGCTAGTTATTAAGGTTTATAAATTTTATTTATTTGTAACTAATAAAATAAAAAGGGCCCTGGGTATTAATAAAAGATTAAATTTTTTATTTTCTAACCGTTATGTTGTACATGTTTCCATAGTTATCATGGCTTTAGTGGTGGCTTCTACAAATATCGTTCAAGCTTCTGAGATAAGGCCGGAAGATTTTCAAACCAAAACAATTTTGCATGATATTGTTCAGCCGGAAATTGGCGATGATGAAGATATAGTAGAAACTTCAGAGAGCATTAAAAAATCAGATAAGCAATATGTAGACACTTCCACTTCCCTGGTTTCAAATATTCCTGTAATAGAAGAAGATGACAGCGTGCAAGGCAATCTGCTTATTTCTGAGGGTGGCGGTGCTTTGGTAAAAAGCAATATTTTAGACACCAAGCTTGGCTATACCACGGATATTAGAGAGCATGAAGTAAAAGAAGGAGAAACCGCTTCCATGATTGCTGAAGACTATGGAATTTCCCTGGCTACCTTGCAGTGGGCCAACGGCCTGGGATCATCTACCGTAATCAAGCCGGGTGAAAAATTAAAGATCCCTCCGGTTGACGGCGTGATCTATACCATTGAAAGCGGCGACACCTTGCTTGACGTTGTTTCCAAAAGAAAAGGTGACATTGATAAAGTAAGGGAACTTAATGAAATCGGCGATGATGACCTGATTGCCGTTGGGACAACCATTATTATCCCGGACGGACAACCTTATACGCCTCCACCTCCACCAACAACCAGCTCTTCCGGTTCAACTTCAGGGTCTTCCGGAACTACAGGTGGCTGGACCTCGGTATTCAACCCTTCAAATCAACCTTCAGCTCCGGCTGCCAGCGGCCAATTTGGCTGGCCTTCTGCTTCACATGATATTTCTCAATATTCCCGCTGGGGCCATATTGCAATTGATATCAGGGGACCCATGGGCACGGCAATTTATGCTTCTGCCGGCGGCGTAGCCACTTTGCATTCCGGCGGAGGCTATGGCAACTATATTATTGTTGACCATCAAAATGGCTGGTCCACCTTATACGCCCATCTTTCCAGCTATGGCGTTTCCAATGGCCAGTATGTTTCCCAGGGACAATACATCGGCGGCGAAGGCTCAACCGGCTGGTCCACCGGCCCTCATCTGCACTTTGAGATAAGGCAGGGCGGTACAAAATATAATCCCTTGGATTTGTTGTAATAAAAGAGACGTGGCATGCCACGTCTCTACTTTTTTATAGAAAAATTTTATTTGCTCATTGTCTTTTTAATCTTGTCTACAATTTCAGCGGTGGTGAAGTTGGCTTTTACCAAGTAATCATCTGCTCCAAGGGAGAGGCCTTTTTCTACTTTGGATTCCTGACCAAAATTGGAGAGAATAAGCACGGGCACTTTTGCCTGGGCTGATTTTTTATCAGCTTTGATCTTTTCCAAAAATTCAAAACCATCCATGCCAGGAAGCATGATATCCAATAGAATAATATCAGGTACATTGGCTTTTACTTTTTCCAGAGCATTTTCTGCATCAGGAGAAAGCTCTATGCCAAAGCCTTCTTTTTCTAATTTGGTCGCTATTAGTTCGCTTAGAAAGCGATCATCCTCAACAATGAGGATATTTATTTTGTCTGCCATATGTTGACTATTTAATGATTTATCAATATTGTTATATGTATTATAGCAAATTTTTTAAGTTTAAGCAATGGGAAAACTTTATATTGTAGCAACGCCAATCGGTAATTTGGAAGATATTACCATGAGAGCGATAAAAACCTTGAAAGATGTGGATATTATTGCCTGTGAAGACACCAGACAAACCTTAAAATTGCTTAATAAATATGAAATTAAAAATAAATTAGTAAGTTATCACCAACATTCAAATATTACTAAAATTGACTATTTGATCACTGAACTAATTGGAGGCAATGACATGGCCGTGGTAACAGATGCGGGAACTCCGGGAATTTCCGACCCTGGATCTGCTCTAATCCAAGAAGCAATTAAAAATAATATAGAAATTGTCTCTATACCCGGCCCTTCAGCTATTATTGCAGGCTTGGCTGGATCTGGAGTAGACACTTCAAAATTTACCTTCCTGGGCTTTATGCCTCACAAAAAAGGCAGGCAAACATTATTTGAGCAAATCAAAAAAGAAGAGCAGACCGTGGTTTTTTATGAATCCTGCCACAGAATACTAAAAACCCTGGAAGCGCTAAAAGATTGCGAGAAACAAATTGTTCTATGCCGGGAGCTGACTAAAATTCATGAGGAATTTCTACGTGGAACAGCCGTTGAGCTTTTAAAAATTCTTGAGGACAATAAAGAGAAGCAGAAAGGTGAGTTTGTGGTTATTGTTTCTTAGCCTCACCCCCGATACTGTAGAGCTTCGGCTAAGTGATCTGATTTGATATGTTCTGATTTTCCCAGGTCTGCAATGGTGCGGGCCAATTTTAATATACGAAAATAGCCACGAGGAGATAGGTTTAATTTTTGAGAGGCGGTTTTTAGCAGGCCTTTAGAATTAACATCAAGCTGGCAATATTTATCAATTTCTTTATTGTTCATTTCTGAATTAGTAAAGATGGCTATATTTTTAAAACGCTCTCTTTGGATGGCTCTGGCCTCTTCTACGCGAGCTCTGATTGTGACTGAGTTTTCTGCAGTGGGCTCGGCGGAAAGCTTTTCAAATTTTATTCGCGGCACTTCAATGAACATGTCGATCCTGTCTAAAATTGGTCCGGAAACTTTTTTGTGGTAATTATTGACTTGAAGGGCAGTGCAAGTACATTCTTTTTGAGGATCGCCCAGATAGCCGCAGGGGCAAGGATTTTGAGCCGTGACCAGGATAAAATTGGCAGGATAGGAAATGGTAGACTGGACGCGAGACACAGTTACCACCCTGTCTTCCAGGGGCTGGCGCAAAGCCTCGAGAACTGAGCGGGGAAATTCAGGAAACTCATCTAAAAATAGAACCCCGCGATGGGCCAAGGAAATCTCTCCGGGCTTGGGCACGCGGCCGCCCCCCACCAAAGAAGCTGTGGAAGAGGAATGATGCGGAGAACGAAAAGGCCTTTCTACCATTAATGGTTTTTTTTCTGAAAGTTGTTTGGCAACGCTATATATTCGCGTTACTTCCAGAACTTCATCTAAATCCAGCCGCGGCATAATAGTGATCATGGTTTTACTGAGAATGGTTTTCCCGGAGCCAGGCGGACCGGTCATGGCCAGATTGTGCCCTCCGGAAGCGGCAATTTCCAGGGCGCGCTTGGCTGTTTCCTGGCCCCGGACGTTGCGCATATCAAGCCCGCCAAAATCTTCCTTGAATTTTAGATTTATTTTCTTTTTTAAAACGGGAATCTTTTTTTCACCGGTTAAATGACTGATCAGTTCCTTTAAATTATGGACGGGAAAAATATTTATATCCGGCACCAATGAGGCCTCCTCTGCATTTTGGCAGGGCAGGAATATATTTTTAATTTTTTTTTCTTTGGCCATGAGCACGATGGCAAGAGCTCCGGTAATGGGGCGGAGTTTGGCCTCCAGGGAAAGCTCACCAATAAATAGAGAATTGAAAAAATCTGTTTCCCCTAATTGTTCATTGGCCTTAAGAATGGCTAGGGCAATAGGCAGGTCATAGGCCGGCCCTTCCTTTTTAATATCAGCCGGGGCTAAATTAACCGTGACCCGGTATTCCGGAAAAGAAAACCCGATATTTTTAAGGGCGGTTCTCACCCGGTCACGAGATTCCTGAATGGCCGTGTCCGGCAGGCCCACAATAATAAAGCTAGGTAGGCCAAAAGAAATATCAGCCTCCACTTCAACTAATTCGCTTTCCAGGCCAATAAGAGCCCCGGAGTATAATTTTGATGTCATACCCAACCCCCTTTTTGTGTTCCCCAGACTGAAGTCTGCTCGCTTCCCCAGACTGAAGTCTGGGGGCAGAAAGAAAGACTAAAGTCTTTCTTGGTATTGTTTGTTGAAAAAATTTTCATTTTTTTGATTTTTTATATAATTAATGGCAGGGCTTTAGCCTGGGGACGGGGGGAGAGGAACAAAAAAAACGTCCCACTGCTGGGACGCCGAATCCTGATAGCTTCATAATAAACTATTACTAACTTCTTGACAAGGCCTTGATGATTTTATACAAATTTTCCCTGTTGTCTTCGGGTTGTAATTTATTTTTTCTTTCATGCCCGCACTTAATGCATTTCTGGACCAGGGTCTGCTCGCCGTCTATTAATTCAACTCTAATTAATTTCATTAAGCCATTACAGGCTGATTCCCGATCTCCGGGATTTACATCTACATGAAGGGAATAAAAACATTCCGGGCAATGATTTGTAAAGCCGGTGCCCTTTACTTCATGACCACAATTCGCACAGATAAAGTCCTCAACTTTTTTTTGAAATTTTTTTCCTTGGTTCATAAATAAAAATGTAAAACATCCAAATAACAACCGCCACCACTATATAAATATCGGCTAAATTAAAAATCGACCAAAAGGGAACAGTAATAAAATCCACAACATAGCCATATTGAATGCGATCAATAATATTTCCCACGGCCCCGGCAATGATGAACAAAATTAAAAAAAACTGAAAGAATTCTTTATTTTGATAGCTTTTAAATAACAAATAAGACATTAATCCTAAAACAATAATTGCAAAGGCAATAAATAAAAATGACTGTAAAGGCAGGCCAAAGGCAATGTTGGGATTGGCCTTAAACTGGAGAAACAACAAAGGCTCCCAAAAAATAAACCGGGAGCCATGATTGTGTTCAAAATAATATTTTGTAATTTGATCCAGAAACAAGGCAACGCCGGCAACAATCACCGCTAAAATATATTTACCTTTCATTTATTTTTGCATGCAATTTACGCAAGTCTTGGCAGTGGGATTGGCTTTGAGGCGGTCATCTGTAATTGATTCGTTACATTTTTCACAATAACCAAATTTTTCAGTATCAATTTTTTCAATAGCTTCTTCAATTTTTGTGAGATAGCTTTCCAGCTCGCCGGTGGAATCAACAATCACCGTGTAATCGGAAACTTCGGTGGGAGAATTGTCTTCCAACTCGGTGTAATAGTCATCACCATAGTTTGGAAAGCGTGGGGCAAAATCTCCCGGCACTTCTTCGCCAACATCCTTGTCAGAGATGACGCCTAAGGCTTTTTCGACGTCGGCTTTTTCCTTTTGTAACTCCTCCTTTAATTGAATTATTAGTTGTTCGTCCATAGTTTATAGTTATTAGTTTATAGTTAATAGATTATAGCAAAAAAGTTGGGCAAAAAAAAGAGGGGGCGATGAACGCCCCAACTTTGTTATTCAAAATTTTTATAGGCATCATACGCCCCCAGTCGTCAGGATTCTATCTATGTCCACAAAATGTAGACAAAGTATCGATGTCCTGGCGATAACGGACTTTTTCTATTTACTAGGAGTCATAGAAAAACGTTGCTTCTCCACTGTGACGGCTGTCCCTCGATAGTCCGCAGACTATATAATTGAAGGCTGGCCAATGTAATTTTATTTTTGTTTTATTTTCCTAGTTTACTAGCAGAGAAGAAAATACCACTAATTTTGGGTATTCCATCAAGAATTAGTAATATTTCCTTTTCTGCTATTTTTTTCAATGTACTTTTCCACATTTGGTATAGTTAGTATAGCAAAAAGAATTGTAAAAGTCAATAGTATAACAAAAAATTGGCTAGCTTTAGCCAATTTCTTGCATATTTTTATACTGTTGATAAGTTTTTATTAATTCACACTTTATCCACAATATACAAATTACTTATTGTTATCAATGATTTCTTTTACTTCTGTGGCGGCCTCGTCCAGCTTTCCTTCTTCATTTACCACTAAATAATCCCAATCTAAAAGGTTTTCCAGCTCTTTTCGGGCTGTTTCCAGCCTTTGTTTAATGACTTCTTTGGTATCTGTTTCCCTGTTTACAAGCCTTTTTTCAAGATATTCATAGGATGGAGGCATAATAAAGATGGAAATGGCCTCAGGCATCATTTTCTTGAAGGTACGAGCGCCCTGAGGATCTACTTTTACGACCACAACTTCGTTTTTTGACAGTTTGTCTTCTACTTCTTTTTTCGTAGAACCATAGTAATTACCATAAACCTTGGCCCATTCTATCATTTCTTCCCCATCTATGACCTTTTTAAACTCTTCCTCGGAAATAAAGTGATAAGGATGCCCTTCGGACTCTCCAGCCCTGATTTCACGGGTTGAAGTGGTGATAACCTGGGCAAAATTCAATCCCTGATCTTTGGAACGATAGATCACAGAATCCTTGCCCGCGCCACTAGGCCCGGTAATAATAAATAATTTTCCCATATAATATAATAATTAATTATTGAATTTTTTCGGGGCGCCTGCTTCCTGATTTAGTAATGCTTTCATTGATAATTCGATGCGGCCTCTCATTTTATCAACTTTCATTACTTTGACCTTTACCTTATCTCCAACTTTCAAATAATCAGAGACCTTTTCCACTCTTTCATTGCTGATGTTTGAGATATGAACCATGCCGTCAATTTTCGGAGTAAGCTGGACAATGGCCCCAATTTCGGCACCGGTATTTTTATCGGCAATTATTTTAATAACTTCTGATTCATATATTTCACCGGGCTCAACTTCCTTTAAGGTGTCTTCGATCATTTTTAGGCCCGCCTTCATGGCATCGCTGTCTTCACTGGTGACATAAACTGTGCCGTCATCTTCAATGTCTATGCCAACGCCAGTTTCATCAATGATGCCATTGATAACTTTTCCGCCGGCGCCGATTAGATCGCCGATCTTTTCAGGATCAATGTGAAGGGTTTCAACGCGAGGAGCATAAGGAGACATTTCCTTGCTTGGTCCGGGAATGGCCTGGGCCACAACTTCTAAAATTTCCAGACGAGCTTTTTTGGCTTGCTCAAAAGCTTGTCTGCATTGCTCCAGGGAAATACCAGTGACATTACTGATATCAAGCTGGACAGCAGTGACGCCATTCTTGGTGCCGGCTACTTTGTAATCCATGTCGCCGGCATGATCTTCTACGCCTTGGATGTCTGTGATAATTTTATATTTATTCTTGGAATCGGAAAGATCTGACATAAGTCCGATGGCGATGCCGGCTACCGGGGCCTTAATGGGAACACCAGCGTGCATCAGGGCCATTGATCCGCAAGTGGCCGAACCTTGAGAGGATGAACCGTTGGAAGACAAAACTTCAGAAACAACGCGGATAGTATAAGGGAAATCTTTTTTATCAGGGATGACCGGCTCCAGAGCTTTTTCAGCCAAGGCACCATGACCAATGTCTCTTCGACCGGGACCGCGAATTGGGGAAACTTCACCTACAGAAAAGCCGGGGAAGTTATAGTGATGTATAAATGATTTAGTACCATCTATTTCCATTTGATCCATAATTTGTTCGGCACCGGGAGGAGCTAATGTGACAATGGATAAAATTTGAGTTTCACCTCTTTGAAATAGACCGGTTCCATGCACTCTGGGAAGGATGCCAACTTGGGCTGACAAATCTCTGATCTCATCTATTTTTCGACCATCAACACGTTCTTCTTTTTCAATTAAACGTTTTCTGGCTTCATCTGAATAAGTATGGTCTAAATAGTCCAAGGCATAGCCAAATTCCTCTGAAGTTAGCGCATTTTTAAGTTTGTCTTTAACATTGTTTTCAGCTGTATCTCGATCCATTTTTGACTTGAGTCCAAATAATGAATCCATATTTTCAGCAACAATTGGTTCAGCTTTTTTAATGGCTTCTTCTTTTACTTTTTGGTCTTCTTCTGAAAGATCAAAAGAAGAGGTTTCCATTTTTTCTTTACCAATTTCTTTCTGGATTTTTTCCAAAAATTCAACAACTGGTTTTAAATTTCCTAAACCGAATTCAATAGCACCTAAAACTTTTTCTTCTTCGGCCTGATTGCCTTCAATTTCCATCATGACAACTTCTTCGTTGCGTCCGGCTAAAGTAAGATTAAATAATGATTCTTCCCTTTGTTCGATGGTTGGGTTTAATACATATTTCTCATTGATATAACCAACGGTACAGCCAGCTAACGGGCCTTTCCAAGGAATGTCGGAAATCATCAGAGCACCAGCCGCACCAATGAGGGCGATGATGTCCTGATTTGTTTCTTTATCATAGGCAAGAACATTTACAACCACTTGAACATCATTTCTCATTTCCTGATTAAAAAGAGGGCGAAGTGACCGGTCGATTACTCTACCGGTTAGGATGGCTTCATCTGACGGACGACCATCTCTTTTCATGAAACGAGAGCCGGAAATTTTTCCAGCAGCATAAAGATTTTCAACATAGTCAACCATAAGAGGGAAATAATCGATACCGTCTCTTGTGTCTGAAGACATAACGGCAGTGACTAAAACAACGGTTTCGCCATATTGCATTTTTACAGATGCATTGGTCAGGCCGGCTAACTGGCCGGTTTCGAAAGTGAGGGTTTTTCCTCCCCATTCGAGCTCATACTTTTTTGGTTCGTTCATAATGTTTTGTTCTGGTCAGCAGACTTCAGACTCGGGAAGAGTCTACATGTCTGCCGGCCATTTATTATTAATTATTTATTAAAATTAAATATTTCGTCCACTTGCTCCAGAAATTCTTCGCTGCCGCCGAAATTATAGAGCCATTCATCTTTTTCCAGGAGAATCATATATACAGGCGAGCCGTCTTTGTTGGAAGCACCAGTGATGAAGGTGGCGGGATAACCATCGATGGTAACATCTTCTTCTGAAGCAATATTCTGGCTTTCACGGACAATGCCTTCCATGTCTCCGGGCATTACCGTGAGATAATTATCTTCCCCAAAATGGTATAAATAGGTATCGCCAATGAAATCCGGACCCACTTCATTATAGCCAACTAAAGTGAAGTCGAGAGATGGGGATAATAATTCTAGTTTTCCCTGTTTTTCAGCTTCTTCTTCTGTGAGATCGTCAATATCTTTATATTCTTCTTCTACTGCTTCATTAACATTTTTATTTACTTCATTGGGGTTATATTCCACATCTTCGGACCAAAAAACAAAGTAAAATACCAGAATTATGCCAACAATAACCAGAAAGCCTATGAATAGCCATCCGGAATTGTCTGTTTGTAAGAATCTTTTTGTTTTGGACATGATATATACAAAAAACCCCAAGAAAGGGGCTTTTTTTATATGTTGGTATCTTTTAATTTCAAGGCAGCAATTATCTTTTCGTAAGATTTTAGGTCGTCTTTTTTCAAATATCGCATTAATCTGCGTCTTTGACCGACTTTTTTCAGCAAACCGCGACGAGAGGAGAAATCTTTCTTATGTTCTCGTAAATGGCCAGTGAGATCTTCAATTTCAGCTGATAATAGCGCAATTTGCACTTGTGGGGAGCCAGTATCACCTTTGTGAGTGGCAAACTTTTGAATAACGTTGTCTTTTTGGGTCTTGGAAATCATAGTTTTCTTATGCGCGACACCCAAGAAAGCGCTAATGGCCTCAAACCGAGGTGTCGTAGATTAATTTTTTAAATATTTTATGTAGTGAGGAGTATACCAATATATATAAAAATAGTCAATTTTAGAGGGCTCTATACTTAACTTGGTGGTGGAAAAGTTAGTTGTAGCCCCAATAGGGAGAGCCTTATACCTCGCATTTCAAAGGAATAAAAAGAACCCGGCGGAGAAGAGGTCTCGAGGCAGAACGTGGGAGTGAACTGCCTTGATTCCAATTCTCCACCGGGTCAGCCAAGGTGCAGGTAAAACACCCTAGCTCTTCACGCCGGAGAGAGAGTCTAGCGCCTGAAAAAAGGCGCGGGCAAATGTCGGAACCTATGACTATCAGTCCCTGTCTTTGGCTCTCTACACAATCCGGCGTGGATTGTGCGGTGCCGGGAGAGGTGTCCCCCTCCCGGCGAAAAAAGAAGCGCTGGCTCGGGCTGAGCCTTGCTCCATTGGGAAACAAAGTATATTAATATGGTTTTTTTGTCAATCTCTTTCCTCTCCCCCTGCCCCCCTCTCCCCTCCGGGAGAGGGGGAAACCAAAAAAAGACCAAACAATAATGTTTGGTCAATTTTATCTAAAATGTAAGTATATTATTTAACAAAAGCCTGTAAAGCGCGTTGTTGGGCGGCGTTAATAGCGCGATTTCCAATTATTTTCCCGGCATTTTTACCGGTTTGTTTGATAAAATGCTGACCGGCTTTGGAGAAGCCTTTTTGGGCTACAGAGGATTTTATGGCTTTTAGGATGTGGCCTGAAGCCAGAAATTCGCCCGCAATATAAAGGCCGCGGTCAACCAGCTTTAATTTTTGGCCAGCTAGGTTGTAGCCGACAATGGCATAGCCAATGCCGACAAAAGGCACTAATTCAGCACAAAAACTCGTTACTTTGGGAACTGTATCTAATTCGAGGAAAATTAAAATTTTTCTAAAATTTGATTGTTTCATAGATGAGGTATTGTATAGGAAAATAGGGATTTGTCAATGAGGTGAATGTGTCGTAAAATGTGTGTATGGTCAATTTAAAAGATTTAAAAACTGAGTTTTTGGAATATTTGGAGATTGAGAGGAATCGGTCTCAGGCGACGATTAAGAACTATGATTTTTATCTGGAGCGTTTTTTGGAATGGTCGAAACTGACTGACCCGGCAAAAATTGATTTACCGGTTGTGAAAAATTACCGGCTTTACCTAAATAGAATGACTGATGAGAAAACTGGCGAGCCTCTAAAGAAGAATACGCAGAACTATCATGTGATCGCCCTAAGGAGCTTTTTAAAATACTTGGCCAAGCAAGACATTGAAACTTTGTCGGCCGATAAAATTGAATTGTCTAAACAACCTGACAGACAAGTGGAATTTTTGGAAGGAGCTGAGCTGGAGAAAATTTTAGAGGCTCCCCTGCAAATTAAAGGTCCGGAGATTATTAAAAAAAGGGATAAGGCGATAATGGAATTATTATTTTCTACAGGATTGCGTGTATCAGAAATTGCCAAACTTCAAAAAGATGATATTAATTTAAAAAAAGAAGAATTTTCCGTAAGGGGAAAAGGCTCAAAAATTAGAGTGGTGTTTTTATCAGAGCAGGCGCGCTATTGGCTGGGTGAATATTTGAAGATGAAACAAATGGATGTGTCGCCTTATATTTTTACAGCGCATGACAGAGCCCAAAAGGGCAGAGATGAAAAACCAATCACGCCACGCACCGTTGAACGCATCGTGGAAAAGTATGCCAAGGTAGCCGGGATCACAAAAAAAGTGACGCCCCATACTTTGCGCCACAGTTTTGCGACCGACCTTTTAGCATCCGGGGCGGACATCAGATCTGTCCAGGCCATGCTGGGGCATTCATCCATTACCACAACCCAAATATACACTCACATTACAGATAAACATCTGAAAGAGATTTACAAAAAATATCATAATAAGAAATAATTATTTCTGTTTCTTCACTCTTAAAATTTTTGGACGAGGAGTAAGTTTGATATTGAATTTTCCGTCTGAGGCTTTAATTACGCTTTCTTTTTCAGTGGTGATCATACGCAACTGAGTGGCTTTGGACAGGGAAAGATTTACCCGAGCACTGCCATTGGTGTTCCAGATTGCATAAGTGGGCTTTCCTTTTTTTTTGAATTTATAATAATAGACCCCGCCTTTGGAGCTGGACTTTAAACCTCTAAGCCAGATATTACCACTGTCTTTACTGCCGTCCGGATTGTCATCAATTACAAAGGATTGAAACTTAAGAGGACGATCAAGTTTGCCATTGGCATCACCGCCCCAATTGGAAGTATATTGAGCCAGATTGATGCGATAAGTCAGCCAGTCTGAAGGCAGGTTGCCGATATTATATTGAAAGGTTTCTCCATTTTTATCTTTAATTCTCATTCTTAGCTCGGTAGTAGAGTTTGAACCTTTGGCGCGGAACTGGAGAACGCGCGATTTGAGAGGCAGGGTAATTTCTTTGGCAACCGGGGCATAGCAATTGGCATCGCTTTTTGTAAATTTATAATTTATTTTTATTTTATTGCCACCCTCGCCAGTGATGGAACCGTTCGTATTGGTGGTGCCGGAAAATTCCCAGGTATTGGGCTTGGAAAAATCGTCCACCGTTTTACTGCTGATCAATTGCACGGACTTGAAGGTTGAATTTACCAAATAATTTGCAGTCCGGCTGTAGGCAGGGTAGGCAGTTTTTTGAGTCCAGTCATTATTCATGATGCCAAAATTTGATTCGATGTAATCTTCATTGGAAGAATCGTCCCTGAAGTCATACCAAAAACCCTTTTCCACTTTGGGAACAGCTAAAGCTAAAATAAACTCACGCATCAAAAAACTGGCCTGAGTTTTATCATAGACGCCGTCCGTATAAGTGGACCAGCCGAATTCCGTGAGCCAGACAGGCTTATTGGGAAAACCCTTGTCTTTCATTAGAGCTCTTAAATTGTAGAGGTCGGTTGTTAAAGAATTTAAACCAGTTACAGTTTGCTCCGGACTGTAATTAAAATTATCATCTTTTACTCGATAAGGATGAACAGCAACTATATCAAAAGGAACGGTTTCATAATTGGCTTTTAAGTAATCGATCAAATTACCAAGATAGACCGTGTCTGTACCGGACATACCGCCAATAATTACTTTGGCGTCTGGATTGGCAGCTTTTATTTTGGTGTAGGCATCATATAGATAAACAGCATATTGCTGATAATCTGGTTCGGGCAGCCAGAAGCCTTCATGATTGGGCTCGTTCCAGATTTCCCAGTAATCAATGCTGTCTGCATAATGAGTGGCTACGTTGGAAACATAGTCTTTCCAGGCAATGGAATTGGGTGGGTAGTAGTAATAATTCGAGGAACCAGGATTGGTGGAAGCCCAGGAGGAAGAATAGGTAAGTAAACCAAGAACATTAATGTTTTGGTTTTGATAATTGGTCATAATGTTGTCGTACTGGGTCCAAGAATAAGTATTATCCGTCGGTTCCACCACGTCCCAATTAAATTGTTCGCGTGCCCATTTAACACCGGCAGAGGCGGCAAATTCCGTGGCTTCGTCCCAATTTTCATTAGTGATTCTTTCCCTGAGATGCATATTCATGCCAAAAGCATTAATTTTGGCTTCTGATAATATTGGTAAAAGTAAAAAGAATAAAGAAGATATTAGTATTATTTTTTTCATATTTTTATTTTTAATTATTCAGGGAATTGTTTTTTGAGTTCGTCGGAGTCTAATTTTTCTGCTTTTTTTGCAATACCTTTCCTGATTTCAATAATGTCTATTTCTTTTAATTCGGGTTTTAATTCTAAGGCTCTTTTTTCTAGATAATCCAGAGTGTTTCTTTTGGGATCATCCAGGACTTCGTCTAATAATTTATTTAAGATTATGCCAACTTCGGGACCGGGTTTCAAGCCGAGTAATTCCATTATACCATGGCCGTCTAAAACAAGCATGTTGGTGCTAATTGGATCTTTGTGAACCTCCACTATTCTTTCCTCTAGCTCCTGAAGCTTGTAGGGTTTGGCTTTAGGACAGGCAGAACCTAAACGATCGCCTATTCTGAGATCAATGAGGTCTTGAAGATTGTCTTTGCCAATCCTCTTGAGCAAACGACGAACGCCTGCATCAGTAATTTCACCAATATTATAATAGAACATATGGTTTTTAATGAGGTGAAAAACCCGGTCAGTATCTTTTTTAGAAAATTTAAGACGCTGCATGATTTTGCGGGCCAGTTTGGCCGAGACTATTTCATGATTGTGAAAAGTGGCGTTAAGGCCGTCGCCTTCCTTGGTTTGAGGCTTGCCAATGTCATGTAGAAGAGCAGCCAGTTTTACTAAAGGATCATTAGTGGGAGTAAACTGCATGGAAAGCAGGGCATGCATGTAAGCAGTATAGGGATGATGCTTGTTTTGAGTGAGACCGACATTATTTTCCAGCTCCGGCAAAATGATTGCCTGGAGGCCGGACTCCTGAAGCAGCCACATGCCTTTGAAAGGGTCGTCTGAATCTATAATTTTCATTAGTTCATCACGGATGCGCTCGCCAGAAACATGTTTGATTAATTCTTTTTGGTCTTGAATAGCTTGGAAAGTTTTTTCTTCTATAGAAAAGTTTAGCTGAGCTGCAAAACGGATGGCGCGCATCATGCGAAGAGCGTCTTCGGCAAAGCGTTCTTCAGGATTTCCGACAGCTCTGATTAATTTATTTTCTAAATCTTGTTTGCCTTTAAATAAATCTATGAGATCATTGCCGTCGTAAGCCAGAGCATTTATAGTAAAGTCTCTTCTCTTTAGGTCCTCTTCTAAAGAGACACCAAACTTTACTTCATCTGGGTGGCGCTTGTCTGTGTATTTGGCTTCAGAACGATAGGTGGTGATCTCCACTTCTTCACCGTCCAGATTTACGACTACGGTGCCAAAATTATTATTGTAATAACTATTAGTAAAGGCCTTTTCGATTTCTTCGGGCAGGGCAGAAGTGGTGATGTCCCAATCTTTGGGAGCTTTGCCAATTAAAAAATCGCGCAGGCAGCCGCCTACTATATAAGCCTCATAACCACCAGCTTTAAGCTGGTTAAGGGCGAATTCTATGTGTTGGGGTAATTTGATAATCATCTTCTTTTTTCCGGTCTCCCACCGGCATAAAGCCGGGGGATCCCTACAATTAGTAAATTTTGGGAACCGCCGGGTTTATCCGGGTTGGTTCACAAAATCATAGGTAAATAATACCATACCAAATATGCATTGACTATGTAAAGATTTTCTGGTAGATTATTAGGGTTAATTTTATTTGAGCCCTCGTATCTACTATGCCCTCGCAAAGCCTCGGGCTTCGTAGGATACTATCTATAATTACAATTTATTAGATAGCATTCTTCGAAGCTCTGATTCTTATCAGAGCGAAGTAGATGCCCTCGTAGTTCAATGGATAGAACAGCGGCCTTCTAAGCCGCGGATGTAGGTTCGATTCCTGCCGAGGGTACATATGCCAGAACAGGAAAAAAAGAATCCGTTAGTAGAATTACCGGAAGAGACCGGAAATTTCTTAAAATTCTTAAAAAGAAATTTAGATTCACCACGTCGTCCCGAAGAAGAAAATTTAACACCCGAAGTTATAGGGGCTAAAAGATTATTAGAATCTATGAGTTCTTTTGGCATGTTAAAAGAAGGGGGAATAGACAGAGAAAGATACGCTGAATTAGTTGGGCAAATTACTGAATTAGAGAAATCATTACCAGGAGATTCTCCCAGCTTAGCCGTAAAAGAAATGGGCGTGGCTATGCGCGGTGGAGATGCTGAAAAATATGCTGTCTTGCAAGATGAGCTGGATGCAATCGATCAAGTGTTGGAAGAAAAATTAGGCTTAACACCAAAAGAAACTCATGCAATGGTGGGACGTGAAGATTTTCAAGAACATGCTACTAATTTAGAAGGCGATAGAAGCAGGGCTATGAAAGAAAGGCTATTAAAAATTGAAGATCGGTTCGAACCACAAAGAAAAGGCTGGATAAAAAGAGAAGTTTTTGAAGCAGATTCAGGTTTCCCAGAACACATAGATAAAATGTTGGAGAGATTAAAAGAAGGCGTGCCTAACCGAGAAGAAATTAGACCTTTGCCAGAAAAAGGAACTTTTGAATACATGGAAGATAGCAACCCAAAAAATCCTGAGGCACCGGTGGTTTGCTATGAAAGACAAATGGTAAAAACAGATAGAGATATTGTGAGCCCAGATTTTTCATCTTGTGCTGGAGTTGTCCTTTATAAATTAGACGATGCCGGTAAACCAACTCAGGAAACTTTATTTACTCATCTACCGCCAATGACCTTTGGTGATGGAAAGCCCTCAAATTTTGATTCTTATACGCCTGATTTTTTCAAGGAACAATTTGGGGTTGATAATTTAGATGGCTATGAAGCTAAGGTTTTTACGGGTTTGAATATTCCTCCAGATAAAATTACAGATACTATTTCCCAGATGGGAGGTAATGTAAAAACAGTTGAGCAATTACCCCGTGATATGTATACAGGATTGATTGATGCCAAAACAAAATCTATTGCTCTAATGGGAAATCCGGAATCGCCTATCAAATTAGGTGATATGGAATTATCCTATAGAACTCAGGAAGGAAAAGTACCAATTTATTCTACAGAAAAGCAAGTACCGGCTTTTATAGAATAAAAAGGCTAGACAAATATCAAATTGCTGGTATAATTGCAAAAGTGTATTTTAACAATATGGCAGGGTAGCTCAGTTGGTTAGAGCGCGGGACTCATAAGCCCGAGGTCGAGAGTTCGAATCTCTCCCCTGTCACATCTACTTCGCCCTCACTTGCGTTCGGGCTTCGAAGGATGTTCCCAAAAAGATAGATTAATATTCTACAAATGTGGGAACCTCCTACGAAGCTCTGTCGCTAGACAGAGCGTAGTACGAGGTGGTAGTAGCTCAATTGGTAGAGCACTCGATTGTGGTTCGAGCGGTTGCCGGTTCAAGTCCGGTCTACCACCCAAAGTTAGAAACACCTGGAATTTCCAGGTGTTTTTTGATATAATTTTATTATGATTACAATAAGCCATGCTAAATTAAAAGATATTAAGGCTTGTATTAAAATTGATAAAAGCCTTAAAGAGAAAATTAATCGCCAGTTTCTTAAAGAAGCAATATTATCTAACAGAGTATTTATTGCCAAAGAAAAAAATGAAATAGCAGGATACTTAATATTTAATATTTTATGGGGAGAGATTCCTTTTATTGAATTTATTAAAATTACTCCAGCTTATCAACGACAACTGATAGGAACTAACTTGATAAAAAAAATTGAAAATAAATTTAAAAAATTAGGTTTTAAATTTCTCTATAGTTCAACTTCGAGAAAAAATAAAAAATCAATAACTTTTCATAAAGCAACTGGTTTTAAAAAATGTGGCGATGTAGAATTAGATAAAGAAAAGGAAATATTTTTCAAGAAAAAAATAAATAAACAATGAAAGTCCATCATTTAGCAATATCGATAAAAGATTTGGAAAAATCAGTCTCTTTTTATGCTAAATATTTTGATTTCAAGGATATCCAAAGATTTACCAAGACAGAATGGGAAGGAGAGGCGGCGATTCTTGATTTATATGGATTCAAACTGGAAATTTTCCAATTTCACAATGCGATTGATAAAAAAGATGATTTATCAAATCTTGAAGTGATTGGCTTGAAACATATCAGCATTGAGGTTGATGATGTTGAGAGTAAATATATAGAATTAAAGGAAAAGGGAATTGATATTGATAAACCTGAAAAAGGAACTACATGTGCCTGGTTTTGTTTTCTACGAGACCCAGATGGCATTCCTATTGAATTATATGAATCTAAATAAAATAATTAATAATTATTGAAAATATGGTAGATGTTGAAAAATATTTACAATCCCACGATATAAAATATGCACCTCATAAACATCCTGCTGTTTTTACCTGCGATGAAGCAGAAAAGCATTGCGCAGATGTTCCAGGAATTCCTGGTAAGAATTTATTTTTGAAAAATAAAGGGGGTAAGAGATATTTTTTAGTTGTCCTTCCTGCTTCTAAACGAGCTGATTTAAAAAAAATTGCTAAAATAGTTGGTGAGAGTAAAGTCAGCTTTGCTAATAGTGAAGCCTTGAAAGAAAAATTAGACCTAGAACCTGGCTCTGTTTCTCCTTTTGGATTATTAAATGATGTTCAGCATGAAGTGGAAGTATATATTGATAAAGATATATATGATGCGAATATAGTAAATTTTCATCCCAAACGTAATACTGCTTCTTTGGAATTAACAGGCGAGATGTTTCGTAAATATTTAAAAACAATAGAAAATAAAGTTCAAATAATCTAATTAAGATTTATTTAAAACTGACAAATAAGGACAATTTGTCTGAAAATTATTTTGAACAAATACCAATTCTTGCCTAACCTCTTCCCAATTGATAGTTCTGAACACATCCACTATGCGACCCAATTAAAAGATCCCCTTTGTGGGAATTTTTTAATTGCCAAATGAAGAAGCCCACCGAGATTGCAGTCGACGAGACTTCTTCGGTGGGCTTGTGGGCCTGCTCGGATGAGCATGGCGTCCTCCTTTCAGTTGTGGTTCTGTGGCCAGACTTGCTGGTGGAAGCTTATTCCCAGTCCGATGACAGCCAGCACGCAACCAGCGACCGTCATGCCAGTGACGATAGGCCAGCCTTGATCGCCGTGCCAGAACACCTGAGCTGTGTCTGTCTGAGTTGCCCAGATGATGATCATGGCCATGTAGACACCAACGCCTGAAAGCAGAGCCTTGGTCTTGCGGGGCCACCAGCAGCGAGAGAAGACCAAACGTTCCTGGTCGCTACTTCGCTTGCTGGCAAAAACAGCGTCCATCCACATGGCTGCACCGATCAGGACCATGGCCAGGCAGCACAGGGCGGAACAGTTGTCCTGGTCATGAACGATGAGGCCGTTTGCCAGGAAGACAGAGAAGATGAAGAACAGAATACCGATGGACCAGTAAGGCAGAGCTGCCCACTGGGCTTCGATACTACGCTGTTGTTTCACGATGTACTCCAATTGTTGAAACGGGTTAATTTTTGAACCACGGCATTTTATATTATATTAATAAGGTAAAAAGTCAAGTATGGAAGGGTCCCCTTAGTGGGTATTTTTGTTATACTTAATTTATGGAAATTAAAAAAGTCCCGGAATGGGAAAATAAAGCTAAGGAATATTTTAATTCAGGATATAATTGTTCTGAAAGTGTTTTTAAAACAATTTTAGAATACAAAGGAGAGAACACTAATGAAAATTTAAATATGGCTACTGGTTTTGGAGGAGGCATGGGTAGGACGGGCTATACTTGCGGAGTAGTAACCGGAGCTGTACTGGCTTTAAATTATTTTTATGGACGAAAAGGACCAGAGGAAGATAAACTGGCTTGTTACGAAAAAGTAAATTTATTTATTGAAGAATATAATAAAAAATTCGGTGGGATAAATTGCACTAAATATGGATATGGGAAAAACTCCGAGCAAGAAGATTTTGATTGTGATGAATATGTAGGTTATGCTGTTAAAATTACCATTAATATTATTGAAAAATAAATTCAATTTTTCTACAATAAAAAAATCCCTTAGCAGGGACTTTTTTATTTTTGAGATTTATATTCCTTACGCCACGAGCCTGGCTCTATTTCATCATAATGCTTTGATTGAAAAAATTCCTTGAAGGTTCTATCCCAATCCTCTTGACTCATGCCAGCATTAGATTCGGGATAATCTTCTGAACGCATAACTTCATGAATAACTGTGGCATTTTCTTGATTAGCAATATCTTGGATAAAACGCAATAATCTCTGATAAATTTCTAAGCCAACACCTTTGAGATTTTCAGCTTGCTTTCCTTCACGGCGAGGCCCAGTGCGGCCAATGCCTGTGCCCACATCAATTTCATTTTGAGCTGGTAAATAATCTAGCTCCATATAGGCCTGGGCCAATGGTTGATTTTCATGCCGCACATAAAATCTAAATATTGTATGTTGGGGTTGTTTTTTTACGGTAGCAATAAATTCAATCTTCTCTCCATTATAATCAATGTTCTGCCGGGCAATTTCCTGATAATCAACGCCTGGTTCAAACTGTTCTTCCATGCCCTCTTGCCAATCCAAACCTTTCAAATCAAAAGTTTTTAATTCATTAATATTTTGATTCAGTTCTGGCGAAACTCTTTCTGGCATTTGTTTATTTTTATGCATTTATTTTAATCTAATACATTGATTAAAGCAATTACTCTTAGCTATGGAGAGTAAACCCATTTTATGATATAAAAATAAAAACGAAACTTTTTTTTGACAAAATTCTGGACAATAAAGAATTTGATAAATTATGTGGAAAAATTGCATCTGGAAATGCATCACAGGAGGAAATAAAAAAGGCGTTTGAATCAATGAATGAGGACATTGATAATTTTGGAAAAAAAGTAAAAGATCAACTGGAGGACTTAAACAAATAAAATGACTGAAAAATTATTTCAACCCAGACCGGCCAACCAAGATGCTTCACGAAATAGAACTACTAATACAGAACAGGAAGCAACTGAGCAAGATATTGAAGCTTTAAGGCAATGTGTGGCAGAACTAAAAGAAACAGGGAATAAATTTGATAACGCTTTATGTCAATATCAAGAACTTTTACGTGCTCAAGAAAATATTGAGCTCACAATAGAACAATTAGAACAGGCCGGGGCAAATGAACAAGAAGTTACTCGATTAAAAGCGAAAGCAACAAAATTGATGTGGGCTTCAATGAGATATCTCACTTCTGGAGCCATGATAGGCACAGCTGCAGGTGCCACAACCTATACCTTTACAAAGGATCCTGGTTTGACTGCTTTAGTGGGAGCCGGCGGAGCTTTAGCCGGAGCAGTAATTGAAAACAAATTAAGAACGGCAGAAATAAAAGCAGATCGTTCTAAGCAATATTATAGAGGACATCCAGAGACTAAAGCTTTTATGGAAAAGAAAGACAGAGAAGCAGAAGCTCAAGCTAATGAAACCGAAAGATTAAATGAGGCTTATAAAAATATCCAAGCAAGGATAGCTGAGATTGAAACGGAGATAGATGATTTAGGAAGATCGGGATTTGCATCTTTAGAATTGACCCGAGAAGAGGAAATGCCACAAGCTGACAATAAAGAAGCAATCAAAGCAATAGCAGAAAAGCTTCAACAACTTTCTATGGAATTTGATCAACTTTTAGTTGAATATTTCACTCTTACCAAAGTAGTAGAGGAGGCTGAACAAAATTTTCAAAATCAAAAACTATATCATGATTTTAGAAATCTCCAAGTTACTGTAAATGTTTTAAGCAGAAAAGCTTTTGAATTGGCACGAAGATTCAACATGACTTTTGCAGTAGGTGGAATGCTTGGAATAGGGGCAGGCATGTTGGCTGCCATCAAAGGCTATGACCCAGTTTCAGCTGGAGTAGCGGGCGCTTCAGCAGGCGCTGCCTTTAATGAATTCTTTTTTGAGAGATGGGAAAGAAATATTGTTTATAATAATGTACCAAAACATACTCTTGATCACAGATACAGAACAGCAATGGATTTAGAGCTACAAAGATTTAAAGATCCTCAATTGCAAATGGATAAAGAATTAATGGAACAAGCCAGAATTAATAGAGATAGCCTTCTAGAAGAACAAGCAAGATTAAATGATGAACTTGAGGAATTTGTGAGAAGATATCCAATGAAAAAATAACTAAAAATAAATATGGAAAAGTTTTTTAAGTTTGTGGAAAAAAATGAAACTTGGGTTGCTATTTTAATTTGTGTAGTATTTTTCTTTGTCTCTCTATTTTCAGTGGCAGGTTTTAACTGGTTAGATCAAAAAACTTCCGGTGATGCGCCAACCAGCGACGAAGTCTCTCATATTACAGACGGGTATTATTATTTTCAGACCGGGCGCTACTTTATTAACCCGGAGCACCCACCCCTAACTAAAGACTTGTCAGCCTTACCTCTTTTAATATTGAATCCTGAATTTCCTGAGATAATGGGTGAATATGGCAACCCGGAAACCAAAGGAGAGCCAAAGTTCCCTTATGAAGAAGATGTGTATTTGGAGCTGGATGATGAAATGAACAACGGGCAATGGGAGCTGGGCCGGATATTCATGTATCACCCCAATAATGATCCGGATGTAATTACTTTTTGGTCACGCTTCTCTGTAATTTTCTTCAACTCTTTATTATTGTTCTTGTTATTTTTATCGCTCAAAAAGACCTGGAATGCCAAAGCTGGTTTGCTGAGTCTAATTTTAATTGCTGTTTCCCCTTTTATGATGGCGCATGCCTCTTTGGTGACTTTGGATTTTATGCCGAGCATGTTTCAGATGTTGGCATTTTGCTGGCTGGCAATATTTTTGAAAAATTGGTTGGGCAAGAAAAAGTTTATAATGGCATTTATATTAACAGTGTTGTGCTTTAGTGCGGCTATGCTGTCTAAGTTTTCGTTTGCTATGTTTTTGCCGGTGGCTATGGGAGTGGGCTTGATTGTGGTGTTGTTTAGAAAAAATAAATGGAAAGATATTTTAACATATATTGGCTTCATGGCTTTGCTGGGTGCATTGGTTATATTAATAATTGGACTTTTCTATTCTCCCCATGTGATTAATATGAGTGCTGAAGACATGGTTACTCAAGTGAATAATACTTATCCATCTGAAGGCTTGCCTGAATTTGGAAAAGATATAATGAATGGATTGGCGGAAACTAACTTTATTTTCTTTAAAGGATTAGTGGAATACGGTGTGGGAGTGGTAATGGTGCTGACCAGGATTGCCGATGCCTGGCAGACAATTTATTTTATGGGTGGAGTGTACGGCTCTGAAGGAGCGGGCCTACTCTACTTCCCGGTTTTGTTCTTCACTAAACTCACTATTCCCTTTTTATTATTATTTTTATTAAGTATAGGTCTGGCTATTTTTGACTTATTCAAAAAGAAAAATAAACTTAAAAAGAAAATCTCAGAATATTTGAAAAATCCTTTGGCCTTTTTTCTGCTTTCTGCGGTGGGAGTGTACGGATTAATTACAGCTTTCTCTAGTTTTCAGATCGGTCTAAGGCATATCATGCCTATGATTTTAGCCATAGCTTTATTAATGGCAAAACAGCTTTATAATTATTGGGATAAAAAATATATTCAGTATGGTTTTATTACAGCCTTAATATTTATGATCGGGTCTTGTGTCTGGGCGTTTCCTCATTATCTAGAATATTACAATCTTTTAGGAGGCGGCACAAAGAACGGCTATAAAATTGCGACAGATTCTAATTATGATTGGGCTGGTCAGGATTTAAGGAGATTGGGCAACTGGATGGAGGATAATAATGTAGACACAATTTATACAGATATTTTCACTAATGTGCCGATTCAATATTATACAGGTGACGATCAAAAAGAATATCGCATTGGCTGGGATTGGACGCCACCAAAAGGAGCTTATATAGCAGTGTCTGCTAATCGGTTGCAAAATAATATTTATAGTGATGATATTCCTGAGGATCAAAAATATTCACTATGGGATGACTATTTAGTGGATAGAGTGGGAGAAACTATATTTATATATCAGATTCCGGAATAAACTAATAAAAAAATCGTATTATTGTTAGGGGACGCAGATCTGCGTCCCCTACACCAAATAAATCCGATTTTTTTATTTGAGTTTTATTCCTTTAGCCAGGCCCAAGCTTCTAATAATTGAGATTCTTCGAAATATTTATAATCACCATGAAAAATTAGCTTTACAAATTCTGCGCACATTTTTTCATATTTTTTACTTCCAACAGCGGCCATTTTTATAATTTTATCTTTGTGAGCTTGCAACCATTGAAAGTCTTCTATCTCAGCTTTAAGCTCAGCTGAGGTAAAATCAGTAAAGTCAAAAAGGACATTAATTTTACCGTGTTCGGCAACAACCTGATTAACGCGTTCAATTAATTTGTCTTCGTCTTCTTTGGTGATGCGGCCAACAACCTTTACACCAACATTTTTACCGTTACTTTCTGTTAAGATGTCGTACATAGTTTTTTTAGTTAATTGTTATTAGTTGATAGTTTATTGAACTTCTAAATAATCTGTACTTCTAATTTCTTTCATAGCTCCGTTTTGGACTTCGCCTTCTACAAGATCGTAACCCATAAGGGCAAAGATTCTGTCCAGGTAGAAAATTGGTCGGGAATTGCCATACCAGTCTTCACAGGAATATTCACAATTATCATATTCATCGATGTCAAGATCAAGATCTCTCTCTTCTTCAGGAGGGGCATCAAGAGAGCCCAGGTCTTTGAAGGAATTAGAATTTGTGTTTACTTCCAAAAACTTTACACCATTAGATTCTTCCCATAATTGTGAAACGCCCTCTCCGCTAGAGCGGGTAGGCAAGCCAAGCACGCCTTCAGCCGCAGAATAGAAGAAGCCATGGCTTCTGGTTTCCCCTTCTACAGCGTCAGCCATGGTATAGGTGTTGTCTTTGGTGGGATTATCGGAAAGAGCTACCCAATTAAATAATAAATCATTGCCTTTGCCTCCAATAACTACAGCGTTGTTGTTATCTAAAACTTCAATGCGATCTACAGTAGATCCAAGCTCTACTTCTTGAACTTTTTTATCTTTTTGAGTGTAGTTCATTACATAAACAGAATCGCCAGCATAGTTATCTTCCCACCAGAGATCACCAGAACCATAAAGAAGGTAATCACCTACATAACGATTTACTAAAGTGTAGCCATCAGGGACAGGCAGAACAAAATAATCATTTGTGTCTACTTTGCCAATTGAGGCCGTAAAATCTTCAAGGGGAATTTGAACAAAAGAAAGGTCAGAATCTGAATATTCGGCATTCCACATGGCATCGCCAAACCCTTCATCCCGAACCATGACATTTAAATTATCCTCGGTTTCCTTAAAGGAGAATTGATCGATAGGGGCACCATAGGCCTGAACTGCCGTCACCTCACTAAGGTCAAGTGGCATGGCATAGATATGCGCATTGGGCTCACCTTTATTGGCATCATAATCATAGTAAAAATAATCATTGTCAGAAACCCAGACATAGACGGTTTCGGAAGAGACATAGAAATTTCTGGCATAGGGTCCCAATACAGCCTGGGCATTGCAATCGAAATCGTTTGAAGCTAAATCACAGCTAACAACAGTATGCAAAGTTGGATTCTCCACTTCTTGAATTGGCTTATAAATATCTTCCGGGCTGAGAATTTGTTTGCCCGGACCAACTTCACTGCCTGAAATCCATTTTTTAATTTCCGGCAGATGGGCATCGTATTCACCTGTATCGTAATCCCAGGTATTTAAATATAAGGGCATGTAAAAAATTAACTTTCCGTCAACAAGGCGGGAAGCGTAGTTGCGAGAAGAGTAATAATCATTTGAATCCATGAAGTAAGTGTTTTCATGAGTGATGGTGCCTTGGTCGTCAATTTTAAATAATCCAATTTCTGTGGCTTCCATAGAATAGGAATAACCAATCACAATGATGTTGTCGTCGGAGATAAGCATTTCATCATAATAGGTGCCAAGAGTGGAGCCGGCAGGGTAAGCTTCTGACTTGAAAACAGGTTTTAATAAATCTTCGCCATTTTCTTTTAATTTAACCGTAAATAATCTTCCTCTTCTTAATATTACCAAATAGTCACCATAGGATTTTACAATATCACCTTCGTCTACGCCCTGTTCCTGGACATTGGTGATACTTTCATCTTCAGGGGCTGCTCCCAAGCCTTCTGGTGAGCCGGCCATAAGAGGTGCTTCTTCGACAGAATCCATGGTAACATCGCCTAAACCAATGTCATCAATAAAACTACTGCCTTTTTCTTCAAGAGCAGATACAGGTCTGGCGGCGCTTTCAAAATCTTCAAATTCCTTGTCTGTGAATTTTTCCATTTTAGAGGCCGGTTCCCATTCTATGGCGCCGTCTGAAACCTGGGGCATGTCCTGATATTCCTGATAATAGACGTAGCCAAAATAGGCGGTAATACCCAAAACGGCAAATAATAGGAAAACGAGGATAATAAAAACCGTTAATATTATTTTTCCGGTTGTTGTCATAATTTTTTGTTTAATACTTAATAACCTGGGGTACAGTGCCCCCGGGTTATTCATCTATATGATAGCGATAACCGCGGAGCACCGCATCCGCGGTTATCCCCGTAGTTTATTTAACTACTTAAAAAGTATACCATTTTTTACTCAATTAAAAAACCGGGGCTCACTCACGTGGGATGCGAATGAGGTACCCGGTCTTGACGCCTCCTTCAGGGCGTCGGGTTGGGGTTGAGAGGGTACATGATGGAGTGCAGTTCTTCCATCATGATCGTGAACTCGCTCTTGTCCTGGCCTGCCGAGCTCTCCAGGTAGACTCCATCCTGCACCAGATAGTTCATCTTCTGGAGTTGGAGGCGGAAGTTGCGGGCGTAGAGTCGAATCTCGCGGTGCTGGCCGGAATCGGCACAAGCGGCGGCGAGCTCGACCTCGTGCTCCAGTTCGAGCAGGAGCAGGATGGCCGAGTCCACTGGCGAGCCAGAGCTGGGAAGCAGGTTCCAGCTCTCATCCAGCGTCTCGAGTTTGTCCTTGCTCAGAACGGGAAGGGCCTTGTCCAGGGCTGTGCGGACGACTCTTGCAGAGACCTCGTCCAGGGTCTGGCGATCCTCCAAGAGCTGCTGGGGGGTCTGGCGCTCGCTGATGCGGAGCTCGACCTCGGTGTCGAGGTAGGCCATAGCCACGTAGTAGCCAGCGAAGTTGATGGTGAGGCTGGTGATCAGCAGGAGCCAGATCATGGGGTGGGCCAGACGCTGGCGCGGCTGTTGGCGCTTGGGCGGAGGAGGCTGCATGGCCGGACGAACCGGAGGGGGGACGGCCAGAGGCGGAGTCGGCTCTTCGTCCTCGTCAGGTAGAGCCTCGACCACGGCTTCCACGGGAGTCGAGTCTTCACCAGTGATGCCCCGATAGGTGTGGGACTCACCAGAGTAGCCCGAAGCCGGGAGCGGATTGATTTCGTCGTAGGTAGCCTCCAGCTCATCCGGCAGTTTGCCCAGATCGTGCGGGAGACTGCTGGGATCCCTTGTTTCATTAGTCATGGGTTTTCTCCTCGATTCTGAGATCCGCTCACTCGCGGCTCCAGAAGGGGTAGCGGGTGAGAAGCCAGAAGACCACGGCCACACCAGCGAGGGTGGGCCAGATTCCGAAGAAGTGATAGACAGCCACCGAAGCGAAGGCGGCGAGAATGCTGATGCCGACCCAGTTGCCGGCCATCTGCCAATTAAATACGATTCTTTTCATCCCCGGCCTCCGTTTAGGGGCTTTGTTGTTTAATGTGCAATCCCGTGAAACAAATCACAGGACCCTCCTTGATTGCAGAATATTAATGAAAATGAGCGGTTTTGTCAATTGGCAGAATAAAGATTATAATGAACGCTATGACTAATGAAGAGCATATTAAAACTTGTTTGGAAATCTTTGACCGGGTCTGCCAGGTATTAAACTGTAAAGGATTTGACATCTTACCGATGCAGAGGAAGGCCTTAAAAAATCCCAAGTCCTGCACTTTGGGATATATTAATTTTGCCAAAAAGAAAATCGTGATTGATGTGTTTACGCCGGCACGAGGCCAGCCCAAGGCCTATCCCAGCATAATGAGCACCCTGGCCCATGAAGTGGCCCATATTCAAAAACCCCCATATCGTTCCAGATACAGAGGCCATATGATTAACCGCCAGCATTACCCGGCTTTTTATAGGCAGGTTACAAGGAATATTAAAAAGTTGAAGAAAGATAAGGAGCTTTCTAAATTTTTTTAAGTCGGCTCGGCAGAAGCCTCGCCCTATTTGCCATCTAATAGCCCGAGCCTTCTGGCGAGGGTTCTTATCATTTTCTTGGTATTTTCCGATACCATTTCCAAGCTTTTCTATTTTGAAAATTAAGATCCATGAGGCCAAAGTAGGCTTCATATTGATCGCTTAAATCTCTATCTCGAGTTGTATATAATAATATATTTTGAACATATCCCCTTTCTAGTAAATAGGAAGTGGATTTTTTTAGATAATCACGCTGAGTGTTTTGGTTCACGCCGGCAGTGCCCAAAGAACAACCGATTTCTGTGACCCAGACTTTTTTCTTGCGCTTGCCTTTGAAGATTGTCTTTTCCAAAGTTTCCATGGCTTCGCGCTGAGCATTGTTGTTGCCATTAAGCACATATTCACCGCAATAATAGAGGTGAATATTTAAGGCGTCAAAATATTTATGGTATTCATAAAGATTGTCTATGTAATTAACTTTTGAAATATCAGCAATACCGCCGTTGAGAACTTTTGAGTTGGGATCATATTGCCTGATAATTTTGGAAGCGGATTTCAAAAGCGAGGCATATTCGGAAATTGTATTGGGCTTTAAATATTCATCTGAGTCCGGCTCGTTCCAGACTTCCCAGACATCCACATAATTGCGATAGCGGCGGACGGTGTAGCGGACATATTTTTTCCAGGCGCCGACTGAGGGCTTAGTGTAATCCTGGTTTTGATCGTAGGCCAGCATGCCCACGACGCGGATATTGTCATCCTTGTATTCTTCCATAACCTTGTCATAGCGGGTAACCCAGCCGGACTGGTCAGCACCCATTATTAACTGGTGGGAGAAATGTTCCCGCGCCCACTTAGTTTTGGAATTTTCCAATTTGTTTTGATATTCGGCGTCATTGGCAGAATCTCCGGCCATGGTCTGATGAACATTTAGGCCGACTGTTCTCTTAGAAACCTTTTTCTTTTTAGTATTTTTAAAAAACTTTTTTAATTTTGGTTTTTGATATTTAACACCATAGGGATTAAATATTTTAATGGGAATGTCGGATTGAAATAAAACTGTTTCCCCTTCTTTAATAGATAAATAATAATCTCCATTCGGAGCTGTAGATTTATCAAAATAAAAAGTGGCGTTCACGGCTTCATTGTTGCCGGCCACATTTACACCCTGAAAGTCGCCCAAATAAATATTCACATCATCATTAAAAATAAGGTCAGAAAAATTGTCCCCATAAATTGCCAGAGTGGAAGAATTCTCCTGAGTGCGCCTGGTAACAGAGATCCAGTCTGATGAAACTGAGGTTATTTCCGGGGCAGTGGCTCCAAATCCTAAAACAGGTAATAAAAGTAGAGAAAATGATGAAATTAGATAAAAATAAGCTTTTTTCATGGATTAGTAGTATAGCACATTGACATATTTTGTTAAAAGTACTAATATACTCTATTCTCCTAAAAACCGGGGATTAAATAAATATTGAATATGGGATTAAAAACCGAAAAACAAATATTAGAAATTATTAAGCAGAGAGACAATATACTGGTCTGTCTGCCAAAAAAGCCCACTACCGATGCAATTGCCTCCGGACTGGGCATTTTTTCAGTATTGGAAAAACTGGGCAAAAGAGCAAAAGTCGTGGCTTCTGATTTTGTTTTGCCAAGTGATCATAATTTCCTACCAAAAAGCAAGGAAATTTACGCTGATCTTTCTTCTTTAAGAAAATTCATAATTACTGTGGACACGGCTGAAACTCAGCCGGAAAATTTGGAATACGACATTAAAGACAATCAATTAAATATTTATATCACTCCAAAGAACGGCTTTTATGAAGAAAGAGATGTAACCACCAGCTCAGGCAACTTTGCTTTTGATTTAATTATTACGATTGACACGCCTGATTTAGACTCTCTGGGAGCTATTTACGATAATAATGCCGAATTTTTCTATCACACGCCAATCATTAACATCGACCACAACCCAGCCAATGAACATTACGGCCAAATAAATTTAATAAATGTAACTGCGACCAGTGTTTCAGAAATTATTTTTGAACTTACTAATGACTGGGGCGGAGAATATTTAGATGAATATATAGCCACAAATTTATTAACCGGCATTATTTCAAAAACCAAGAGCTTTAAAACCAATTCAGTTACGCCAAGATCCTTGGCTATTGCCTCTCACTTGATTTCTCAGGGGGCAAGACGGGACGATATTGTTAAAAATCTTTTTCAAAATAAGAGCCTGGCCACTTTGAAGCTCTGGGGCAAAGCCCTGGCAACCATTAAATCGGATTCGGAAAAGAAAATTGTCTGGTCTGTTTTAAGCCAGGATGACTTTCGGGAAGCCGGCGCCAAGGAAGGCGATTTGGACAAGGTAATAGACGAGCTGATTATTAATACTCCGGATGCGGAAAATGTGTTTATTGTATATGAAGATTATGCCGGATTTACCGAAGCTGTAATTGCCACAGCCCACTATATTGACGCTTTTAAGGTCTTTTCAGAATTTAAACCGACCGGAAACCAAGACTTTACTTATATAAAACTCACCGGAAAAACCCGGGAAGAGGCAGAACAATTAATTTTAGGCAGATTAAAATCAGTAGTCAGGTAAAAAGTTTTCTGGTATAATATTGCCATGGCTACAGATGATTTATTAAAATCTCCCCAAGAAAGAGACGATGCTCTTCAGGAAAAAATAAGGGAGATACAATTGAATAAGCTGGAAAAGATGACCAAGGAAAAAGCCGGTCAACTTTCCATGCAATATATTAATTTAAAGGGCTTTCCCATTGGCCCTGAAATTATTTCCTTGATTTCAGAGGAAAAAGCAAAAGAAGCAGAAGTGCTTTGTTTTTTTCATATGCAAAATCAAGTTCGGCTGGCTACTCCCAATCCTGACAACCCGGCAATTAATGACGTTGTTACCTCTCTGCAAAAATCTTTAAGAGGCCAAAAAATTGAATTATATCTAACTTCACAGCATAGCTTTGACCAAGCCATGAAGCTTTACGGCTCTGTCGCAAAAACCAGAAAAGTACAAATTGGAGTTAAAATTACAGACGAACAATTAAAAGCCCTGCAGAATGAAGTTGCCAATTTTTCTGACCTGGAAAAAAAGATTCCAGAAAGTACCATGACCAATGCCTTTGCTATGATTATTGCCAGCGCCATGAATGCCGGCTCATCTGATATTCATATTGAAGCTGAGGAAAATGACATTACAGTTCGTTTTAGAATTGACGGCATCCTGCAAGTAGTGGCTCGCCTGCCAAAAGACTTGTGGCACCGGCTAATTTCCCGCATCAAGGAATTATCCGGCCTGAAATTAAATGTAAGCGATGTTCCTCAGGATGGGCGAATTACTATCGATTCCAAGGCGGAAAAGATGGACATTCGTGTTTCCTGCCTGCCCACGACTTATGGCGAATCCGTGGTTATGCGTTTGTTGCGCTCCGGCTCCATTCAGCTTACTTTTGAAAAATTAGGACTAAGGCCAACTGTGTTTAAAAGACTGCAGGCAGAAATAGATAAACCAAACGGCATGATTGTGACAACCGGTCCTACTGGTAGCGGTAAAACAACAACCTTGTATGCCATCTTGAACACCCTCAATAAGCCGGAAACAAAAATCATTACCCTGGAAAATCCGATTGAATATAAATTAAAAGGTATTGCCCAGTCTCAGATTGACCATTCCAAAGACTACACCTTTTCCGCCGGTATCAGATCAATTTTAAGGCAAGACCCTGATATTATTATGGTTGGTGAAATTAGAGATCTGGAAACTGCAGAAACGGCCGTGCAAGCTGCGTTGACCGGTCATTTATTGCTCTCCACTATTCATACCAATGATGCATCCGGATCCATACCAAGGTTTCTTTCCATGGGTGTGCCGCCATTTTTATTGGCGCCGGCCATTAATGCCGTGATTGGTCAGAGACTGGTGCGAACTATTTGCCAGAAATGCAAAACTGAAGTTACGCCAGACTTTGAACTGCTGGAAAAAGCCAAACGAGGCCTTTCCATGATTCCGGAAAACTCCGGAGAAAAAGTGCCTGATCTGGAAAATCTAAAATTTTATAAAGGCAAAGGCTGTGCGGAATGCAATAATGCCGGCCTAAAAGGCAGAATCGGTATTTATGAAGTGTTTACGATTAATCCGGAGATTGAGCAGGCAATTTTAGGCGGGGCCGTGAGTGAATATGAAATGAGAGACCTGACACATAAATCCGGCATGACAACCATGCTTCAAGACGGCCTGCTAAAAGCTGCAGACGGCGTAACCACTTTGGAAGAAGTCTTTAAAGTGGCGGGCCAACAACTTGAAGACGCGCCGGATCTTAAAGCTTCTTAATTTGATTATTCAGTTCTACTAATTCGTTTTGCTTTTCAGCCAGTCTTTCCTTGTCTTGAGACACTATATTATCTGGAGCGTTTTCCAGATATTTTTTATTAGAAAGTTTCTTTTCTAGGCCGATCAGATATTTTTCTAACTGATCTTTTTCCTTAGTTAGCTTAGCCTTTTCTTGTTCAAAATCTACTAACCCTTCTAAATTAAGATCAATAAACTCTAAAGAAACTGTTCCTTCTTTCGGCAATTTTTCCACAAAATCAATGCTGCCTAAATTTATAATAAGTTCTTTGCCTTTATCGGAAATCTGTTTTGTGGGCTTAGCTTTTAATTTTTGCTGGGGCTTGATTTGATAATTTGCTCTTAGATTTCGGATATCAGTAATGGTGCCTTTGGCTTTATTAAATATTTTTACTTCTTCTTTGTGTTCATGTTTTTTAGATTCTGGCCAAGGTGCAATCATGAGAGTTTCTTTTTTATCTAGATTTTTCCAGATCTCTTCGGTAACAAAAGGAATGGCAGGGTGTAATAGTTTTAAAAGGCCTTCTAAGATGTAATATAAAATCTGGGATTTAGATTCAGTTTTTTCAAACTTGGAAATTTCTAGATACCAGTCTGCAAATTCGTGCCAGACAAACTCATAAATACGGTCATAAGCCCGGCCAAATTCAAAAGTGTCCAGATCTTTGGTGGTCTTGCTAATAAGCTCGTCAAATAAATGGAGAATGGCTTTATCTGTAGTCGTTTCTGGTTTAGGATTACTATATTCTTTTGGCTTTTCATAAGTGGAGAAAATAAATCGAGAAACATTCCATAATTTATTTACGAAATTCCGGTAGCCGGCGATTTTTTCTTTGTAGAGCTTAATGTCATTGCCAGGCGAGGTGCCGATTAATAAGGAAAGCCGGAGAGAGTCGGTGCCAAAATCCTTAATCATATCCAGGGGATCAATAATGGTTTCCGGTTTTGATTTGGACATTTTTTCACCGGTGCGGGTGCGGACCAAACCATGCAGGTAAACATTTTCAAATGGAACTTCTCCCATGGCATAAGTGGTCATTATGATCATGCGAGCCACCCAAAAGAAAAGAATGTCGTAACCGGTTTCCATAACCTGAGTTGGATGGAACTCTTTCAAATCACCAGTTTTTTCGGGTTTACCCGCCATAGTTTTAACGGAGGCGGGCCAACCTAAAGTAGAGAAGGTCCACATACCTGCAGAAAACCACGTGTCTAATGAATCTGACTCTTGAACATAATCCTCCCCAGGAGACTCAACTTGAACAACAGGATTTTCTTTTACCAAATCTTCCTTTTTATACCAAACCGGCATGCGATGGCCAAACCAAATCTGGCGGGAAATACACCAGTCGCGCAAATTTTCCATCCAGTGAAAATATATTTTTTCAAATCTGTCGGGGATGATGTTTATTTCTTTATTTTTAACAACCTCCAGTGATTTTTCTTTAAGAGATTTATTTTTTAAGGATTTTATTTTTTTGTTGACGTCTATAAACCATTGCTTGCTCAAAAGCGGCTCGATAGCCGTGCCACAGCGATAGCAAATGGAGGTGGATTGCTGATAGTCTTCTTCTTTCTCTAAAAGTCCAGCTTCTTTTAAGTCTTTTAAGAAGGCTTGGCGCGCTTCTTTTACAGCAAGGCCGGCATATTTTCCCGCTTCGTCTGTCATCGTACCCTTTTCATTAATAACCTGAATTTTCTCTAAGCCATATTTATCGGCCCAGGCATAATCTGTCTGAGAATGAGCAGGCGTCACACCAATGGCACCGGTTCCAAATTCCTGATCAACATCTTTATCTGCGAAAACCTTTACTTTTATCTTGTGGCCAGCTAAATCAACATCGATTTCTTGACCGACATATTTTTGATAGCGCTTGTCATCCGGATGCACAGCCAAGCCAGTGTCGCCCAGCTTGGTTTCCGGGCGAGAGGTAGCAATTACAAACGGTCCATATTTCATGTAATAAAGCTGGGCAGACTGGTCTTTGTGTTCGACTTCGTCGTCGGACAAAGTGGATTCACAATGCGGGCACCAGTTTACAATCCGATAACCCTGATAAACAAGCTCGTCTTCATACATTTTTACAAACATGGCTTGCACGGCTTTGGTAAGGCCTTCATCCATGGTAAATCTTTCACGAGACCAGTCGCAGGAAGAACCCATTTTTCTGATTTGGTTGCGGATGGTTTCTTGTGAGTCTTTTACATATTGGTTGACGCGTTCGATAAACTTTTCTTGGCCAAGGTCGTGCTTGGTTTTGCCTTCTTCTTTGAGCTGAGCCTCTACTTTGGCGTTTGAGGCAATGGCAGCATGGTCTGTGCCTGGCACCCAAAGAGCTTTTTCGCCCTTCATACGGTGATAGCGGATCATGAGGTCTTCCAAGGTTAAAAACATGGCATGGCCGATGTGGAGCTTGCCCGTGGCGTTGGGAGGGGGCATGGAAATTGTGAAAGTCTTTTTTCCTTTAAGACCTGCCTTGCCGGCAGGCAGGTTATCGGGATTAAAAAAACCAGAGTCTTCCCACTCTTTATAGATGTTGTCTTCTACTTTGGAAGCGTCGTATGCTTTGGGTAATTCTTTCATATCCTCACCCCCTGTCCCCCTCTCCACTTCTGGAGAGGGGGAAACAAGAGTTATATTTATCTATTATTTATTATTTTTATGTAAAAGCCTGCTCTCTTTTTATCATAATAAGACTGGTTTTGTCTATGAAACTCGGGATCTAGCACGGAAAGCCGAATTAATTTCCCAGCTTTCAGAACATAAGGATTAATGACTCTGATTTTAGCTTTGATAAAAAAATCGTAATCATCCGGATTCTCTTTTATTTTTAAATCTTTCACTTGATTAAGACGATAGACAATAGAATCATTTTTAGACTCAACTAATTTATTATAAACTATTTCGTCGGTTGAAAAAAGGTCTTTAAAATCAATCACTTTCTCTATCAATCCGATTTTAATAGCCTCGGCAAAGATGTGGTAAAGCGCAGCCTGGTAAGGGTTGCCCCAGAGGCGGTCAGAAGCGTCCCGGAATTTTTCCGCAAATTTTTTGGCAATTGCCTGATGCTCAAAAGCAATGTCTTGTTCAAAGCGGGCCATGTCCTGAAAATATTCCTCCACCTCGGCTACTTTTAGAGCTTTGTCAGTCACCATGTCCCGGAAAAAATAATCTATTCTGTCCGCACATAAATCCGGCAAGTCGCGATCTAATAATTTATATTTGGAATGATTAAAAATGTCCTGCGAATTTATTTGATGGTTTTTTAAGATGGCCGGTATCTCTGAATTGTTAATAATGGTTTCGTGAAATTCCTCGTGAAAAGGCACGCCACTTTCTCCGCCAAAGACAAAATCGATAACATGGGAAAAGGCCGTGTGCGGGACATCATGCAACAAGCCGGCGACTTGTTCTTCTAAAGTGGCATTGAGGTGGTTAAGAATATAGTAGACGCCCACCGAGTGCTCAAACCTGGTGGTATCAAGGTGAGAGAAACGATAATAGCTGGCACCGTATTGATTCACCTCTTTTATCCTCTGCATGGGCGCGGATTCTAAAAGCTCCAGGATAACCGGTTCTGTGATTTTAAATTCGCCGTATATTTTGTCTTGGTATTTCATAGGGAGATATTATATACCGAATTGAGCTTGTCTTCAAGTGATGTTTTTTATAATTATTAAACGTATAATTTAATTTTTGATCAAATTGCTCTTCATCATCCATAATTTCTTTCCATGATTCATGACGCCAAATGCGTTGTCTTAATTTAATTATATTTAATGTCTCTTGGGTTATGGACCGCGGGCAACACGGAGGCTGCCCGCTAACTGGATTTGAGGTTAGCCCCGGGCCTCTGTGCCCGGGGCGGGAATTTATAAACATATTTTCATTTATTCGCGACGAGCACAGAGGCTCGCCGCTAACGTTATCTATTGGAAATTTTTTACAAAAACAATTTTTACCACAAACATATTCATAATCCAAATTTTCAATATTGTTTATATAAAATAACAATTGATTGGTTGAATAACTTTTCAAATCATGTTCAAAATTTTCAATATCAATCCCTTTAACGAATTTTACCATTAAATTAAAATGGCAAGGCATAATTGAATATGAATAAATTTTAAAATCATACTTGGAATAATAATAAAATAAATAATCCTCGATTAAACTACTTAAAATGTAACTTGAAAAAATTGGGATTTTTTTATATGTCGAAAAAATTAAGTAATAAATTCGATTATTTTTTAATAAATATTTACTCATAAAATTAAAAACGACCCATTGGTTTGGATCGCCGAATTTAAATAAAGAATAACAAAAATTATTTACATTGTCAAACAAGTTCCCAATTGGGATCGGCTTGAATTTTAAATAAATTGGTGGCTTTTTTCTTGTAGGCGCCGGCGGCCGCAACCATGGCCGCGTTATCGGTGGTGAATTCCAGGTCCGGAATCAGGGTATTTTCAAAAGTTTCCCTAAATCTAGTACGCAGCCTTTGATTGGCAGAGACGCCGCCGGCCAGCAAAAAAGTCCGGGCATTATAATATTTTGACGCTTCTTTAGTTTTTTTAATTAAAACATCCACTATTGCCTCTTCCAGAGAGGCGGCAATGTCGGGCTGGCTATAATCTTTGAAGTTTGGCTCTTCATAGAGAAAAGCGGTTTTGAGGCCGGAAAAGGAAAAATCGTAGTTGCCGGAATCCAGCATAGGACGCGGAAAATCAATGACCGGCTTGCCCCGATTGGCGAGCTTGGAAATTTCCGGTCCGCCGGGATAAGGCAGGCCCATTACTTTGGCGCATTTATCGAAACACTCGCCGGCCGCATCATCCTGGGTGGTGCCGATCAGCTGATACTCTCCCTGGCGGGAAAGCAAAACAATTTCAGTGTGACCGCCAGAGACAATCAGGCACAAGGCCGGGTATAGCACTTTTTTATTGGAGAGAAAGTTGGCCCCAATATGAGCCTCCATATGGTTGACCTTAAATATTGGCTTTTTCCATAATAGAGAAAGAGCCTTGGCTGTTTCCGTGCCCACTATTAACGAGGTAATAAGACCGGGGCCGGAGGCAATGGCGATCCGGTCCAGGTCTTCCCATTTTGTCTGCGCATCCCAAAGGGAGCCATTGATTACAGGAATAATATTTTTCACATGTTCACGCGCAGCCACTTCCGGGACTACGCCACCGGTTTCACGGTGAATGGATATTTGCGAGGAAACAATGTTTGATAAAACTGAAAAACGACCCTTTTCATGTTCCACAACTGAGGCGGAAGTTTCGTCACAGCTTGTTTCTATGCCAAGTATTTTCATATTGGGTATATTAATTGATTTATTTGTTGTTGGCAATGTGATATTATAAGGATATGGATTTAGGCGCTTTAAAGAATAAATATGAAAAAGGAGAAAAGCTGACTGCGGGTGAGCGTTTTTTTCTAAAAAAGAACGGCGTTGATATTGAAGTGGAAGATACCAGTCCGGAATCAAAAGAAAAAACAATCGCAGCCGAAACAGAATCTTTTGAATTGGCCAATAAAAAAA